>PYJE01000128.1:21007-21617 GCA_003635305.1 Candidatus Poribacteria bacterium | reverse complement strand
CATCTCAACTATCGCCGATTTTTGATGGAGTCCAATCAACTGAACTTTCATTTTAGTCCGAGTTGCACATTGCTCATCGTCGAAAATATCGGGAACCCCGATAATTTAGGAATGACGCTGCGAACGGCAGATGCGGCAGGTGTTTCAGCGGTTTTGCTATGTGGCGAGGGCGCGAGCCCGTTTCATAAAAATTGTATTCGTGCAGCGCGTGGTGCAGTGGGCCGTCTGCCGCTCTTCTTCGCGCCGAGTGCAGTGCCCGCGCTTGAAGCACTTCAGCAGGAGGGTTGGAGCGTGCTGGGCGCGACAGCACACACCGAGACATCTCTCTACACGCTGGAAGTCGGACTGCCGACTGCTGTCGTCGTCGGCAATGAACATACCGGTATTTCTGTGCAGGCACGTGAGAGTTGCACAGACTTGGTGCGCATTCCGATGGCACCTGGTGTGCTAAAGGCGGCGGGAAGAAGACAAAATCAAGCCTCGCTCAACGTCGGTGTCGCCGCGGGTGTGCTACTCTATGAATTGGCGCGCAGACAATAGCGTCAGCATGCCACTATCATTTGACAAACGCGCATCAATGTGGTAAAATAATTAACAAACGCGTGCAACA
>PYJE01000128.1:17389-20987 GCA_003635305.1 Candidatus Poribacteria bacterium | reverse complement strand
CTGGGCATTCGACTTTGGCGTGATGCCTCCAAGGAGAGCTGCGCCTTCGTCCAACGCTGGATGAAGTGGGACATTTTTGTCGGGCTCGGCGCAATCTATCTAGGAACGTTTTGGTAACCCAATCGAGAATGGGAGGGCTCTCCTACTGCAACAAGTCATGGACAAGGAAGAAAATGCTTTAGATTCCGAGAAAATCATCGAATTTTTGGAAAAAGCGAACGATGCTACTGATGCTGTTTCCCGTTTTAAGGCATCGTGCGCGTCTGCGAGCGGCGTGCTACATGTCAGCGTGGCAGGTTGGAGGAAAATCGATGGCGTAATGCTGATGTGGCCAGCTGGCACGAGAGAAGCGGACTATGAGGTGTCTCTCACTGCGACAACGGAAAGGGCATTGCGCGAGCTCCTACTCGCTTTTCCACGGCAAAGCGCAGGGCGGTTTCATCTTCCAGAGAAGTGGATGGACAATGCGCTGAGGGAAATTTTGGTGGGAGAGTTTACCGAGTCCGAGTCGGGACGCTTCTATCGCGGTGTCAAACGTGGCAGTGCCAGTAAGGCAGAGCACCGAACCGTTTCCAAACGCAAGGATGCGGTTGCTTCGCGGTTTCGGAAATTGTCCTCCTTGAAGGGCAAATTGGCGGAGGGGCAATTTGTGATAGAAGGCGAACGCCTCGTCGCACGCGCCATTACAGATAGGATGCCGGTAGAAACGATACTCTATACCGCCGGTTTCGCTGCGACAACGGAAGGGAAAAGTCTCCTCACGCGAGCACACACCGAAAATCTCGCCTATTACCAAGTCAGCGATGGCGTGATGGGCTCTGTCACCACAACCCGTCCCGTGCCGCCGATAGTGGCATCGGTGCATCTCAACTATCGTCGATTTTTGATGGAGTCCAATCAACTGAACTTTCATTTCAGTCCGAGTTGCACATTGCTCATCGTCGAAAATATCGGGAACCCCGATAATTTAGGAATGACGTTGCGAACGGCAGATGCGGCAGGTGTTTCAGCGGTTTTGCTATGTGGCGAGGGCGCGAGCCCGTTTCATAAAAACTGCATTCGTGCAGCGCGTGGTGCAGTGGGCCGTCTGCCGCTCTTCTTCGCGCCGAGTGCAGTGCCCGCGCTTGAAGCACTTCAGCAAGAGGGTTGGAGCGTGCTGGGCGCGACAGCACACACCGAGACATCTCTCTACACGCTGGAAGTCGGCCTGCCGACTGCTGTTGTCGTCGGCAATGAACATACCGGTATTTCTGTGCAGGCACGTGAGAGTTGCACAGACTTGGTGCGCGTTCCGATGGCACCTGGTGTGCTAACGGCGGCGGGAAGAAGACAAAATCAAGCATCGCTCAATGTCGGTGTCGCCACGGGTGTGCTGCTCTATGAATTGGCGCGCCGACAATAGCGTCAGCATGCCACTATCATTTGACAAATGCCAAACTTGCGCGGTTACAAACCGCGCCTACCGGACTAGGGTGAAAACCGCGACTACCGGACTAGTCAGAACGCGAAACTTGCGTGGTTGCAAACCGCGACTACCGGCCTAGGTTGAAAACCGCGACTACCGGACTAGTCAGCATGCCACTATCATTTGACAAACGCGCATCAATGTGATAAAATAATTAACAAACGCGTGCAACACGCGCAATCATTAAGAAGGAACGTTTCCATTTGGCATCACATCGGGTTCTGAACTACTTCCACGAGATTCTAGAGCGGCATCGTGCCGGCTATCTCGTCCTCATCGATCCGGAGCAGTGCGAGGTTGCAACGTGCGCGAAACTTGCGCGCGATATTGAACGGGCCGGCGCGGATGCGATTCTGCTTGGCGGCAGCTTCTTAACTACCGAGTTGCATCCTATCGCGGCAGCGTTGAAAAGCGCGACACGCCTTCCTATTGTGCTTTTCCCTGGGGATTCCATGCAGCTCACTGCGCACGCCGATGCTATCCTTTATCTCAGTCTCATCAGTGGCAGAAACCCGAACTATCTCATTGGGGAACAGGTAAAAGCTGCACCGTGGATACAACGGTACGCGCTTGAGCCTATCCCCACCGGTTATCTGCTGATTGAGGGAGGCAATCGAACTGCTGTGGAATTCATGAGCGGCACGATGCCAATTCCGCGGGATAAACCGGATATCGCGGGACCGCACGCCTTGGCAGCCCAGTACCTTGGCATGAAACTTGTCTACCTGGAGTCTGGTAGCGGTGCGAAGCACGCCGTCCCGAGTGCGATGATTACCGCTGTGAAAGCGCGCATCAGCATCCCGATGCTTGTCGGTGGCGGTATCCGCACGCCGGAACTCGCCGAGAAGAAGGTTACCGCTGGGGCGGATTTCATCGTCACAGGCAATGTGCTTGAGGAAGACGGTTCGCTAGCACTAATGCAGCAGTTCGCCGATGCGGTTCATGGATAACGCACGGCGTGTGTGCGCGCTTGGAAAGCGCGCCTACTGATGAGTTCGCCGATGCGGTTCATGGATAACGCACGGTGTGTGCGCGCGCTTGGAAAGCGCGCCTACCGATGAGTTCGCCGATGCGGTTCATGGATAACGCACGCCGAACTTGGTGGGAGTGCTTTGAAAGCGCGCCTACCCAATCCCTAACGAAACAAAGGAAAGATAATGTCTGACGTTAAAGAGATACCGATAGAAATCGTAGTTGATACGCCAGAGGCTCCGGCGTGTGAAGATGCATCGGAGACAACGGCCGGAGAAGTTTGTGAGGCACCGCAAGAGCGAACGCTTGAAACCGTGGAGGCGGAACTCGAGACGCTCAAATCGGAATATCGGGAGAAGTTGGAGGCAGTTGAGGTAGAGGCGCGCGAGCAATATGAGGCGGAGCGCGAACGCCTTCTCCGCACCGCCGCCGAGGCAGAAAACGCCAGAAGACGGTTGGAAGCAGAGACAGCGCGGAAACTCCAGTACGCCAATGAAGCACTGCTGGAAGGGCTCATTCCCGTGTTAGATAGCCTGGAGGCGGCGATTAAAAGCGTCGCCGAGAAAGTTAACGTTGACGACACCAACACCGAGTTTGCTACTTTCAGCGAAGGCGTGCAACTCGTTCAGAAGCAGCTGCTTGATGCCCTCAAGCTCCACGGACTCACGCCGATTGAATCCCTCGGTGAAACGTTCGATCCGGCACGGCATCAAGCCATCCTCGCTGTTCCATCGGATGAAGTCGCGGAAGGCAAGGTTGTTGAGGAGTATCAGCGCGGGTATCAACTGCACGCCCGCGTCCTTCGCGCTTCGCAAGTTGTCGTTTCTCAGGGAACTGCAGCGGTGGAAGAACCCGTTCCGGAAACTGATGACAGTGAGACGCACGAGACATAGGACGGGGCCTGGCCCTTGCTATCGCTCACTTTTATCAAACGTAGGGCGAGGGCCCTCGCATGCCACACGCGCATGCGAGCGGGTTTCCCTCGCCATGCCCCGACGACGCGGTGGACAGGCTCCCGCGCTCCGGGCTGCTAACGGCTGTCTTTTTCGTAGGGCGAGGGCCTGTCCCGCGCCATAGAAGGTGAACTTTAATGACGCAAAAACGCGACTATTACGAGATTCTGGATGTTAGCCGCAATGCCGATGAAAACGAGATTAAAAA
>PYJE01000128.1:5323-17369 GCA_003635305.1 Candidatus Poribacteria bacterium | reverse complement strand
AGCAGAGACAGCGCGGAAACTCCAGTACGCCAATGAAGCACTGCTGGAAGGGCTCATTCCCGTGTTAGATAGCCTGGAGGCGGCGATTAAAAGCGTCGCCGAGAAAGTTAACGTTGACGATACCAACACCGAGTTCGCTACTTTCAGCGAAGGCGTGCAACTCGTTCAGAAGCAGCTGCTTGATGCCCTTAAGCTCCATGGACTCACGCCGATTGAATCCCTCGGTGAAACGTTCGATCCGGCACGGCATCAAGCCATCCTCGCTGTTCCATCGGATGAAGTCGCGGAAGGCAAGGTTGTTGAGGAGTATCAGCGCGGGTATCAACTGCACGCCCGCGTCCTTCGCGCTTCGCAAGTTGTCGTTTCTCAGGGAACCGCAGCGGTGGAAGAACCCGTTCCGGAAACTGATGACAGTGAGACGCAAGAGACATAGGACGGGGGCCTGTCCCTTGCTATCGCTCACTTTTATAGAACGTAGGGCGAGGGCCCTCGCATGCCACACGCGCATGCGAGCGGGTTTCCCTCGCCATGCCCCGGCGACGCGGTGGACAGGTCCCCGCGCTACGGGCTGCTAACGGCTGTCTTTTTTGTAGGGCGAGGGCCTGTCCCTCGCCATGCCCCGGCACCGCGGTGGACAGGCCTCCGCGCTACGGGCTGCTAGCCGCTGTCTTTTTTGTAGGGCGAGGGCCTGTCCCTCGCCATAGAAGGTGAACTTTAATGACGCAAAAACGCGACTATTACGAGATTCTGGATGTTAGCCGCAATGCCGATGAAAACGAGATTAAAAAGGCTTACCGGAAACTCGCGATGCAATATCACCCGGATAAGAACCCGGATGATAAAGAGGCTGAAGAGAAATTCAAGGAAGCCACCGAGGCATACGAGGTGCTTAGCAACCATGAAAAACGGAGCCGCTACAACCAGTTTGGCCATGCCGGTGTCGAGGGAAGTGTCGGCAATTACGGCGGTTTTGGTGTGAACCTTGACGATATTTTCGGGGATGTTTTCGGCGATCTCCTCGGTGGGTTCGGCGGCGGTGCGCAGCGCGCCCCGAAGCGCGGACGCAGTTTGCAATACAACCTTGAAATCACGCTGGAAGATGTTATCCACGGCAAAGAGGTGAAGTTGGAAGTGCCGCGAATAGAAAGGTGTCCGACGTGTGAAGGCAGCGGCGCGAAGAAAGGTTCCCGCGTTGATAGGTGCCCCGAGTGCTACGGCAGAGGACAGGTGACGCACTCGCAAGGGTTTTTCACTATGTCCCGCACCTGTCCCCGTTGTCACGGCGAGGGCGAAATCATTACAGAACCTTGTCAGCCGTGTAACGGGCAGGGACTTATCCGCGTCAAGCGCGAGATTCCGCTGAAAGTTGACAAAGGGGTTGATAGCGGTTTCAAATATCAGTTGCGCGGCGAAGGCGAGGCAGGTGCCCAAGGCGCGCCCTCGGGAGATCTGTTCGTGATTGTTAACGTAATGCCGCACACTCGCTTTCAACGCGCAGGGAACGATCTGGTTACCTCTGCACGTATCTCCTTCGTCCAAGCAACGTTGGGGGGCAAAATTAAAGTGGCGGGTATCGATGCCACCGAAGAATTGCGGATTCCGGCTGGCACGCAGTATGGCGCGCAGCTGCGGATTCCGGGCAAAGGCATCCCTCACTATAAACGTGCCTCTGCCGGCGACTTAGTTGTCAGCATCGAGATTGAAACGCCGCTGCATCTCACCGAACCGCAACGCAAAAAGTTGGAAGAGTTTGCAGAGTCCCTCGGCGAGGATTTTCAAACGGAGTCCGGCGGTTTCTGGGATAAACTTTTTCGACATAACGATTCAGAGGATGAAAACACGGCGTAGTTCCGAATAACTCTCGTCGTCCGTCGCGCGAGGGCCTGTCCCTCGCAAACGCTTAGCACCTCAACTCTCGTAGCGCGAGGGCCTGTCCCTCGCGAACGCTTAGCAACACTCTCGTCGTCCGTCGCGCGAGGGCCTGTCCCTCGCCAACGCTCAGCATTCTCAACGCCCGTAGCGCGAGGGCCTGTCCCTCGCGAACGCTTAGCAGCACGCTCAACGCCCGTAGCGCGAGGGCCTGTCCCTCGCGAACGTTCGGGACTGAGTTCCTCGGCGCATGGCACGAGACAGTCCTCCTCCCTTTCAGGCGAGGTAATGTCATGACAACAGCGAAAACATCTGGTAACCTTGTTGAGCCAACTCCAACTGGATTTTCTTGATGCAATCGGTGTTTCGGAGCAGGATTTTCAAGAGATGAGCAGGATTTACAAGCAGGATTTACAAGATTTGCAAGATATGAGCAGGATTTTCAAGATATGAGCAGGATTTACAAGATTGGCAAGATTGTCAGGATGAAGAAAGCGGTTCTCGATGACATAACCCTAATCTTGCTCATCGTGTTAATCGTGAAAATCCTGCTTCGTGTTCATCGTGTAAATCCAAGCAGGATTAACAAGATTAACAAGATTTTCAGGATTAAGACAGCGGTTCTCGATGACATAACCCTAATCTTGCTAATCTTGTCTTCTCTTGAAAATCCTGCTTAATCGTGAAAATTCTGCTTAATATCCTGCTCATAACTTGGGTTTCTTAAACTTAACCGATGAAACATTATCTCACCCTTTTTCTCCTATTGCTAAGCAGCACGATGCACGCACAAACACGCATCGAATCCGTAATTGCAGTAGTAGAAGGACATGCCATCACGCAAATCGAACTGGAAAACGAATTCCGAATCGCCGAGGTCATCGGGACACCCTATCCGCCAGAACCGACTGTTTTCGATAAACGCGCCGTCTTAGATACGCTTATCGCTCGGAAATTTGCGGTTTTGGAAGCGGCACGCATCGGCGTTGTCAAGTCTGATGAAAACCATACCGCGCGTGCTGTCTCGGACAGCAATTACCGCGAACAAGTTACCGCACAAATGCAGGCCATCGCCGCAGAATTTCCAACCCAAGAAGAATTCTCCCGCGTCTTGCAAAAGAACGAATTGGAAATCGTTTCTGTGGAAGCATGGGTGTATACCCGCCTCGTTGCCGATGCCTTCTTCCGCCGTAAATTCGCACGCCCAATCAGCACCGACGAGATTGAGGAAATGGCTCTTGACTATTTCAAACAGCATCAAGACGAGTTTAAAGACGAGAATGGAAACCAAAGGGAGTATGCCGAAGTGGAAGAAGAACTTCTGGAACGGTTCCGTCAACAGAAGGCAAAATCCGATTTTGACGCATGGCTCACTGAACGGAAAAATGAGGGCAATTGGCTCATTTTAGATGCCGAATTAGCACGGGCGAAATTGAAACGGCCCGCGGACGAGGAAGATGATGACTAACCTGTTACCGCTCGCGCGAATATGTTTCCTTCTTTTGGCCTGGGGACTCTGCATCGCCGCTGCGGATTCCCCCCAGCAGCTCCTCGCCGATGCGCAGCGCGCGTTCCAAGCGGAGAGATGGGAGGAAGCACTCCAGTTGTATGACACCCTCACCAAAAGCGCGCCGAGGTTTATCCCGGCACACCTCGGTGCAGGCGATGCCGCCCTGAAATTGCGCGAGTATCCGCGCGCAATTGCCGCCTTTCAACGTGCCCTGCAGCTACTCGCTGAAAGGCCGCAAGCCGAACGCTTAACGCTTGAACCGAATTTGCAGGCGAAACTGGCCACCGCCTATCATCGCTACAAAAAATTGGAGAAGGCTGACGAATGGTTCCAAAAAGCAATCAAAAGCGCAGGTAAAAACGCACCGGCGGCGTGGTATATCGCCTTAGGACAGATTCAAAACGAACGCGGCCATCTGGAGCAGGCGCGCCGATACTATCTCGTCGCAGTGCAACTGTATCCAGACGCGACTGCCGCCTATAACAACCTCGGGCACGTCCTCCTCAAACTGAATCGGCTGGACGAAGCGGATGCCGTTTTTCGGGAGGCACTAACGCAAGAGGGCACACTCGCCAGCGCGGCTTTCGGACGCGGAGAAGTCGCCGCGAAGCGCGGACAGTTCGCTGTAGCGCGCGCTTTTTATCAACGCGCTATCCGGCACACACCACACGTCCCCGGATTTCATAAAGCACTTGCCGATGTCCTATCCCAACTCGGCGACAAATCGGGGGCTGAAAACGCGCTGACGCGATACCGGCGCACGCTTGCCGAAGGCTATCTCCGTCAAGCGCATCGGTTGCTTGAGGAAGGGCAAACGCAGCGCGCATTAGCACTGCTTCGTCAGGCAGTAGAAGCGGATGCCACGTTTATGCCCGCGCTGAAAGATTACGCCTACGTCCAGATGCAACTCGGAAGGTTAGAGGAAGCCAAGCAGACGTATCACCGCGTTCTCACGGTAGAACCTGCTTCGCGGCAAGCACTGTTACACCTCGGCAGGATAGAGGCAAAATTAGGCAACCGTGCCGCCGCTGAACCGCACTTCCTCGCGCTGATTCGTGAAGAACCGGATTTCATGGAGACTTACGTTCAACTCGCACAACTGCGCGAGGCATCAGATGACTTGGAAAGCGCGGAAGATACATTTACACTAGGCATCCGGCAGGAACCCACCTGGGCACCGGGGTATTGGTGGCGCGGACAACTGCGCCGAAAGCGCGGTGATGCCATCGGTGCAGAGAGTGACTTTCGCAAAGCCATCCACCTCGCACCAAACGCACCCTTTCCAAAGAATGCCCTCGCTCTGCTCCTCGCAGAAGAATGTAAAAACCTTGACGAGGCACTCAGGCTTGCGGAAACGTCAGTCGCATTGGATGGCCGCCCTGCACATCGGGCGACGCTCGCGTTTGTCTATTATCGACTCAACCGCGTCGCCGATGCACGGCGTGAAATTGAAGCTGCCGCTGCGCAGGCACCAGAAAATCAGTATGTCCTAAAAATCCGTTCAGAAATCCTGCAAACCGATGAAAAATGAACGGAAAATCCACATCCCGGGTCTGACTAAATTAACCATCGGAAAACGAAATGCCGCTTTCATAATTCAGAAAAATTTGACATCTCAATTGATTTGTGGTATTCTATTAAAAATAAAGAGACAAACGCGATGCACTGAGTTGCGCTGTCCCGGTTGAAGGGACACCGCCGCCGTAGGCGCGGTTTGAAACCGCGCCTCCCGTTGCTGTTGCGTTGCGCTGTCCCGTTGGAAGGGAATGGCAACTCAACGGCGGACAGGGGTATGGCACTCCCGTGTGTACGTAAATAGTAAAAGCCCGAAAGGAAATAGGAGGCATACCATGAAAGCCAAAGAGGTTATCCGCATCTTGGGATTCCTGAACGATATCAGTTCAGATGCGTCGATTGAGGTGAATCTGGATGGCACGGACACTCGCCCCATCAAGGCGATTACGTCCTCTACCAAAGAGGTTACGTCCTCTACCATGACCAATCAGGGGACTAAGAAAACCGTCCGTAGTGGGACGGTTATCACCCTGCACGTCACCGAACCTGAACGCTAATAGCGCGTCTAATCCGAGGGAATGTCAGCAACGGCATTCCTGCAACCCAACGTGCGGCATCGTTCCAGCCGCACGTTGGCATTTTTATTGAAAATAAATTTGACTTTCGCATCAAATCGTATACTATCTGTCAACGGCGGGCCGGAGCAGTGAGCAAACCGTCGCCATCAACAGAGGAGATATCATGCCTTACGTAATTAACGGCAAGAGTTGCGTTGCGCTCTCCCGTTTGAAGGGAAGGGAAACTTATCCTTGTCAGGCGCGGTGTCGTTGTAATAATCCTCGGTTGCGTTGCGCTCTCCCGTTTGAAGGGAAGGGAAACATTCGACCACCACTATTGAACGTATCATAGATATAGTTGAGATGCGCTCTTCCGTTTGAAGAGACCCGGTCATGGAAATCCTGGAAATCCTGCAAATCCTGGAAATCCTGCTTCAGACAAGTTGCATTGCGCTATCCCGGTTGAAGTAAAGGACACCACCCCCGTAGGCGCGGTTTGAAACCGCGCATCCCAGTAATGTCAAGATAACCCAAACAAGGAGACGCTCATGAACAAAAGTAAAGAGAATACCATTACCAACGCCGTTGCTCCCCTTCTCCGGGCGAAACTGACGGGTTCCGGTTATACCGTCGCAGCACATCCGACGGCGTTCGACGGTTCGGCGAAAGAGATTGATATTTGCGTGCGACGGCGTGGTTACGAAACCATCGGCATCGAAGCCAAAGTTCACGGCAGCGCAGACGATGCAGGCGTGAATCAACTGCAGACAGAATACTTCGGGAAACAGCTGAACACAAACTGGCGCGGTTCGTCCCTGACTTTGCAAACAGGGATGGCCATCCGTTATCCCGAAGAAGCAAGCACGTGCCCACAAGCCGAACTAGCCACCGTGCTAAGCGAAAGCACCGATTTTGAATATCGCCTCGTCACCGCGGATAGCACAGGCGATTTCCCCAAGAACGGTTTTGTGCGAGGCAGCCTCGATGACATTGCCACTGCCCTCACCATCGGTGCAGTGCCAGCCGAGAAAATCCAAGCCGCCATCAACATCATGACTCGCGGAATGGATGTCGCAGTGAACGATATCACACAAGCCATCGCCAGAGAAGCCGAATGCCTCAGTGACTCAGCCATCGCTGAAAACATGGGGCTCCTCCTCGAAGAACGTGTCACCGAGAAGACGCTCAACGAAGTCTGCTCCAAGGCAAGCCTCTTCATCATGAACGCCTTCATCTTTCAATTCGACCTGGCAGGGAAGAAAGGCTTCGAGAAAGTCCGTTCGTTGAATGACTATGACACGATTCGGATGAACTACAAGAAGGTCAGTGCCGACTGGATACGGATTCTGAACGTCAACTACGTTCCTATCTTCAAACCTGCCGCGCGCATCATCCTGATGCTCCACAAATACAACAGGATACTCTGCCAAGATGTCCTGAAAACCCTGTGGCAGACAGCGCGCACCATCGTGGAAAACCACCGAGAAGCAATGCACCAAATCGTCGGTGAAGTCTTCCAAGAAGTGCTCGCCGACCGGCGTTACGTCAAGGCAAACTACACACTGCCAGAAAGCGCAGCACTGCTCTCCGCACTCGTTTGCCCCGACATCGATGTCAACAACCTCCCAAAGGTTGCAGACTACGCATGTGGAACAGGCGCGCTCCTCAACGGCGTTTACCAACAAGTGCGCAGACTCTACTCCCGGAAATCTGGCAAAAGCGACAAGGACATCCATCGCTCCATGCTAGAAGAAAACCTCGCAGGAGTTGACATCTACCCGCATGCAACGCATGTAACGTTCACCGTGATGGCAAGCGCGCACCCGCAAGTCACACTCGGTTCCACCCGTGTCCTCCCCGCACCCTTCGGTAAAAAGGAAGAGGGCATCTACCAAATCGGTTCGCTGGAACTCCTTGATAACCAGATGCTCTTCGGCGGAAGCGGCGAGGAAACGGTTCGGTTGTGGGGGAAAGAATTTGGGGAAGGCATCGTCGAAAAGACGGTGACACTGAAACGCGAATTCCCCGATGGCGAGATGGACATCGTCATCATGAACCCGCCGTTCTTAAAGCCTGGTGCAGATCCTGCCTCAAATAATCCAAAAAATGTTTTTGAGGCAGCTGGGCGCAGTAAAGAAGAAAAAAAGGCAATGCAGGATGCTCTTAGAAAAAAGGATACCCGTGTTGCCCATGGGCAAGTAGCGTACTCATATTTTGTCGAACTTGCCGATAAGAAATTGCGGAAAGGTGGACGTATGGGTATGATTCTGCCTGCAACCGTCCTCACAAGCGGCCCTTTCAAAAAGGTTCGGGAGATGTGGGCTACCGAATACCACGATGTAGTGGTTGTCACAATTGCTCAGCGCGGTGGGCACGATAGCGCATTCTCCCACGATACGAACATGGCAGAATGCATGGTTGTCGCGACAAAGGGAATCGGCAAAAATACCGGGCGCGCGAAGTTCGTCAGTCTCTCTGAACGTCCCAAAAGTCTACTTGCAGGACAGACACTCGCAGTCCTTATCCAGCGTCACGCTGTGACACGTCGTTTGGAAGACGAAGCGCACGGTGGTGAGCGTCTCATGATAGGCGATGTTAACGTGGGGCAAATGTTGGAATGTCCCATCGATGCAGGCGAATGGGGTGCATCTCGCGTGAAGTCCATGTCGTTAATGCAAATCGCTTACCAAATGCGTCACGGGACATTGCGGTTACCCCAACTGCTAGAAGCGATTGATATCCCAATCTGTCTGTTAGGGGAGATTGGACAAGTCGGTGCAAGTCATCGCGACATCAAGGATAAGGATAAACGTGGTGCATTCGAGATGCACCGACGCGAATCCAGTGTGCAAGAAGGATATGACGCACTGTGGAAACAGGAATACATAACGCCGCAGCGTTCCATGCAAGTCGTTCCAGACCATAAAGCACAGATTAAACCAGATAATGTTGAAAAAGCACATGGGATTTTGCGTCAGCACAACAGCCGAACGCATTATCACCAGTATCTGGGATTCAATGCCAATTCGGTATTAGCACATTGGACGGAGAATCCTTCGATAGGTGTTAACCTAATTACCAACGTGAAGTTGGACAAGCGTTACGATGCCGCGTGGACGTTGTGGACGAATTCAACCTTCGGGATGCTCTGTCATTGGGCAACCGCGGGTAAACAACAGCCTGGGCGTGGTATACTCTCATTGAATACGCTGCAGAATGTCCCAACACTGGATGTCCGCAAACTCACCGATGCGCAGTTAAAAGCGGCAGATAACATCTTCACCGATTTGAAGAAAGCGCGGATGCTGCCCTACAACGAATGCGCGTCCGATATCTGGCGGCATATCCTCGATGCGCGTCTGCTTGCGGAGGTTCTCGGTATCACCGATGTGGAAACGCACCGTGCAATGCAACGCCTGCGCGAGATGCTGTCGGAAGAGCCTAGCATCGCAGGAACGACGGAAACGCCGTGTTCCTTCGCGAGGGATAAGAAGGATGCTGCCGCGCGCAGTGTGCCTTATGATTACGACGATGCGTTAGAGGAACAGGCGTTGAAAACGCAGCAGTTGCAATTAGCGTCTGTGGGTACCTGGTTGCCTGCGCTTGAGTTACCTCTGTAGTTTGCGATCGCCTGATCGCAAACGGGGAACTCGCCGCACCCGCGCTCAAAAGGTAAGGATCAGGCGATCCTTACCTACGGGGGGCGGCCTTCGCTAGCCTTCTGTAGTTTGCGAGTGCCGCCCCCTCTGTAGTTTGCGATCGCCTGATCGCAAACGGGGAACTCGCCGCCTGTCGTCTGAGAGTGCCCGCGCTTGAAAGGTAAGGATCGGGCGATCCTTACCTACAGAGTGGGGTAGGCGCGGTTTACAACCGCGCATCCAAAGAAGCGCGCTTACAAAGCGCGCCTACCCCCGACATTTTCCTCTCGATTTCCAACCGCGCCAACAACGGCATCGCCCGCGAAAATCGCAATGCATCAACATTCTTTGGCGAGCGCGCGTCTCAATTTAGCTGTTGACACCGCAAGCGATTCCTGCAAATACGGATACGGAAAACCACCCCACCGGTCTGGCGGCGGCTCCGCCGCCTGCGCAATCTTCAGATTGACAAAGACGGGGCCCGCGGCATTTTCATCTCCGTAGGCGTGGTTTTTAACCGCGCGACGTTTCAGGATTTCCGGCAGGGCGGCATCAAGCGCATCCGCTTCCTCAAATTCATAAACCTGCTGAAAACCCACGCCTTTAGCGATTGTCGGCCAACTGAAACCACGGTTGCCGGGGACAGGTTGATTGCCTGTCACCTCATACGTGCCGTTATCACAAACGAACAGCGTATAGTTGGAAGGCGGCGCGCTGAGGCCGGTAATCGTCGCCAACGTGCCGAGGCACATCAACATACTCCCATCGCCATTCAGCACGATAACCTCTTTCATCGGCTTCGCCAGCGCAATACCGAGCGCGAAATCGGCGGCGTGCCCCATCGCACTGCCGACAGAGGCGTAGTCCAGCGGATGCGTTGACAACTTCGCCCACGGCACGCTCATCCCCATCGTCGTAACGACAACCTCGTCCGTTCGATGTTTAGCGATAATTGCTAGGCATTCTTCTTTTTCCAGCATTGATATTCCTCCAGCCCTCTCTCATTCCCCGTAGGAAATGGCAGGATCCGGCGATCCTGCCCTACAGAGAGACATGTCTCAAGGCATCCACCTCTGTCGTTTGCGCTCGCCTGATCGCAAACAGGCCCTACAGAGAGACACGTCGCAATGCATCCCTCTTCTGTAGGAAATGGCAGGATCCGGCGATCCTGCACTACAGAGAGACAAGTTTGGAAATCCCACCTACTTTTCTTCCCGCGGCAAGGACTTAATCCTCGGCGGTGTCTTCATCGCGGTAGCGGTAACCTGGACATGCTGCGCGAACTCAGCCTCCGTCTCAATGCCATCAGTGCCGCCGCCCCAAATCGCAAACGCGCGATAACTGAGCCATCCCGCCGCATCAGGTGCCAATCTCAACGACAAATTGCCCGGAACCGTATCAATAGGTTCGTTACCCAATAAGAAACCGTCCGCACCGGTTGTCGGATAAATCAACGCCACGCCAAGAGGCGCAAGCCACGCCGCATCTGTCCCCCAACTCCACAGCCATCCCTGCTCTTCGTCGGAGTCAGACGCATCCCCCAGATTCGGAATACCCGTGACGATGGCGTAATTCGCCGGCAAACCTCTCACATAAATGCGCTGTTCAATCCACGGCGAATCGCCATAAATAAACGTAGTTGACGTGAACTGAACCGACTCACCATCAAGCTGCAAGTTCGGAAAAATCCGCTGCACAACCGATCTGATGGCACCGTTCGCGAGGATTCGGACATAATCGCCTTCCATCGGCATCGGAATCAATTCCGAATTCGCTTCATCCCACAACGCAAACCCGCCGCAGCCAATGCCACCCTCTTGGTGCGTTAACGCCACCATGGAGCCTCCGGCGTTTGTGAGGGTATTCAACGATAACCCAAGCGATTTGGAAAAGTTGAGTTGCTCATCGGATTTGCGGATAAAGTAGGTTTCCTTATTCGCAACATCTGCCAATACCCACTGCTGCGCCGGCTTCACAACCTTCACCTCAACCTGCTGCCCGAGGACGATATTATGGCTCTCAAAATGGAGACGAAAATCGGGCGAAAGCGGCTGCCCGGCATCCAACTCATACTGAAACACCGAATCAACACTGAAAAGCTCCTCCCGTTTCTTGCCATACGCAACGATGCCACCGTCATGTCTCAACACATACGCGATGAGATTAGACTCCATCGCCGCTACTGCATCAAGTTCCGGAAAGATGCCCGCCCGCGTCTGTTTATTGAGTTCCAACGTTAATGCCGCATCCACGTTAGCGTCATAGAGGATGGAAACCTCCTTCGTCTCCTGCGGTTCCAAATCCAATAAAAAACTGAGCTCATCGCGCTCGCCATCGTAGTCCAAGTCATCGGCTTGCGAGGGAAGCATCCTTTCCTGAGGTGCCTTCCCGATAGACACGGAATACGCATTAAACGAGAAATCGGAGTTGACTTTGCGGAGATACTCGCCAGTCAGCACAATCGGGACATTCTTCCGGGCGATAGGCAGCGGATTTTGCACGGAAATGCGAATCTTGCTAATCTTCTGGTTACCACCCGGCACTTGGCAACTGCTAAGCATCAGCACAACACCGAGCATCACCCAGAAAGAAGAACGAGCGTAACCTTGAACGTTATTTTGTGTATGTCTAATCAATTTTCCTTTTCCTTGCTTGTTTTTCTTCAACTTCTGTAGTTTGCGCTCGCCTGAGCGCAAAAAAGACGATATCTCACCCTCACGCGGACAAACCGTCTCCTTCTTCACAAAACTGGGAGCACTTCTAACAAACGATCGATTTCCGATGCCGTATTGTAAAAATGCGGCGAGACTCGAACCCCGCTACCGCGCGCCGCCGTGATAATCCGCTCATTGCGAAGCAACGCCTCTATTTCGGCAGGCGAATGCCGCGGACTCTCAAAAATGACAATCCCCGCCCGCGAACCATCTGCCTTCGGCGTGATAACGCGATACCCTTTC
>PYJE01000128.1:0-5303 GCA_003635305.1 Candidatus Poribacteria bacterium | reverse complement strand
AGTTGACTTTGCGGAGATACTCGCCAGTCAGCACAATCGGGACATTCTTCCGGGCGATAGGCAGCGGATTTTGCACGGAAATGCGAATCTTGCTAATCTTCTGGTTACCACCCGGCACTTGGCAACTGCTAAGCATCAGCACGACACCGAGCATCACCCAGAAAGAAGCACGAGCGTAACCTTGAACGTTATTTTGTGTATGTCTAATCAATTTTCCCTTTCCTTGCTTGTTTTTCTTCAACTTCTGTAGTTTGCGCTCGCCTGAGCGCAAACAAGACGATATTTCACTTGAATGCGGCCAACCCCCCTTCTGTAGTTTGCGCTCGCCAGAGCGCAAACAAGGCGGTACTAGCATCTGTCCTGCTTCACAAAACTGGGAGCACTTCTAACAAACGATCGATTTCCAACGCCGTGTTGTAAAAATGCGGCGAAACCCTAATCCCGCTACCGCGCGCCGCCGTGATAATCCGCTCATTGCGAAGCAACGCCTCCATTTCGGCAGGCGAATGCCGCGGACTCTCAAAAATGACAATCCCGGCCCGCGAACCATCTGCCTTCGGCGTGATAACGCGATACCCTTTCGCCTCCAACCCCGCCATTAAACGTGCCGTAAGCCCCAAAACACGCTCCTCCACGTTAGCGATGCCCACATCCAACAACAACGCAACCGCCGCCCTGAGCCCATACAAACCGACGCTGTTGTAAGAGCCCTCTTCAAACCGCGTCGCGTCCGGTTTCTGGGTGAGCTCGTAATTGAGAAAATCGCGCGGGTTCACAACGCTTGCCCAGCCAACGTTCGTGTTGATAAGCCGTTCCAGCTTCTCGGCGGCACAATAGAAAATCGCCGCACCTTCCGGCGCGAGCAGCCACTTATGTCCATCGGCGGCGAGGATATCGACGTGCGCCGCCTTGACATCAACCTCAATCGCACCCAAACTTTGAATAGCATCAACGACGAACCAGATATCCCGCGCGCGGCACAACTCGCCGATAGCCTGAATGTCATTGCGGAACCCAGAGGCGAATTCAACGTGGCTAATCGTCACAGCACGAGTGCGCGCATCGATGGCATCGGCAATATCCGCAACGTCGATGCATCCCGCGCGCTCAGGCACCATGCGCGTCTCAACACCGTAGCGTTCCTTCAAACTCCACCACGGGTAAACATTAGCCGGAAACTCAACCGCCGTCGTGACGACGTTGTCCCCTGCACCCCAATCAATACCGTTCGCCGCGAGCAGAATGCCCTGCGTCGTGTTCTTCATGAACGCAATCTCAGCCGCATCCGCGTTAAGAAGTCGCGCCGCCGCAACGCGACACTCTTCCGCCATCTCTGCCCAAATTTCAACATGAACGGCCCCGTGCACGGTGGCATCTTCCACGAACGCTGTCATCGCATCCCGCACCCGACACGACAACGGCGCAACACCCGCGTGGTTCATATAGATATAATTTTCGGTTACCGGAAATTCGGCGCGCCAATTATCCAAAGCGTATTCCTTCCCTTAGCAGGATAGACCTCCCAGCCTCAACCCAGTAGGAGAGCCCTCCCAGTCTCGACTCCCGTAGGCGCGCTTTGTAAGCGCGCTCCTTTCAAGTAGGAAAGTCCTCCTAGAGGACTCCCGTAGGCGCGCTTTGCAAGCGCGCCCCTTTTCAAGTAGGAGAACCCTCCCGCGTCTCGAATTCTCCCCTCCCAATCCCAACACCTGCGCTACCCTTCCTTCACAGCAACGTTGCCACCGTGTAATCCTTCACCTTATCCGCATTCGCAAACGATACGAGCTCACCGAACAAGCCAAACCAAAACACCAAGATACCGGATTTCAATAAAACCAGCATCAAGATTAGCATCCGTAACGCATAGAGGATCAGCGTTCCCCCAGACAACAACGGGAGAATGCAACCTGATGCAAACAGTATTGCACCGATGGGACCGAAAATTCGGAGCGGCCGCCGCTTACAGACGTAAGTGAAGAACCACGCGAGTTTGCCCAAATCCGCAGAACGTTGCGCCTGCGTGAGCGCATGGGTTGTCACCAAACCGAGGACGAGCATGCCGAACCCGAACCCTAAAATCGTTGTCCCCATCGGAATGAGAAACGCATCCCGCAGCACGGTGATGCCACCTAAAACCAAAAAAGGAATACCGAAGCACCCCGTGAGCACCCACACATTCGTTTTTGGATTCTTGCGTCGCAGCGTCCGGAACCTCGCATCTTCCGCGCGGATCGGAAAACTTATCAGGATAAGCACGAATGCCATAATATCCAGAAGCACTCGCCAAACCCTGCCCAGCCCATACTTACTCTCACCGAAACGGCGCGGATGGTGCGTGACTTCCACCTCCGTGACAATCGCGCCTGCCAACCGCGACATCAGCGGAATAAATCGGTGCATCTCACCGTAAAGCGGCACCCGTTTGATAACCGATGCCCGATAAGCCTTCAGCGAACACCCGTTGTCGTGAATCGGAATCCCTGTCAACCTGGCGATAATCCAATTAGCAGCCACAGAAGGCACACGCCGCGTCCAAAACTTATCCTGCCGCTCCTTCCGCCAACCACAAACCAGATCATAGCCTCTGTCAAGCTCTCGCAGCATGCGCGGAATATCAACCGGATCATTCTGCAAATCGCCATCCATGCTGACGATGTATTCACCGCGCGCATACTCAAAACCCGCCGCCATCGCCGCCGTCTGCCCAGCATTCTTCTCAAACCGAATAACCCGCAAACTGCCCCTGCGGCTAACCGGAATCTCCAGCCTCGCCCGCGAAAATTCTGCATGCAACGCAGACAGCATCGCGAAAGTATCGTCACTGCTACCATCGTCAACGAATAACACTTCATACGGCATGCCGATTTCCGCACAGACTGCCTGAATCTTCTCAAACAGCGGACGAACGTTCTCCTCCTCGTTGTAAACCGGCACAACAATCGAAAGAAAAGGGGCTTCCTCTCTCGCAGGGGCCTCCTCTCTCGCAATATGTTCAGACGGGGTTTCTGAATGATTCACCATTTATCTTCCTATCCACTCTGACTGATTCACCCTGCCACCGGTAGGCGCGGTTTGCAACCGCGCATACGTTTCTGAATGATTCACCCTTCCACCGGTAGGCGCGGTTTGCAACCGCGCATACGTTTCTGAATGATTCACCATTTAATCGGGTATACGTTCCAAAAGAATGTGATGCGCCTCGGTCAGCGCGTCAAACGTGCCAGCATCAACCCACTTGCCACGCACAATGCTGTAATCAAGCATCCCACGACAGAGATAGACGTTGTTGACAGCGGTTATCTCATATTCGCCGCGCGCCGAAGGTTCAACCGTGCGGATAATGTCAAACACAGCGGCATCGTAAAAATAGACACCTACCACCGCATAATCGCTTTTCGGATGCGGCGGCTTCTCCTCAATCGCAACAATACGATTGCCGTCCAGAACTGCAACGCCATAACGTGCCGGATCTGGCACCCGTTTGAGCATCACGCGGGCCCCTTCTCCCTGCGCAAGGAAATCCGCAACCGCCGGCCGAATAGGCGATTCAAAAACGTTATCGCCGAGGAGAACGACAATCTTGCCGCCCGCAGCGAACCCCTCCGCTAGCGCGAGCGCATGCGCAATCCCCCGCGCCTCTTCCTGCACCCGATAGGTAAACTCACATCCGAACTCGGCACCGCCGCCAAGCACCTTCACAAAATCGCCGACATATTCCGGATTCGTCACGACGAGAATATCCGTAACGCCTGCCGACGTGAGCTGCTTGACGCAGTGAAAAATCATCGGCTCGTTGCCCACCGGCAGCAAGTGCTTACTCGTCACTTTGGTGAGCGGATGCAGACGGGTGCCTAACCCTCCCGCAAGGATTACGCCTCTGAGGTTTTCGGATGTCGAAATGCGTTCGGCGGACGCTTCTTGTGGTTTCATGTCTCTCCAACAGATTCCTACATCCACCCTTACGAGTGTCCGCCCCGGCCGGGGAACGTCAATTCGGCGACACCCGACTTATCCAATTCGCCCAATCCCAGTTCGATCATCTTATCATACTGCGCTTTCGTCGCCTGTGCCAGCGGGAGAGCGATGCCAGCCGCGTCCGCTAAATCCAACGCGATACCCGAATCTTTTGACGCATGCGCCGCCGAAAAATAGCACTCGTGGTCCCGGAGCTGCATGTCCTCGCCATCTGTCTCCAATACGCGAGAATTCGCCCCCGTCTGCGCGAAAACCGCCTGTAGCATCTCCAAATTTAGTCCCAACGCCGCACCTAAGCCGAGCCCCTCTGCAAGCCCAGCAGTGTTGATATTCATCACCATATTGACGAGTGCCTTGACTTGCGCCGCTTGTCCCGCCGAGCCGATGTAACGGAGGGAGATGCTCATTGAATCGAGAATCGCGCGCGCCCTGTCAAACGTCTCTTTTTTCCCACCGCACATCAGATAAAGCGTGCCTTCCCGCGCCTGCGTAATGCTACTCGCCATGCACCCCTCAAGACTCTCCGCATCGTGCTTTTCCGCAAGCCGCTCCACCTCAACATGGACATGCGGACTAATCGTAGCGCAGTTAATGAAGAGTTTGCAGCACGCGCCAATGAGCAGGCTGTCCTCCGCATCTTCGGCGAAAACCTGGCGCATCGCCGCATCATCCGTGACAACGGTGATGATATAGTCAGCGTTCGCCGTAACCTGCGCCAATTTCTCCGCCGCAACCGCGCCAAGTTCCGTAGCGAGCTCCCGCGCCCGTTCGCTCATCACATCGTAAACCGCAGTCACGTCGAACCCATCATCGTTCAGGTGCCGGGCAATGTTCGCGCCCATCCTCCCCACACCGACAACGCCAATCTTATATGCACTATTTTCCATCTTCTGCCTCCTTGTAGTTGAGATAGGACTATTTTGACATATTTTCACAAAATTGTCAAACCTATTTTTTTCTAAAGACGATGACCTGTTCTCGCCTTGCCTCCATTCACCTCAAATTGCCTCCCCATCCTTCACCGGAGCGCGAGGGCCTGTCTCTCCGGCCACCGTAGCGCGAGGGCCTGTCCCTCGCGGCATTTCTGCCACACGCCAAACTCGTCTCCCCGGCCTTCACCGTAGCGCGAGGGCCCATCCCTCGCGGCATTTCTGCCGCACGCCAAACTCGTCTCCCCGGCCTTCACCGTAGCGCGAGGGCTTGAACAACTTTTCCGCGACTCTGAAAGACATACCCTACCCCGGCCTTCACCGTAGCGCGAGGGCCTGTCCCTCGCGAGCCACCACGCCAAACTCGTCTCCCCGGCCTTCACCGTAGCGCGAGGGCCTGTC
>PYJE01000127.1:9131-19278 GCA_003635305.1 Candidatus Poribacteria bacterium | reverse complement strand
GTATTGGAGACTGAGGATACTTTAATCCTGTAAATCCTATAATCATGGAAATCCTGCTTAATCGTGAAAATCCTGCTTTATTTTCTTGACAAAAAAAACCAAAATCGGTTATACTGATATTTAACAAATTACGCAAAGGAGGATTTGATGGAATACAAAGGGTTGCAACTAGACCGGTTTCAGGAGGATGCCATCGCCGCAATCAATAGGGATAACTCGGTGATTGTCACCGCGCCAACGGGCGCGGGAAAGACTGTCATCGCCGAATACGCTGTCGAAAAGTGTATCCAAGAGAACCGCCGGGTTATCTACACCGCGCCGATTAAGGCACTCAGCAATCAGAAATACCGCGACTTTTACGCCGAATATGGAGAGAAAATCGGCATCGTCACGGGCGATGTGGTGCTGAATCCTTACGCACAAGTGCTGCTGATGACTACCGAAATCTTCCGGAATACAATTTTCGATAACATCGAGCGGCTTGACGATGTCGCCTACGTTATTTTTGACGAGATTCACTATATTAACGACATTGCGCGCGGCACCGTCTGGGAGGAAAGCCTCATCTTCGCGCCGCAACACATCAAATTCGTCTGCCTGAGTGCCACTATTCCGAACATCGCGCACTTCGCCGAGTGGATGCAAAGCGTGCGCGAGATTGAGATTGAGGTAGTGGAGGAACTGAAACGTCCTGTGCCGCTGGAGCATTACCTCTATTTCGCCAATTACGGCATCGGCACGACAAAACATATCGCGAGTCTGCAGCGGAAAGTTTCACAAGCGGAGTGGAGAGAGGAGAAGGTGAACAAAAAGCGCGCGCTGCCCGCCGATATGATAGAGATGCAGCTGCTCCCTTATCTCCGCCGCGAAAATCGGCTGCCGTGCCTCTATTTCTGTTTTAGCCGCAAGGGATGTGAGGCGAACGCCTACCATTACGCCGATAGGGGACACCCGAATCTGCTGAAGCAATGGCAGCGGAAGGAGATCTTGGCGAAATTTGACGCGCTTTGCATCCAGTTTGACATCGTTGAGGAAAAGGACATCGCCGCATTCCGCCGGTTAGTCAGCCGAGGCATCGCCTATCACCACGCCGGCATGCTCCCCACGCTCAAGGAAGTCGTCGAACGGCTCTTCACATCCGGTTTAATTCAACTCCTCTTTACGACAGAGACGTTCGCTGTCGGTATCAACATGCCGGCATGCACCGTCGTTTTTGATAGCCTTGAGAAGTTCGATGGCATTGGGTTCCGGTATCTCAAGTCCCGCGAGTATCATCAGATGGCGGGGCGCGCGGGACGACGCGGCATTGATACCATCGGCTACGTCTACGCGCAGATTCAGCCGTTCTACGCCGATGCGGACGAAGTCCGAAAAGTCGTCGCCGACAAGATTGAACCGATAGAGAGTCAGTTTAACCTCTCTTATTCCAGCATCCTCACGCTTTATGAGAAATACGGCGAGGACATTTACGATGTCTACACGATGAGTCTGAGCAACCATCAGAACTACACCCGCATCGCCGAACTCAATAGGCAGATTGAGACGCTTGCCAGCAAATGCAAGGCTCTGCCGCGCCCAACCTGCATTCACGAAGGCATTGATGGTGTTGAACAAATCGAGACGCATTACCGCCTCAAACGGCATCTCGACAAGGCTCTTCAGCGGTTTCAGGTGGACTTGGCGAAAATTAAAGCGGAGACGCGCGGGAAGAAGCGGCGGAAGCAACGCATCAAACGCCTAGCACCGATTCACAAGCAGATTAAGAAGATTCAAGCCGGGAGCGTGAAGAGTCTTTGCGACGGATGCCATCAACTACGCGAGTGCAGCGGACGGTATAACAGCATCCGCAAACAGGAACAGCGCGTTCAGAAACTCAAAAAGCAGACGAATGTCATCGAGAACTACCCGCGCCTCCAGATAGGCGCGCGTCTCAAAGTGTTGAAGGCACTCGGTTACATTCAAGACGAAACGGTGCTGCCGCGCGGTAGGACTGCCGCGCGCCTCTACGGCTATGAACTCCAACTGACGCAGTTGCTGTTCAGCGGCTTTTTTGAACGACTCACCGAAGACGAAATTAACTGCCTCATGGTGACAATCGTCTCCGAACCGCGCAAAGACAGCTACTATGAACCGCTTAAAAACGCCCGATTACTCGGCGCACTAGACGCAGTGAGCCGTGAAATCGGACGACTGCAACGGTTAGAGATGAAACACAACGTCTCGGAGATTACGCCGATGCTGGAACTTCGCCTCTGCACAGCGATGCTGGCGTGGAGCCGCGGCTGTCCGTTTGATACGTTGGAAAACTACGCAGACCTGGACGCTGGCGACTTTGTCCGAACCTTTAGACTTGTCATCGATCAGCTCCGCCAAATCCGCCGCGCGATGACTGGACATGAGGCACTCGTGGATAAACTGAATCGGTGCATCGGAAAAATTAATCGCGATGTTGTGGATGCCGAACGGCAGTTGCGCATCGGGCAAGAAAACGCCCCGGAGACAGAGACAGAGACAGAGACAGAGACAGAGGCAACGGCGGCGGAAATTGACGATTCTTCGGTGGGACATTAACGCGTATCTCACGCCGAACCATTCAGTGCTCACTCTTCTGTCGTTCAGAGATTTCCTGAACTTGAACAGGGCAGTGCCTGACTTACAGGGAGCAGCTCCGTTGTCCATTTTCACAGTGGATAGCCAAACCGAAAACGAAATGTCTCTGGCATCCCGCGTTTTTTCTTGCAATTTAATGCGAAAGTATGTTAAAATACTAAGCGGATGAGGGAAACCAATCCCTCGCCGCGCATTTTAGACTCATAAGACTTGCTGCAGCACAGACGCGCTACCGCGAGACACACTCGGCGGGGCCTGGCTGTGTCAGTCCTAATAGGAGAAATCACCATGGCAAATCAAAACTTCGACCTCACCGGCACGCTCCAAGTGCGCGCTGCGGAAGAAAACGATGCAGAACATTTACACACATATTGCTTGGCGGATAAAACCAAAAAGCAGGTAACGGAAGAACTCGCGGCAGACCTCGGGGACGACAGCCAGCACTACCGGCTCGTCGCGGAAGCTAGTGGTTACGCCATCGGGCAAATCAAGGTGAAGAAGAACCCCGGCGATGCCGAAATCGGGCAAATCGCAGACCTCGCGGTGTCAGGGCCTTTCCGGCAGCTCGGCGTGGCAGACCATCTCATCAAAGCCGCCGAATCCACCGCGCTGGAAAGCGGCATGAAGACGCTTGAAATCGAAGTCGCGCCGACAGAGGGCTCCGTCATCCAACGATATAAGGACTGGGGGTTCGCTGAAAAACCGATCGTTATCCTCCAAAAGGAGCTCAAGGCGGAAGAGGCTGATGCAGAAACTCCCGCGGATGCTCCCCCCGATGGAGAACAGCAGGAACTCCTAGACCAGTAGCGAACGTGTCAGGGCGGATAGAAACGACATCCGTCCTGACATTTTGACGTGTCACCGGAGAATATGTGATATGAAAAATTGCAAACTCAGTTACCTCTGCCTTTCTCTCGGGCTGGCTGTTTTCATCGTTGCGTGCGGCACGCAAAACGAACACCTCTCCAAAGGGAAGGAGTTGATCAAGTCCGATAAACGGCGAAAAGAGGAGCGCGCCGTGCGAGAATTTAAATTGGCCGTCCAACAACAGCCGGATATCGCCGAAGCGCACTATCTCCTCGGCTTTTACGATTCACAGGAGTTTTACGAACCCGGGATGCCGGCGTGGGAGAAAGCCTCTATTGTTGAACGCGGCAACCACATGTTCCGGGCATATCAAGCCGAACAGCGTAAATACCTTGAGACGCTCATCTTTGAGACGCTCCGAGACGATGAGCTGGATGTTCAGAACGCCGCGCTCGTGGCACTCCAGCAAGTTTACCGCAAAGGCGACCGGAACCGGCTCCTCAGCCAACTCGAAAAAGCGATGAAGTCTAATGACAATCGCGACCGGCACGATGCACATTGGGTGCTAGGCCACCTTGGCAAGGAAGACCCGGGTACGCTCGTCCCCATCCTCGTGAAACTGCTGGACCACGGTAGAATGGAAACCCGTCTCAACGCCGTCAAAGCCCTCGGCGAAGTGGGAAGCGAACAGGCCATTCCGGCACTCGCCGCGTTGATTGAATCCGGTTCCGCCAGATGGAAACGGGACCGGGAGAAGCCGGAAGTGCGTCAACTCGCCGTGGCGGCACTCGGCAAAATCGGTGGGGCTGCGGTGCCAGAACTCGTCAAAATTGTGCAGAACAAAGGTTCGTCGTTACGGGTTGATGCCATCCGCGCCTTGTCCAACCTCGGCGATGAAAAAGCCGTAGTGCCGCTTTTAGACGCGCTGAAGGCGCAGAGCAGCCGCGAAGTCGTGATGCCGTTAGCGAACTAATTTAATAGTCAGGACTTACGCGTCTTCGGGTAGGCGTGGTTTGTCAGCGCACGCTGGACAGGGTGCGCGCTTGAAAAGCGCGCACACCCAAATCGTTGCTGCGTCAGTCCCATGACGAAAGGAATTTCTATGCTTAAAACATTTGCACCCCGAAATCCAAACGCCTATTTTCGGAGGCTCATCTTGCCGCTCTATTTTCTCGCGCTCGTCTTCGCGTTCGGATGCGACAACCGCTACGACGACGAACGCATGCAAATGGAGGTGCAGCAACTTGACAGCGACCTCGAGAACCGCTGGTCTACCAGTGGTGTCGTCGTTTTAGCGACTACGCCGAACGGGCCGGCGGACAAAGCGGATTTGGAGGTAGGCGAGCTCATATCCTATGTCATCGCAGAATATCCGATCCGAAACGCTGGGGATTTCAACAGCGCGATGAAAAAGGCAATCGATGAGGATAATAACCTGGTCCTCCACATTAAGGACAAACCGCCACTTCGCATCGCCGTCCGCCGGCTTGGGGATAAGGTTGGGTTGAAGGTTGAAGGCAGCGGCACCGTTCGCGTCGAAGAGATTGAGCCCGGCACCCCCGCCGCAAACTTGGATATTGAGGTGGGTGACGTTATCGAAAAAGTGGTTGATGAACGGAAAATCTATAGCCTTGCTGACTATAAGAAGACGCTCGGTGATTTTTCAAAACTGCAGGTAACTTTCCGGACTTCGGAGCTCATCGGTGTAAAAATCGCCGCCGTTACCGCGCTCGGTGAGCTTGGCGATATGCGCGCCGTTGAACCGCTGATGGATATCTTCACAAACAGTTCGGAACTTTCACTCCGCAAAGCGGCTGTGAGTAGTTTAGAACGTCTCGTCGAATTGAGCGCGCTCAACGAACTGTTCCAGCAATTCCAAGCCGCGGATGTCAATCAACTTCCGGCTGATAGTTTGCAGATACAGCCGCTTGAATCTGCGGCGATTTTGGGATTGCTTACCTTCGATCTTGCCGAAAACACGGCGACGCTGAAGGCTCCCTTCGGCACGCAATTTCGGCACCGCGCCGAGGCACTCCATCAGAAAATCAACGAGGGACAATTGGTGGAACTTGCGCAGCGGTTCATCCAACTTGAGGTGGAACCGGAACAGGAAATTCGGCGGGCATGCCTCTCCATGCTCGGTGTCCTGAAACCGACATCCGCGATTGACGCGCTTGTCGCTGTCCTCAAAAACTCGGCGGAGGTGCCCGGCATCCGTTTCCAAGCCGGGTTGGCACTTAGCCAGATCGGGGAGCCAGCTGTAGACGCGCTCATCACCGCATTTGAAGGCGCAGACCCGAGCACGAAGGACATCGCTGTTTCTGCCCTCGGTGGTATCGGTAGCACGAAGGCGCGCAATCTGCTCATTCACGCGCTAGAATCAGCCGCGGAACCGGCAATCCAACTCACGCTCGTTGATGCCATCGCAAAAATCGGCGATGCGCGCTCAATGGAGGCACTGGAACGCCAGCGCGCACGATTCCAAGAAGACGACACCGGCATCCGCATCTTTCTCGACGAAGTTTTCAAGAACCTGCAACCAGAGTCAATGTAAATAGCCGACTTCTGGGATACGCAGAGTTTGGCGGACTATTAGTGATGAAACCTGTCCGCGATTAGGCGAGCGCGAACTACAGAAAAGATTTTGGTGGACTATTAGTGATGAAACTGGGCATGGCGAGGGCCTGTCCCTCGCCCTACGAAGACAGAGTTTGGCGGACTATTGGGATAAAACCCATGAAGTTGAGTTTGAGTTGAGGAGGATTCGCTCTCCCGCCTCGGAAAAAACTAGGCGTTGAGAAACTGTATGAAGATAGGAGTTGTCTCTGACCTGCACACGGACGTGACACCGCGGAATAAGGCACTCGTCCCGCATCTCATTAACGCCGTGAAAGCCGCGGAACTTGACGTGTTCGTCCTCGCCGGCGATCTGGCGCGACATCTCGCGGAACTCTCGGAAACCCTCAACGCCTTCCATGCGGCTGAATTGCCGTGTGAGAAGGTGTTTGTCCCCGGCAATCACGACATCTGGGCGATTGAGACACCGAATGTCACCAGCGAACAGAAGTGCCAAATTATTTCAGCCCTCTGTCGGGAGTGCGGATTTCATCCGCTCATGGAGGCACCGTTTCTCAAAACAAAGGACGCGGGGTTACAAGGTGAGGTGGTTGGTTTCTGTGGCACAATCGGTTGGTATGATTATTCCTTTGCGCCGGAGGGTTACGACTTCTCCACTGCGCAATATGCCGAAAAACAGTTGATGGGTGCTGTCTGGAATGATAAGCGATATGCGAAATGGGGAGACACCGATTTCGCCGTAACGCGCCGATTTGCGGCGCAACTGCACAAACAGTTCACCGCTATCCGCGATGAAGTATCGCGCATCATCGTCGTTATGCATCACGTGCCGTTTCGGGAGTGCATCCGATACCAAGGGAAATTACCGTGGGACTTTTTCCGCGCCTTCATGGGAAGCGTGCGGTTCGGCGAAATCTGCTTGCAGGAACCGCTTGTCACGCATGTCCTCTTTGGGCATACGCATCGGGTTATTGACATGGAGATTGACAGTGTCAGAGCCCTTTGCGCGCCTATCGGTTACCTGCATGAAGAGCTGTCAGTTGGATTGCAGGCGTATGCCGAAAGTCGGTTGTCCTGTTTCTCAATTTGAGCGCGCTATGCGCGCTTTCAAAGCGCGCCTACCGGTTTCGCCCTAGTCTGCCCGGATTCGCCCTGGTAGGCGCGGTTTCCAACCGCGTACCTGTGAGAACGAAGTCTGAACCGGGAGGCGCGGTTTCCACCTGCACACATGCGAGAATGAAGTCTGAACCGGGAGGCGCGGTTTCTAACCGCGCACCTGTGAGATGTCGCGGTTTCCACCTGCGCCTATCCGCTTTGTCTGCGTAAATCCCCCACCGGTAGGCGCGGTTTCTAACCGCGCCTATCCAGTTTGTCTACGTAAAAAGGAGAAAATATGGAGATAACCTTAACCAATAGCAACGAAGCCGGTGCCCTTGAATTTCCGTGGGGTGCCATCAAATGGCTTTGCAACGACCAGATCGATCCGGCCGCGGAGATGACTTTCGGGATTGTTTACATCAACGCAGGTGAAGGCAATCCGACACATTACCATCCCAACTGTGAGGAGCTCATCTACGTCCTCTCTGGTGAGTGCGCTCACAAATTGGGCGACGAGGTTATCCCGCTTAAACCGGGGATGATGTTGCGAATTCCGCGCAACGTCAAACACAACGCTGTCAACACCGGTTGGCAACCTGTCACGATGATTATCTGCTATTCGGATGCCGACCGGCAGACTATTTTCTGCGAGTAGACGGGTCCTCCCTGTCCCGATGTTTCGGTAGGAGAGCCCTCCTAGTCTCGATGTTCCGGTAGGCAGGTCCTCCTGTTCCGATAGAATTAGGATTTTGCGCTATGCCCAAAAACACACGATGCCGCGTCAAAATCTGCGGCATCACCTCTGTCCATGACGCACAACTCGCCGCTGATGCCGGTGCGGATTACGCCGGTGTGCTGGTTGACGTTGCCGCCTCAGAACGCTCCCGCTCTACGGCACAAGCCGTGGAAATTGCCAAAGGGAGCCCGATACCGACGGTGCTTTTACTCTACAATCGCACTACGGCAGACATCTGCGATGCCGTGGCGCAGATTAACCCGTTCGCTGTCCAGCTTCTCGCGCAGGAGCCCCCACAGCAAGTCGAAACGCTTAAACGCGAGGTGCAGTGCCAACTCTGGAAATCTGTCTATCTTCCGGCGGGAAGCCGAGAGAATGTTGATGTTCGCGCCGTTCGCGCGGAGATGGATGCCTATCGCGATGCAGGTGCCGATTTCCTGCTTTTTGACACCGTGGATATGAGCCTCGAGAAGCCGCGATACGGCGGCACCGGCAAAACCTGTGATTGGCACCTTGCTGGTGAACTCATCGCCGAGAGCCCGCTCCCTGTCTTCTTCGCCGGCGGTATTCGGCCGGAGAACGTCAGGGCCGCGATTGAGACGATGCGGCCGCACGGCATCGACCTCTGTTCCGGCGTGGAGGCATCAAAAGGTATCAAAGATGAACGGAAATTGGCTCAGTTAATGGGGGAGGTTCAAAAAACTTCTTGAAATTTCTCGCATTTTTTGTTATCATTAATCAGGAAAAATCGTTTTTAACTTGTGTATTAGCATGTTAAACCGCTTACGCAGAAAATCCGGCGTAAGCGCGGTTCATGAAGTTTCAGTGAATGAATGCAGTCGTTTTCGGAAGGCGTTCGCCGCTAGCATTTGTCAGGACAGATGTCTCTATCTGTCCCTAGGGGTGCTCCCGAACTGACCTGGTATCTCTCTGAGCTTCATAGCCCGCGTCTAGCCGCTTTGCGTAAATATTAGAAAAAAAAGGAGATTAATATGAAAACTAACGTGCATTGGTTCACTTATCTTTTGGCAATCGTTTGCATCGTGTCTGTTGCCGGTTTTTCGATGGCTTTCGCGGACGCCCATGAGATGGCGGAAGAAAGTCACGCAGAGCACGAAGAAGAGGCGGCGGAGGAAAAGTCTAGCATTCCCGGTTGGTTCCGCGTGGATACCGATTCGCTCGGGACGAACTTCCTCATCGGTGCCACGCATGTTGTGGGCGGAATCCCGCTTGCTTCGACTATCTACATTGGCGGCACGAGCGGCGAGTATGACCTGGGCGTTGTCCTCCCGGTTGTGAAAGGCGAAAGCACGAGTCTCACCCTGCTGCCGACACTCGGGGTTGGGTTTGACTATTCTGGCGCGAACGGGCCCTCGACACTCTTTCCGCAGATGTTTGTTTTCCTTCCTGCGGGTAAGTTCTATTTTCAATCGTGGACAATCGCGACGCTCTTCCTACCTTCTTACTCAGAAGACGCGACAAACACGGTTTATACCCGGAACCGGCTCACCTATCGGATTAACGATACCGTTGATCTTGGCCCGCAAGCCGAAGCAGTTTACCTTTTTGACGGTATTGGGATAGTCAGTTTCATCATCGGCGGGCGAATTAACATCGCTTACGGTGAAAACAACACCCTCGGAGTCCTTGTCGGCTATGATCTGGAAAAAGGGGAAGACGACACTGGGATTACGGGTAGGTTAAGTTTCACTCGCAACTGGTAGGTTCGTTGGACTACCGCATACTTGTAAGGCGAGGGCTGATGCCCTCGCCTTCTTTTGTACTCGCACTACGACGGTTGTGCTGAGGCTTTCTCTATCGCACGGCGGACAGCCCCCGCGCTACGATAACAGGCTGGCTATCGCAATTCAACCGTTCTTCCTGTTGCCATCGCTTCAAAAGCGGCATCGATGACGCGCATCTGGTTCACGCAACTCTCCGGTGAAATACGGTGCGGTTTCCCTGTTGCGAGACACTCGCAGAGATGCTCCAACTGCAACGCAAACTGAAAGCACGGCTCAATATCAATGACTTCGCGGCCGCTCCGCGTGGTGAGCTCAATGTTGACAGGCGACTCCTCGTTGTTCCAAATCCTGTCTAGGCGACACATGCCGCCGGTGCCGGACATCTCGGCGTATTGTCCACCAGCGCAGTTGAATCCGACAGATATCTGCGCGGTGCGATTGCCGGGGAAAACAAGAAGAAGATAAGCCGCGTCGTCCACTTCCAACCCTGCCTGTGATGCGCCCGAGACGCGAATGGGTTCGGCATCAAACATGAAGCGCGCGTGGTGGATGCAGTAACATCCCAGGTCATAGA
>PYJE01000127.1:8872-9111 GCA_003635305.1 Candidatus Poribacteria bacterium | reverse complement strand
TATCTGCTATTCGGATGCCGACCGGCAGACTATTTTCTGCGAGTAGACGGGTCCTCCCTGTCCCGATGTTTCGGTAGGAGAGCCCTCCCTGTCTCGATGTTCCGGTAGGCAGTTCCTCCTGTTCCGATAGAATTAGGATTTCGCGCTATGCCCAAAAACACACGATGCCGCGTCAAAATCTGTGGCATCACCTCTGTCCATGACGCACAACTCGCTGCTGATGCCGGTGCGGATTACGC
>PYJE01000127.1:0-8852 GCA_003635305.1 Candidatus Poribacteria bacterium | reverse complement strand
CAGATATTTGCGCGGTGCGATTGCCGGGGAAAACAAGGAGCAGATACGCCGCGTCGTCCACTTCCAACCCTGCCTGTGATGCGCCCGAGACGCGAATGGGTTCGGCATCAAACATGAAGCGCGCGTGGTGGATGCAGTAACATCCCAGGTCATAGATACTTCCGCCGCCTTTCGCTTTGTTGAACCGCCAATTCGCCTCAGGGCGGCGCGTTTCCGGCCCGCCGCCGCCACCGCCGGTGCAGAAGGTGCTCCGCAGCGTCATAAATTCCCCAATCGCACCAGCATCAATAAGCTCCTTCGCCTTGAGATGCATCGGATGATGCCGGAACTTGAACGCTTCGGTGACAAGCACGCCGTTCTCCGCCGCTGCACCGACGAACGCCTCTGCCTCTGCCGCCGTTGACGTGAATGGCTTCTCACACAAAATCGCTTGGACCTGGCGGGATTGGGCGATTTGGATGCCTGTCTCGGCGTGATAGGCACCCCACGTGCATATGACCGCGATATCCAAGTTTTCGGTTGCCAACATCTCGTCTAACGAGAGGTAGCGGTTTTCGGGGCTCACGTCAAACTGCTCGCCGAATCCGGCCAACGCGGCTTCTGACACATCACAGATGGCCGCCAATTCGGCACTGTCTGCGAGTTGGCACGCTTTGCCGTGCGCGCGGGCGATGCCGCCTGTGCCCACAAGTCCAACGCGATAAGTATTTTTTGACATAGTGGTTCCTCGGTAGAATCTAGCGTTACCTTGTTAACGATTCGGTAGACGCGCGTTCTCAGCGCGCTTGTTCGGCTATTCATAGGTGGCCGCGCTTTTCAAGCGCGCTTCTTCATATGCGCGATGTCAAACCGCGCCTACTGGGTTAACGGATAACCGTTTTCAACAATCGCTTCGTGGAGAAATTCAAAGTCGTATCGCCGTTCGTCAGGTTCCCTTTTCCAGCGCGCAACTGCATCGGGCCGGACGATAATCCACCCCAACGGGATGCCTAAGAACGCCTCAAGCCGCTTGAGCGTCGCCGCCTGATTCAACACGAAATCCTCAAAGCGGACCTGGATGACATTTTCAGGTTCCGGCGTTGCCTGCATCAACCGATATTGATAAAGCCACGAGATTGCGCGACGTTCATAGACATCATCGGTTTGCGGGTAATTGACACCGAAATCCCGCAAATCGTCTGTCTTGTGGCTGCCCAAGATGCAGTCCCTCGGGTCGCGAATCCAGTGGATGAATTTTATCGACGGAAACATCCGCGCTATCCACGGGTAAACCAGCGTCGTCTCCGGAATCTTCCAACCCTTCTGCGCTGCATCGTTCTGGATGACATCGGCGAGGTATTCGTTGATGAGCTCCTCGAACCGCGCGTCAATCGGCATCGTCAGCAGCGGTTCAAATTCCCACGAAAGTCCGCCGTTCCATTGAACATGTTGTGCCAGCACGCGGCATGCATCATACATAGCGTGCGGCGGGATTTTATCGCCGGAAGGATTCAGCTGACTGCCCATGAAAACCCCGCTGGCATACAACGTGTGAGAAATGGCGCGCGTCCCTGAATGCCCACGCCCGATGACTGTGATGAGAGCCATAGTCAAACTTTCTTGCATATTTTTGCAAATTTAAGGTATAATAGCACAACTGATTTGATTGTATCAGAAATCGTTTTGTAATGCAACTCTTTTTTTTAAAGGATATGAGATGAGAAAAACAAAATTTTTTGCCATATTCAGTTTAATCGCGTTCGCGCTGATACTCGCTGGATGTGACAGAGTCCAAGAAGTCATCGGGCCGGAACAACCGGTGCAATCAGAGGCTGTTAAGATTGGCTTCATCGGCTCAGGGAGCCGCGTGACGTTTCCGGACGGTGCGGCGATAGCTGTCGCTGAGATTAATGAGATGGGTGGGCTGCTCGGCAGGCCTGTTGAACTGGTTGCCCAAACGGGGATAGAAGATGCGGCGGTGGCGGCGGCGACTGCCGAGAGAATGATTCGCGACGATGGAGTGTTCGCTCTCCTCGGTCCAAACCGCTCTACGCACGCCGTGGAAGTCGGCCCGGTGGCACAACGGTATGGTGTCCCGATGATAACGACGACAGCGACGAATCCGAGCGTCACAAACGCCGGCGATTTTGTCTTCATGGCATCAGCGACAGACCTGGTTCAAGGGGCAGTTATGGCGCGGTTCGCTACAAAAGAATTGGGCGTGACCCGGGCCGCGGTGATAGCACAACAGGGAGATGTCTACGCCGAAGGCCTCGCTGAAATCTTCGCCGATGCCATCGTCAAAGAAAACGGCGAAATCGTTCCAACCGAATTTTATGCGGCCGGCACAACGGACTTCACCGAACAACTGACTCGCATCGCCGCTGCCGCGCCCGACGCGCTTTTCATCGCCGGTTTCGCGGAAGAGGTGGTGCTTGTGACGAAGCAAGCGCGCACGATGGAACTCCAAAATACTGCAGGAAAACCCACCGTTCTCCTCGGTTCCGATGCCTGGGACAGCCAGCTCTTGCTAGAGAGTGAGGAAGCTCAAGTTGAGGGAAGTTTCTTCAGCGCGCACTTCTCACCGGATTCCGCACAGCCGACGACGCAGGCGTTCGTTAAGAAATACGAAGCACTGCACGGAACCGTCCCGGTTGGCGGCATTGCTATCAGTTACGATTGCGTCAAATTACTCGCCGCCGCCGTGGAACGTGCCGGCAGTTTTGACGCAGCGGCAATCCGTGATGAAATCGCGGCGACGAAGGACTACGTCGGTGTCACGAACATCGCGAGTTACAACGAAAACCGCCATCCCAGCAAGAGCCTCGTTATTATGACTGTCAAGGATGGGATGAAGGTATTCTATAAACAGTTGAATCCGTAAGATTCGGTTTGAAAGCGCGCCCTAATTCGCGATGGGAGGCGCGGTTTGAAACCGCGCCTACGGAAATCTGCCAAGGAGCAACATTATGAACAGACCGCCGGAAACTTTCGTTCTTGTCCAAGAAGAACGACTTTTCAGTTTCTCAACAGCCTGTTTTGAAAAAGTGGGATTAACGCACGAACACGCTGCCCTCATCAGCCGGTTGCTGGTGAACGCCGATCTGCGCGGTGTCCGCAGCCACGGCACTCGGACGGTGAACGGTTACTGCGGCGGCTTTGAAAACGGCAGCCATAACCCGCGTCCGCAACTCCGCATCCTGCACGAAACGCCGACAGCGGTGGTGTTGGACGGTAACGGCACACTCGGCTACCTTCCGACGGTGCGCGCCACTGAACATGCCATCGCTAAAGCGAAGAAAATTGGCATCGGAATGGGGCTTGTGCGCTATATTGGGCATTACGGTTCGGCCGGGCATTACGCGCGCATGTGCAACGAAGCCGGATGCATCGGCTTCTCGGTGCAAGGGTATCAGGGACACGGCGACGCAGGACAGCAAGCGTCAAAACCGCAACTCGGCTACTACGGCAATCCGCCAATCTGCTTTGCCATCCCATCGGGCGAGGAACCGCCTGTCGTCTTGGATGCGGCTACTTGTATCATGGCGGATTACCAGCGAGGACCTGATTTCGATGCACTGCTCTCTGTCATTCCTGCTGCTTTCTTTAAGAGCATCGGTTATACCGCCGTGGCCAGTCTCCTCGGCGGCGCGCTGACCGGGTTCACGGAACCGCCCACCGAAGATACCGCGAAGTGGGGCGGCGGCCGCATGGGCGGCATGGTGTTGGCAATAGATATTGGTTCTGTTGTCCCCGCAACCGTGTTCCACGCCGAAGTAGACCGGATGGTGCGCGACGTGCGCAATACCTACGAACCTCTGCCCGGCAACGATAGAGCCCTTCTCCCCGGCGCAATTGAGGCGGAGCGCACAGAGAAGCATCGCCGCGAGGGCATTCGATATGGCGAGATGGAACAGGCATCGGCACGCGCAGCAAGTGAACGACTTGGAATTCCGTTGCCGTGGGATGAATAGAGTGAATGCCGCTTCCTAGTTCCTAATGAAGTTTCATAAATGAAGGGGCATTTTCCCGACACAGATAGTCGGGTAGGAGGGACATCCTTGTCCCGATACCATTTGATTAACAGCACCGACACCTTCTCAAGTTTCTGTGTAGGAGGGACATCCTTGTCCCGATACCGTCCATGTCGAGAACGGGAGGGCTCGCCTACGGTGAGGGTTTATCGGCGTAAAAACGGCCTATTTTTGGATAAATGCAATACATCTGCAGCCTATGCAATGCAACATACCCACTATCGCCGCTCCGCTATCAGTGCGACTGCGGTTCACCGTTAATGCTTGAAGCCTGGCGAGGGACAGCCGAAGGAAAGTTCCCTCGTCCGACGGTTAAGTTGGAGTGCGCCGTTGAGAAACTATCCCTCTGGCGATATCGCGAGGCACTACCGATACCCGATGATGCGGATATCGTCACCCTCGGCGAAGGAATGACACCGCTGATACCGCTCAATGCCTCGGCAGATTCGGAACACTACGTCAAACTAGACTACCTCTGTCCGACTGGTTCCTACAAAGACCGGGGGGCATCGGTGTTGCTGACGCATCTCAAGGCACTCGGCGTTGAGGAAGTGGTTGAGGATTCGTCAGGGAATGCAGGCGCGGCGATTGCAGCCTACAGCGCGCGCGCCGGCATCCGATGCACTATCTATTGTCCTGCATCGACATCAAAAGGCAAATTAGCGCAGATTGCCGCCTACGGTGCCGAATTGAGACTCGTTGAAGGCAACCGCACGGCGACGACCGGGGCGGTGAAGGACGCAGCGAAAACCGTCTGCTATGCCTCGCATAACTGGCACCCCTTTTTTCTGGAAGGGACGAAAACGCTAGCGTTTGAAATCGTTGAGCAGTTAGGTGGAGATGTCCCCGCGCACGTTATCTGTCCTGTCGGATTCGGGAGCATCTATTTGGGATTGTTCATAGGTTTTCGCGAATTGCGCGAAACTGGCGTTATTAAACGCGTACCGCGGTTGTTGGGGGTTCAGCCTGCAGTCTGCTGTCCGATTTACAATGCTTATCGCAAAGGGGAGCCTAGCGGAGGACAGGCCCCCGCCCAACAGAATAAACGGGAAGGGAAGCCTGGCGAGGGACAGGCCCTCGCCTTACAAAATAAAGGGGTTGTCTCAAGGACGGTGCAGACAGGAACGACGCTTGCCGAAGGGATTACCGCCGAACTGCCGGTCCGCGCGCAGATGATTTTAGACGCGATTCACTATACGAACGGCGCGTTCACTATCGTTGACGATGCGGCAATTCGGGCAAGTCTAGAGACGCTGGCGACGTGCGGTATTTACGTCGAGCCTACCTCGGCGGTAGTTGTCAAAGGCTATGAAAAGTTTCGCGATGCTGGCATCATCGGCGCAGGCGAAGCGACAGTATCCATTCTCACCGGCATCGGTTTGAAAACGAAACCTGTCCAGACGAACGCAGAACGAACCCGGTAGGCGCGGTTTGAAACCGCGCACCTTCTTGACAACGCGCGCCTCCCAGTTCAGGATGCGTAAAAAAAACGGAAACTTTCATGACAAATCCCACTACACTCAACACGATTCCCAAAAAACTGCTCGCCCTCTGTGGGCTCATCTTCCTCTTCATTTTAGCTGTCACTGCCTTGCGCGTGCCTTTTCGCGCCGCTGCGCCCCAAGCCGATGTCCTCCCCGATACCGTCCGAAAGCGCGATGCATTGGGAGCGAAACGCTGGCCGGATGGGTTTCGGCTCTATCGCTATTGGTGGGTAGGCGATGCCGCTGTCTACGTCGCAGAGATGGACAGGAACGCGCTCGGACTCCGTTTTGACGTGGAACTCGCGAATACCCAAATTCTCGGACGGGAAACTATCAGCAGTGCCACGAAGCGGCTCATGAAAAAAGAGGTTCTTCCGTTCGCCGGTGTTAACGGCAGTTTTGGCATTCGGGAGGACTCTCGCGGCCGCGGCGGGATGATATTCAACCTGCATATCCAAAACGGCGAACTCGTCAGCATTCCGAAATCGTTGGATAGATGGGGCTATTCGCCGCCATCGCCCTGGGGTGAAACGAGTTTCGGCGTAACGCCTGAAGGCGAATTCCTTATGGACATGGTGAAACTCAACGGCACGCTTGAGATTAACGGCGAGTCCTTTGAGATAAGCGGTGTCAACCAAATCTGCGACTCGTTGTGTCCTGTCGTTATTTACACGCCGCGGTTCGGTAGACGCACCCTCACGCGTAGATGTTACGAGTTTACCTTGGAAGCGTTGGAACTCCCGCTCACTGGAAAATATCGCAGCCGTTTTATCGTCACTGATGTCTCAAAGCGCGGCAACCGCCCAATTCCACCTCGCGGTGCTGTGATTGCGGTTGCCGCCTCACACGCGAAACCCTGGCGCGATAAGTTGAAAGAATCCGCTGAAGGAGAAATCACCATCGCTTTGAAGCCGGAGAAATGGCAGACGGTGCATTCTGGCGTTGGAGGCAATCTGCGCCTCCTGCGCAATGGAGAGATTGAACCGGAGTTGGAACGTTTTGCGCGCTTCGGCGGAAACCGGGCGCACCGAAACGCCGCCCGCCGCAATCCGCGCAGCGCATTAGGCTTCAACAACGAAAAACTGTTCCTCATCGCCGTTGACGGCAGACAGCCCGGCTATAGCATGGGGATGACTCTCTATCACATGGCAGCGTTCTTCCGCGAGCTGGGTATTGAGCATGCCATCAATTTTGATGGCGGAAGTTCTTCAACGCTATGGGCGTTGGGGAAAGTCGTTAATAGTCCCTCGCACGGCTATGAACGCCGGATTTTTAACGTAGCCCTCATCCGCGCCGCAAAGGAGGATTAGTTACACGCTTTCTCTTCGTATTGGCACTTTTTTGCCTACCCTTATCAAACGGTTTCGCGCAATATGTCTCGCTATTGAAAACGTCCTGAAAAAAGGTTGACATCGCCTCACAAAAAGTGGTATAATACTCTTATCATGACACAATATGACGATGCAGCGAAATATCATCTGCTGCAAAACGCCGCCACGCTCCTGCCCTATCTGCAGGATGCACCGAACCTGAAAGTGCTGCGGCGACTGGATACCGAGCAGCCGACGTTGAAAACGCGCCAGGCTGATAGCACATGGGAGGTAAGCGTTGATGGAGCGGAGAGCATCTCGCATGTGGAGGTGCAGACACACAATAGCCCGGTGCCGATGCCGTTCCGCGTGGCAGGGTATCATGGGTTCCTGATTGCGGAGCATCAGAAGCCGGTGTATAGCACGGTTATCTATTTGCATCCGAGGGCCGGTAGGAATGATCCGGGTGGCTATAGGTATGAGTGGCAGGGGGAGCTGTGCTATCTATTGTCCTATCGGGTGGTGCGGCTCAGTGAGGTAGAGGGTGCCGCGGTTTTGTCCTTGCAGGCTCCGGGGCTGATGCCGTTCACGCCCTTAATGCGGCCGCCTGTGGGGATGAGCGCAGAACGGTGGTTGAAAGAGTGTATTGATGCGACATCCTCATTGTCTGTGAGTGTGGCGCATCGGCATGACTTAGTGGCACTGCTGAGTATTTTTGGGAAGTTAAGTTACGATGAATCACTGATACTGGCATCAGTGAGGGAGGATATGGTGAACGAATCCCTGGTTTTCCAACGGTATGCGAAACGCTATGCTGCGCGATATGCTGAGGAGGCGATGAAACCGGCGGTGGAAGCGGCCCGCACACAAGCCTTTGAGCAAGGCATTGAACGAGGCGCGGTTGAAATTCTCTTGGGTTTGCTGGAAACGCGCTTTCAACCGGCAGCGGTGCGCAATCTCCGGCCGCTGCTTGAAAGGATCGACGATGTGGAGCGGCTGAAGGCTCTAGCCCCTGCCGCCGCATCGGCAGAGAGTCTGGAGATGTTCCTAGAGGCCCTGTCTCCTGATTCTTAACGGCGCAACCACAGGCAATGCCGAGTCAGGCGACTCGCGAACGTTCGCGAACCAAAGAAGGCGAGAACACGAGAATTCTTGCCTTCTTTGTGTATTGCATCTGAACCTATAACATCCCTGCAGAAAGGCATCCGGATACCACATGACGTGATGAAATCGGACAACTCTAGCCAGGTGTCCTGAGAAAAAACCGACACCATCGAAAACGCCTTGAAAAAAAGGTTGACATCGCCTCACAAAAAGTGGTATAATATTTCTATCATGACACAATATGACGATGCAGCGAAATATCATCTGCTGCAAAACGCCGCCACACTCCTGCCCTATCTGCAGGATGCTCCGAATCTGAAAGTGCTGCGGCGACTGGATACCGAGCAGCCGACGTTGAAAACGCGCCAGGCTGATAGCACGTGGGAGGTAAGCGTTGATGGGGAGGCGAGCATCTCGCATGTGGAGGTGCAGACGCACAATAGCCCGGTGCCGATGCCGTTCCGCGTGGCAGGGTATCACGGGTTCCTGATTGCGGAGCATCAGAAACCGGTGTATAGCACGGTTATCTATTTGCATCCGAGAGCCGGTAGGAATGACCCGGGTGGGTATAGGTATGAATGGCAGGGGGAGCTGTGCTATCTGTTGTCCTATCGGGTGGTGCGGCTCAGTGAGGTAGAGGGTGCCGCGGTTTTGTCCTTGGAGGCTCCGGGGCTGATGCCGTTCACACCCTTGATGCGTCCGCCTGCAGGGATGAGTGCGGAGCGGTGGTTGAAAGAGTGTATTGATGCGACATCCTCGTTGTCTGTGAGTGTGACGCATCGGCATGACTTAGTGGCACTGCTGAGTATTTTCGGGAAGTTAAGTTACGATGAATCACTGATACTGAAGTCGGTGAAGGAGGATATGGTGAACGAATCCCTGGTTTTCCAACGGTATGCGAAACGCTATGCTGCGCGGTATGCTGAGGAGGTGATGCAACC
>PYJE01000126.1:11582-17393 GCA_003635305.1 Candidatus Poribacteria bacterium | reverse complement strand
ATCCCATTCTAGTGAACTGAACCATGCGGTAGGTCCGGGCCCGGCACCGGAAAGTAGGACTTCCCCGGCTGTAAATCCTGCCTGAAGGAGTTTCCTTACGTGCTCAATATCCGAGGCGATTTTGGCTTCAGTTTCAACCTTTCTCGGAATCAGCACCAGCACCTCTGTGCCATCGATGCCCGGGTCTACGAGTAGAGACGTGCTATGGGTGCTGATAAAAACTTGTTGTCGCCTGTTTCTCCGCGTCCCAGCGATTAGTGCCGCGAATTTCATGACAATTCCGCGGCTTAATGAAAATTCCGGTTCCTCTAGTAAAATCACCGAATCTGTCTCAAACAAGGACCAGAACAAGGCGATGAGCCGCAGCGTTCCGTCTGAAAGCTGGTCTTCGCGATGCCACGCCGCCTCCGGCGGCCAGTCAGCATAACGCGCCTGCAAATGCGGATGTCCCGTCTGTTCATCACGGATAAAGGCGAGCCGCTCAAATTGCGGAACGGCTATCTGAAGTGCCGATTCAATCTTTTCGAGGCGTGCACAGCGAGTGGGTTCAGGCACACTCGCGATTTTCTCTAGGAACCGCTGGCCAAACGGGTCCTCTTCGATGACTTCGTCCCGAAGCGGCTCTGAAAACCGCAGAAATTGCGGCACCAGATGGAGATAGGTGACGTTTCCCAGAAACCGGACGAACTCGCCGAACTCGGCGCGCGCCGTTGGATTCTCAAGAAAACTCTGCGTAGGACGCGCGGTATCTGCCGCTGCATCGGGGTGCTCGTGAAGTAACTCCCCTTTTTTCCAGAGGCACTCGTGCGTGATAGAGGGTTCGGAATGCCCACGGAATCCCAAGCGATACCGCCACTTTTCGGGCGCGCCGGGGGATGCAGCAACGCGAATTTCAATCACGACTTCGGCATCGCGATGCGCCGATACATGCCGTAACTTCGCAACACCACCTCGCAGGCTGACGGCTTTCTGAAGCCCACCGCCCGGTTTGGCAATGTCGCGCAGGAAGCGAAAAATGTCCAGCAGGTTCGATTTGCCCGATGCGTTCGGACCGATGATAAACTGCCGCGCCTGCAACTCAACATCAATATGTTGAAAATTCCGCCAGTTTTTGACGATAAGCCGATGGATGAGCATAACGAGTCCCCTTCATTTAATGCGTTTAAAATATGATACCACAAAATGAGTCGTCATGCAAGTTTTTTGTAAGGACAGATTTCTCTAACTGGCCGTCACTTTGGGAAACCGACATGAGCGGATAGAGACAGCCATTCTTACGGTAACGCGCCCGGAAATGCAAAACCGAATCGCCCTAGCGTTTTTGCAGAAAAAAACCACTTGTATTTTAAATGCACATTGTGCTAAAATAACGTTATCATCTATCAGGGAGGAAAACTAGCGAATGGGAAAAATTAATACCCTCGTTTTCGCAGGCGGGGCGATTCACGATTGGAAAGGATGCAGTGACGCTATCGTGAACGCGCTCTCACAGCGAGACGAATTCGAGATTACCCGAGTTGAGGAAGACTTAGACGCACTGGTTGCGCCGAACTTGGATGCCTATGAGCTCGTCGTTTTTTATTACACGATAGGCGAGATTTCGGATGCACAGAAGAACGGCTTGCTCAACCACATCGCTTCGGGCAAGGGCTACGTCGGTGTGCATTCGGCGGCGGATTCGTTCCGCGGGTGTCCGGAGTATCGTTCCATGGTAGGCGGCTATTTCGTGACGCACCCGCGCTATCGTGACTACCAGGTCAGCATTGTGGATAGCGAGCATGAAATCACGAAGGGACTAGACGAGTTCGTCGTGACGGATGAGCAGTATATCCTTGACTATGACAGGCGCAACCATATCCTCGCCTCGGCTTTGTGGAAAGGCGACGCGGCGCCGGTAGCCTGGACGAAGAATTGGGGAGAAGGGCGCGTCTTCTATCTGGCACTCGGACACGATGCCGCTGCGTGTCAGCACGAGATGTTCGGAACGCTCTTGCAGCGGGGTGCCCTCTGGGCAGGCCGCGGCGACGCGGCATAACCCGTTCTGGTTCGCGCCCGCCATCGGTGGGCGCGACATGCCTCGCCGATAACGTAACGGGGGCCGATGCATGAAACAGACAATCACCGATATTCGGGTGCTTCAGGAACCGCCCGCGCATTGTGAACTCTTTTTGGACGGTGAACTGTTTGTCGTCATTCATGCCGAGTTGATTGTCAAATTTGGGTTGCGCGTCGGCTTAGCTATTGAGGCGCAGGTTATCGAGAAGTTAATCGCCGCGGACGAAGTGATGCGCGCCAAAAATCGCGCGATAGAGTTCCTCCGCGAGGAAGACGAGTCTCCCCGTCCCCGTCCCCGAAACAAATGGGATGTCGCGCAGCAGCTTGAAAGAGAAGGGTTTGACGCGCGCGCCGTTGAAACTGCAGTCGCGGAATTGATTGGTTCCGGGCATATCCGCGACAGGAAGTTCGCTGAGAATTGGGTGCGCCGCCGGCAGAAGTCAAATCCACGCGGGAAAACCGTGCTGAAGCGTGAACTTGTTGATAAAGGTGTTGACACGGAAACCGCCGAGAGGGTTTTGGCTGAGGTTGGAACGGAAGACGAGTTGAAACTCGCGCTGCAATTGGCGCGAAAACGGGCGAAGCACTATCAACGGCTGCCGTTGCCGACGGCGAAGCGGCGTTTATACGGATTTTTGGCGCGCCGCGGGTTCGGTTCGGAAACTATCCGGCAGGTGCTTGCGCAGGTTTTTGAATAGGCACAACAAAAAATTCGCTTGACGTGCAACGCTATTTCGTGGTAAACTATTCGTGCAGGGGAGAAACTGCAACGTTCGCTGCGGATGCGGAGTCCTTCAGTTTTTGGTGAGAACGGCATTTTCTTCTGTGAAAAAACGTTTTTAGCTTGACAGTCCTGCGAGAATAAGATATAATGTATCAAAACCGCAATTGAGGGAAACGGAAAACATGACATCAGCTGAGATCAGAGCCAGTTTCTTAGCATACTTCCGCAAGCAGGGGCATACCGTCGTCCCGAGCGCATCGCTGATTCCTGCAGGCGATGAGACGCTGCTGTTTACTAATGCCGGGATGAACCAGTTCAAAGAGGTCTTCCTCGGTATTGGACAGCGGGAGTATACACGCGCCGTGGATACGCAGAAATGCATGCGCGTCAGCGGAAAACACAATGACCTCGGGGAAGTGGGGCACTCGCCAAGCCACCATACCTTCTTTGAGATGCTCGGAAACTGGTCCTTCGGGGATTATTACAAGCAGGCGGCTATCGCCTTCGCGTGGGAATTGGTAACTGAACTCTGGCGCATTCCCCAGGAACGCCTCTGGGCAACGGTGTATGTAGACGATGACGAGGCGGAGAGATTCTGGCTGCGCGAGACAGACTTGCCGCTCGCACGCATCCGCCGCTGTGACAAGGATAACTTCTGGGAGATGGGCGAGACAGGGCCTTGTGGCCCCTGCAGCGAACTTTTCATCGATTTGGGGGTGGACGCTTACCCGGAAACGGCGACTGACCCGGGCGCGGGACCGAATACCAGCGACAGGTTTCTTGAATTCTGGAACCTCGTCTTCATCCAATACAATCGGGATGAAAGTGGCGCGCTGACCCCGCTACCGGCTACGCACGTCGACACCGGCATGGGTTTTGAGCGGATTACCTCTATTTTGCAAGGGGTGGATTCCAACTACAAAACCGATCTGTTTACGCCGCTCCTTGACACCATTTCGGATGTGACGGATACCGCCTATTTTGATGACGAACGAGGGTTACCCCACCGTGTCATCGCGGACCACGTCCGATGCCTGACATTCGCCATCGGCGACGGTGTCATGCCTTCCAACGAGGGACGCGGCTATGTCATCCGTAGGATTTTGCGGCGCGCGGTGCTTTACGGGAAAAAGTTGGCGATGAACGAGGCGTTCATCTATCGGCTCGTCGATAAAGTCATTGAACTGCTCGGTGATGTGTTCCCCGATGTCCAACCGCGACGCGATTTTATCACGCGCACGATTCAAGCGGAAGAGAGTCGTTTTCATCAAACGCTTGAACGCGGCTTGGAGAGGCTGGATATTTCTTTTGATGCGCTCGCGGCGCAGGGCAGCACGCAGCTTGATGGAAAGCGCGCCTTTGAACTCTATGATACGTTCGGTTTCCCGTTGGATTTGACGCAGATGCTTGCACGCGAACGCGGGCTTACCGTTGATGAGTCTGGGTTTGAGCGCAGCATGGAAGCACAGCGCGAACGCGGCCGCGCCGATTGGCACGCGAAAGGCAGCGGCGTGAAAGACGAGGAGATTGCCGTTTACGCCGAGGTGCTCAAAGAGCGCGGCGAAACTGAATTTGTCGGCTACACGCATGACAACGCCGAGGCGGAAATCGTCGCTTTGATTGCCGGCACCGAATCGGTAGGCGGCGCGCAGGAAGGTGATGAAGTGGCCGTGCTGCTCAACCGCACGCCTTTCTACGGCGAATCCGGCGGACAGGTAGGCGATGTCGGAACGATTGAGAGTCCGAACGCGAAGTTGGAAGTGTTGGACACTATCAAACCATCGGCAGCTCTGGTTGTGCATCAGTGCCGTGTGTTGGAAGGCGAGATTACGCCGTTCACTACCGTGCATGCACAGATTGATGTCCCGCGTCGCAAAGCTGTCGCTGTGAGTCATACGGCGACGCATATCTTGCATAGTGGGTTGCGCAGTGTGCTCGGCACACATGTCGGACAAGCCGGTTCACTCGTTGAGGCGGGCAGATTGCGGTTTGACTTCTCACACTATGAAGCAGTCTCCCCGGAACAACTGCTTGACATTGAGGGGTTTGTCAACGAGAAAATTCGTGAGAACGACACGCTCTCCATTGCGGAGATGCCTTTAGATGCAGCAAAGACGCGCGGCGCGCTTGCTTTCTTCGGCGATAAATATGGCGACATCGTCCGTGTCGTGCAAGCCGGGGCGTATAGCGTGGAGTTGTGCGGCGGCACGCACGTTGATGCCACCGGCGAACTCGGGTTCGTGAAACTGATGAGCGAGAGCAGTATCGCCGCGGGCGTTCGCCGCGTTGAGGCGTTGACAGGCGGCGCAGCGGCAACCGCTATTCAAGAGGACGACGCGCTGCTGGCTAGCATTGCGAATGTGCTGAAGACTCCCAAAACTGGCTTGCCTGAACGGATTGAGCGACTCCTGCAGGCGCAACGGGAGTTGGAACAGCAGCTCCAGCAGGTGAAAGGGCAGCTCGCGCGCTCTAACATCGGTGCCTTAGTGGCAGGAGCTGTGTCAGTGGACGGTGTGCAGGTTGTCGCCTCGCGGGTGGAAGACATAGACAGGAACGGCTTGCGCCGGCTTGTCGATGAACTCAAAACGCGGCTTGGCTCTGGGGTTGTCGTGCTTGCTTCAGTAACAAATGGCGAGGCGGCGTTTGTCGTGGGCGTAACGGCAGAGCTGGTAAAGCAGCGCGGTTTGCATGCGGGGAAAATCATCGGTGAAATCACCCGACTTGCAGATGGGCGCGGTGGCGGCAGACCGGAGTTAGCGCAAGGTGGCGGCAAAGCCCCGGGGAAGGTGCAAGCCGCTATTGATGCAGCCGGGCGCATCGTTGCCGAACATCTCACGTAAAAGTTGTGGGCGCGCTTTCCAAAGCGTGCTACTGAATACCGTGCCGTGAGGCACGAGTTTGTTGATTCGTTATGTAGGGCGAGGGCCTGTCCCTCGCCTTGCCAAACCAATGCTAGGAGAATTTATGGACTGGGTGCTGATTGCATCACTTTTTTGGAAATTCAGCCTAGGGCTTTTGCTACTCGCCTTGAC
>PYJE01000126.1:0-11562 GCA_003635305.1 Candidatus Poribacteria bacterium | reverse complement strand
GAACTCGGGTTCGTGAAACTGATGAGCGAGAGCAGTATCGCCGCGGGCGTTCGCCGCGTTGAGGCGTTGACAGGCGGCGCAGCGGCAACCGCTATTCAAGAGGACGACGCGCTGCTAGTTCGCATTGCGAATGTGCTGAAGACTCCCAAAACCGTCTTGCCTGAACGGATTGAGCGACTCCTGCAGGCGCAGCGGGAGTTGGAACAGCAACTCCGGCAGATGAAAGGGCAGCTCGCGCGTTCTAACATCGATGCCTTAGTGGCAGGTGCTGTGTCAGTGGACGGTGTGCAGGTTGTCGCCTCGCGGGTGGAAGACATAGACAGGAACGGCTTGCGCCGGCTTGTCGATGAACTCAAAACGCGGCTTGGCTCTGGGGTTGTCGTGCTTGCTTCAGTAACAAATGGCGAGGCGGCGTTTGTCGTGGGCGTAACCGCAGAGCTGGTGAAGCAGCGCGGTTTGCATGCGGGGAAAATCATCGGTGAAATCACCCGACTTGCAGATGGGCGCGGTGGCGGCAGGCCGGAGTTAGCGCAAGGCGGCGGCAAAGCCCCGGGGAAGGTGCAAGCCGCTATTGATGCTGCCGGGCGCATCGTTGCCGAACACCTCTCGTAAAAGTTGTGGGCGCGCTTTCCAAAGCGTGCTACTGAATACCGTGCCGTGAGGCACGAGTTTGTTGATTCGTTATGTAGGGCGAGGGCCTGTCCTTCGCCCTGCCAAACCAATGCTAGGAGAATTTATGGACTGGGTGCTGATTGCATCACTTTTTTGGAAATTCAGCCTAGGGCTTTTGCTACTCGCCTTGACGGCACTCGCCGGTTACATGTGCGCGACGCTCGGCAGCCTCCGAAACTCGCTTAACAGCATCCGGAACACGTTGAATTCCGCGGAGCATATCGTCAATCATGAACTCGGCGAGTTGCTGAGTGACGTGGATAAAACGGTGAAAGAGGTGAACAAGGAGTTGCCGGCGCTGCTGCAACATCTCAACGGGTTGACAGCTTCCTTGCAGGGCATTAGCGAAACCGAACTTCAACCTACCGCGCACAATATCCGAGAAATGAGTGCCGTGCTGAATCAGAGCCTTCAGGAACTGGAATCGCTCGTGCAAAAAGCGAGTCAGTTTTCTGGGGAGACTCTGGAACAAGCGGAGTTTTTCCGCAACCAGCTGGCACATTCATTAGCCGATATTGTGAGTTTGTGGCAGGGTATCAAAGCGGGGTGGGAGAATTTCCGCGCCTCGCATGCGCAAGACGCACCGGAAGCGGAGGAAACTGATGGATAACCAAAAGTCGTCTTCATATACGGGCGTTTTCGCAATTTTTGTCGTAGGCGGGCTCATCGGCTCCGCGTTGATGCTGCTCCTTGCGCCGGCATCGGGCAAGCGTGCCCGGAGAAGGCTCCGCAGGGTATCAAACCGGCTCCAACGCCGAACCGGGAAACACGTCTACCGAACCACTAAACGCGTGAACAAGGGTGTCCACACGTTTTTGAAAAAAATGAACGCTAACTTCAAAGAAAGGAAAAGAAAATGAGCAACAATGGACAGAACAACGGGCTCGCGATGATTTTCGCGTTTTTTACCGGCTTCCTCGCCGGCGCGGTTATCAGCCTGCTTTATGCACCGAACCCTGGCAAGGATACCCGGAAGAAAATCCGCGATTCCTCCGTTGAAGCCAAGAACCGAACCGTCGAACTCGCGCACCAGGCATCCGAAAGCGCGAAGGAAAACGTTCAGAACCTCGTTGAACAGGGCCGGGAGAACGTCCAAGACCTGGTTACGCAAGGCAAAGAACGCCTTCACGATGCTAGCGAGCAGGTAAAGGGCGCGGTGGATACCGGGCGCAGAGTCTCCTCTGAAGTCCGCACCAAAATCGCCAGCTCCCTCCCCGGCATCGGCGGCACACAGGAAGACGGGGAAGAAGCAACCGAGGACGCTTAAGGATTGCCAACTTCCCATGCGGCGTGATTTCGGTAGGGGATGTCATCCTGTTTCGATTTTCGACATATCGGGATCCGAGCAGGATTAGGCGATCTTGCTCTACAGAGTGGGGGATGTCCCTCCTACTGAAATCGCATCGCGTGTGGCAATTAGGTATACGATGGACGTTGAAAAATTAAAGGTTCTACTTGAATCGGTTCGATGTGGAGAGGTTGCAGTGGACGATGCGCTGCGCGCGCTCCGCACGCTGCCGTTTGAAGACTTGGGATTCTCGAAGATCGACCATCATCGCCAGCTCCGCACGGGGTTTCCCGAAGTCATTTTCTGTCAGGGGAAGACGGTTGGGCATGTGAAGGAGATTAGCGAGCGGATTCTCGCTGCTGGGCATCCGCTTCTTGCTACTCGTGCTGCGCCGGAGATGTATGAGGCAGTGAAGGCGATTAACCCGGAGGCGCGCTATAACGCGCTTGGGCGGACTATCACCGTCTCGCAGTCGGATGAGGAAGGGGCTGCGGGTATCTTAGTGGTTTCTGCGGGCACCTCCGATTTGCCGGTGGCGGAGGAGGCGGTGGAAACGGTGCAGATGATGGGCAATCGTCCGGAACGGCTTTACGATGTGGGCGTGGCTGGGCTTCACCGGTTGATGGGCAGTTATGAAAAATTGCTTGCCGCCCGCGTGATTATCGTGGTGGCGGGGATGGAAGGCGCGTTGCCGAGTGTCGTCGGTGGGTTGGTAGAGTGTCCAGTCATCGCCGTGCCGACGAGTGTCGGTTACGGTGCCAGTTTCGGTGGGCTCGCCGCGCTGTTAGGGATGCTTAACAGCTGCGCTTCCGGTGTTACTGTGGTTAACATTGACAACGGGTTCGGCGCGGGGTATAGTGCCTCGCTTATCAATCGGCTAGTCGCGCCGCGTTCTTCCGCTACTCCTCTTCTGAACGTTCAACCTTCAACGTAACAGTTGTGCTCGCCTGTTCATTTTCCACTTTTAAGCGAATGCACTGGGCATCAATGTTGAGGGTGACGACATCAGTTCCAATCTTGCATCGAATTGCGTGTCCTAGCACGTCGGCACTGGGTTTCCATGTTCCCCCTGCTGCTTGCGCGTAAGTAGCGAGCGCGTGCTCCATCGCCGCTGAAATACTGCCGTTGGCGTTGAGAATGCGTTGCGCGGCTCTGGCTGCTTCGTTTGCCGTGCCTGTTAAACGCGCTTGTTGCGTCTGCGCCGGGGCATCGTCAACGGTGCTGCTTTTGCGCAAACCGAAGTAGACGAGCCCTGCGAGGAGTCCTAGAAACCCCGCGGTTATCAGCAGGACGGTGCCTTGTAATTCGCGGCGACGTGTCAGACTGTCAAAATCCTCGCGATGGTGCGGATAGAAGGCATCGTGCGCGGCAAGCGGCGCAGTCGCACAGAACAGCCAGACACAGATAACAAGAGCGGTTTTGGTGGTTGGCGTAAACATACTTTCAGTATAACGGAGATGGAGAGAAAAATCAACGGCCAAAACGGAGCAGGATTACCCAGATTTCCGGGATTACCTAGATGACGTTTCCCGTGTCATGAACGTTTCCCTTTCCGAGTTGACACCCTCTTGGAGACGCACCGATTTGGAGGAACAGGAACGTTTGACGAAGGCAGCAGCTGCATTCTGCGAATCTTGCGTTAAAACTTGAACTTAAATCGCAAATTTGATACAATAGGCGGAAGAAAAAGTGAAGGAGGCATACCTTTGAATCAGAGAGCACCTATTGAAGAACAAATCGATCTCCCTTTCGTTGAATCGCTACGCATCAGTTTTCAAAGTTTGAAAATCCGTTTTGGGCGTTCGATTATCACGACAGCGGGCATTACGCTCGGCATCGCTTTTCTCGTCTCCGTTTGGACGAACAACGAGATTAATCTCGCGCTACAGGAGAGCGGCAGGCAATCGCAAATTAACACGTTTGAAGAGACAACGCAGCAGGGCATTTCCACAAAGGACATCTGGCTCATCGTCATGTCGCTCATCGTCTGTGTCGTCGGGATTGCGAATTCGATGCTGATGGCGGTGACAGAACGGTTCCGTGAAATCGGCACGATGAAATGCCTCGGTGCGTTGGATGGGTTCGTCGTCCGTTTGTTCCTGCTGGAGTCGGGGTTTCAGGGGTTTTCTGGCGCGCTCATCGGTGCGCTCATTGGCACACTCGGTGCGATTCTCTTGGGACTGAAAGATTACGGGTTGGATCTGTTCTATTATTTTCCGTTGTTGCCTGCGCAGCCTGAAGATGGCGCGATGCAACTCGGCGTGATAGTTGTCATCTTGCTCGGATGCATCCTCGGCATGATTCTAGCTGTCATCGGCTCGTCGTTTCCGGCGTGGCGTGCGGCGAAACTCCCGCCTGCAGAAGCGATGCGAACCGAGGTATAGACACATTCCCATTCCTCGGTAGGCGCGCTTTGCAAGCGCGCACGGATGCGACGCGATGACTGAAACTTGTCTACCTCAAGGTTCTACAAAGGAAAAGACTATGGCTGATATCGTTGTGAAAACGGAGGATGTTGTCAAAGAGTATCGTATGGGCTCGAACGTCCTGCGCGCGTTAGATGGCATCAACATTGAGATTCTGCGCGGGGAATACATCTCGTTGATGGGGCCCTCCGGCTCCGGCAAATCTACCCTCTTTAACATGATTGGCGCGTTAGACCGGCCGACAGAGGGGCGCGTTTACATTGATGGACAGAATATGTCGCAACTCTCGCAACGGCAGATTGCGGCGTTTCGGTGCCACCGCGTCGGTTATATCTTTCAGAGTTACAACTTGTTGCATGTGCGGAGCGCGCACGGGAACGTAACGCTGCCGATGATTTTCGCGGGCGTTTCCGAAAGAGCGCGTAACGAAAAGGCAGAAAAACTGCTGGATATGGTAGGGTTAGGCGACAGGATTTATCACTTGCCCGATGAGCTCTCCGGTGGACAGCGTCAACGCGTCGCGATTGCGAGGGCCCTCGCCAACGACCCGAGTATTATCCTCGCCGATGAGCCTACGGCAAACTTGGATACCATCACCGGGCGTGAAATCATCGATTTGATTAAGCGGTTGAACAACGAGCAGGGGGTTACCGTCATTTCTGCAACGCATGATTTGAAGATGCTTGATGTGTCAGATCGGATTGTCGATATCCGCGATGGGTTGGTGGAGCGCATCCGCAACCGCGATGAGATTGAGATTGAGGTTGGGGAAGTCGGCGGAGAGTAGGCGGCATGGCGCGAAAAATATCACGCAGGATTAAGACGTTGCGTGGGTTTGTGGCATGGGCGGAACAGTTCACCGATGGGAAATATCTGTTTCGCGGTGTATCTAAGCAGTCGTATAAATTGGAAGCGTCTGCCTATCGCCGTTTACCGGAGGGTGATAAACAGAAACCGCACGAGTTCCGCAAGGTGAATCGGGAGTTGTTAGAACGCGCGCGTCTTTTGGGACACGATTTGCGGGATGGACAGCAGCGTTCCGACTTGGAGTTGCTGGCAGAACTCCAGCACTACGGTGCGGCGACATGCCTTATTGACTTCACGCGGAATGCCTTCATCGCGCTCTGGTTTGCCTGCCAGCAGAGTGCTAGTGGTGATGAGGCCAACGGAAAGGTGTTTGCTGTTCGTGTTGACGAGCCTGTCCGCTTTAAGAGCGTGGCACACGAACTGCTAGCGTCCGAGGATATTGACACCTTTTTCGCGGAGGATGACGAGGGTAGGTATCCACTCTATCAGTGGCAGCCCAAGCATCAGAACAACCGCATCATCGCGCAGCAATCGGTGTTCATCTTTGGGGGTGCCCAAATTGACATTGCGGCAGAATGCATCATCCTCAAAAGTAGCAAGCGCGAGCTCCTAGTGTCCTTAGAGCAACTATCGGGGATTAGTGAGGGAACTCTGTTTCCTGATTTTGACGGTTTCGCGCGCCTCAATGCCCAAAATAGGCAGTCGATAAAATCCGATCCGGCGGCTTACTTGTATCGCGCTATTGAAGCGCATCAAGAAGGCAAGTGGGACGATGCCCTCGGCTATTACGACGAAGTTCTCTCGTTAAAGCCGGAGAGTCACATTCAAGCAAGGGCGTATACCGGACGAGGGCTGATTTACAGAAGTAAGGAAGAGTTCGATCTGGCTATCGCGCACTTGACTAAGGCAATTGAGTTAACGGTTGATGATGCTCACGCTTACAACAACCGTGGGCTTGCTTATGGGCTGAGAGCCGAAATTTATGGGGACGCAGAAAACCGGGAGCGCGCGGTGGAAGACATGGATTCCGCCATAAAAGATTACGACGCGGCACTAGCGCGGAACCCCGATTTTTCCGATGCCTATAACAACCGCGGTGCCGCTTACCTCTTCAAAGACGAGTTTGAGTTAGCCATTGCAGACTGCAACGAGGCAATAACCCGGAACTCCAATTCTCATGATGCCTATTACAATCGCGCCACTGCTTACCTCTTGAAAGAGGAGTTTGGTTTGGCTATTGAGGACTATGATAGGGCGGTAACCCTGAACGCCGATCTTCACGATGCCTACTATAACCGAGCCACTGCCTATTCCTATACCGGCGAATTGGAATTGGCTATTGAGGACTACACGAAAGTAGTAGACCTGGATGCAGATGATGCCAATGCCTATTACAGCCGCGGTATCGTCCGGTTGCAATTGCAAAATTGGCAAGAGGCCAAAGCAGACCTAACCGCTGCAATGCAAAGGGATATGGATATCATCGATGCATTTCAGACCGATTATGAAAATGTTATCCGCTTTAAGCAGGAACATGGTATTCAGTTACCGAACGACATCGCCGAGTTGCTGGAACAGAAATAACCGGACCTTGTCACTTCCACAGTGCAAAAATAGGTTGACATCTTGGTGGAAACTTGTTATCATATAATGAGAATACCACCTAACTACTCTACAAGGAGATGAATCTAAATGGCAAGCAAAAAGCCCGCGGTGTCCAGAGGCGTAGCCGCAAAAACCGGTAAGTTCGTAATTGTGAGGGAACCGAAGCGGAACAAAAATCCCTCGCGCGCTTCGACTGTCAGGGTAGTGGCGAGACCTAGGCACGCGCGAAGTGCCTGATATTCTGAACCGAAGCAGAAATAGTAAAGGCTTACGGTGCAGCAGTCTCCTCTACTCAATTTCATCCAACCTCACCGGCCGATTTTCGCGCAGCGATTGCATCGCGGCGAAGCCCATGACGACAGGCACACGCCCATCCTCACCTGTCACTAACGGCGCGGTATCCTCGCGGATGCATGTCAAAAACGCTTGCAATTCGGCGAGGAATGCCGGTTTGTAGCGTTCTATGAAAAAATAGGGCGGCGAGGCGGCACGGGTGCCCGCGCTGTCACTGAAGGTGACGGTGTCTGTCAACGGATTTGCCGCCGTCACCATGCCTTTTGAACCGAAGATTTCAACGCGCTGATCATAGCCGTAAACCGCCTCTCGGCTATTGTCTATCGTGCCGATGACACCGTTGCGGAATTTTAGGGTGATGACAGCGGTGTCAATATCGCCTGCCTCTCCAATACTCGGGTCAACGCGCACGCCGCCGGTAGCGTAAACCTCGGTGACTTCATCGCCGATGAGGTAGCGCGCCATGTCAAAATCGTGGATAGTCATGTCCAGAAAGAGGCCACCGGATACCTTGACGTATTCAATCGGCGGCGGGCCCGGGTCGCGGCTAGTAATGCGCAGGATGTGCGGCTCACCGATTTCGCCAGCGGCAACAGCCTCGCGTATCCGCCGGAAACTCGCGTCAAACCGGCGATTAAAGCCTACCTGAAACTTCACGCCGGTTTTCTCTACGATAGCTAAGGTTTCGTCAATTTGCGCCAGATCGAAGGCGATGGGTTTCTCGCAAAAGATATGTTTGCCTGCTTCGGCGGCTTCTTGGCTAATCTGGACGTGCGTATCGGTTGAGGAGCAGATAATCACTGCGTCAATCTGTGCATCGGCTAATATAGTGGTGTAGTCGTTCGTCACCTTCGGCAGGTTAAACTGCGCGGCGAGGGTATCCACGCGCCCCCGGTCTAAACTGCAGATGGCGACGAGTTCGGCATCGGGGATGTTTTGCGCGAGGTGTTCAATGTGCAGTGTGCCGATGCGTCCTGCGCCGATAACGCCGACGTTGATTTTAGCGGTTTGGTTCATCCGGGCAGTCTCCTAATTCGCGCGTTGCGCGTCGGTTTCAATGTTTTGGATGAGCCGAAAGACACGCCCTGCTTCTCGGTTTTTGTCTAGAAACGCCTGATAACTCCGATAGGCATCCTCAATGAGTTCGTCATAGAGGACAACGCGCACGTTTTGGACAGCCATCATCCGTTTGGATTGCTCCTTCTGTTCCGCATCTGTCCACTGCGCGAGGGGTTTCCCGACGATGCAGACAACCTCCACCGGTTCGTCCTTTCCAGTTGCGCGAACCAGTTTTCGCAGCGCATTGTTGTATTTATCGACTTGGGCGAGGAGACTATACACATCCAATACCCGATTGGCACGTTTGAGTTCAATGATAACGTGCTTCCCCGATGTCATCTTATACTTGATGTCGTAACGGCCCCGTTTCTCTTCGGCCGTGAGTCCTGCATCAAGTTTCGCAAATTCGCTTTGGATGTTTTGCTCCATCAACGGCGTTTCAGTAGCGCGGTCCCACGAAGGATCGAGCAGCCAGAGGTGTTCGTAAAGATACTTCTGAACAACTTTTTCCTTTGCGTTGTCTGCCACTTGTGTGTGCAGTGCCTTGATGATTCGGAGTCGTTCTTGAACGATGCGATAATACAGCGAAGCCTCAATATCGTCCAATTCGGCGAAAACCTCGGTAATCGCGTCAAGGTTTTCCGGCGATACTTGCTCTAACTTGTCAAGCGAACCCTTGTAGCGGAGGCTCTCGAACGCCAAGATGCCTTGCTGATAGAGAGCGATTCTGTCGTCGGCATCAAGTGGGAGTTGCCCGATTTTTCCGAGCAGTGACTTTGCCTGCAGCCGCGCGCCCCGGTTCAAGCCTCGGACCCAGCCGTCGATTACCTCAATTTGCCGCGCCTCACGTTCGCCTTGCTCGTTACGCAGCTCTGTCCACCGCCGCTGGATGTTTTGCAATTCTTCTCTCACCCAGTTCCGAAGTGCCTGGTACCTCGGGTCTGCCTTGAGAAGTTCGCGTCGATTGCTGGTAGCAATGTCGTCTGCATCATCCAGATCGAGAAAGTCCGCGTGGAGTTCGCCGACGAGGTATTTGGTGTAGAGTCCTCCCGCCGGCACATCCGCGAGGATGTCTTCCTGTGCGAGTTTACCGCGAACCATGACACCGATTTTGTTGAGGTTCTCCTCGCCATCGGTGAGTTCGGCAGTGTTTCGGACAGTGCCAATCCATCCTGTGACGTGATAGCGAGTTGTCTCATCGCCATTTTCATTCGCTGTGACGACGATGCCATCTCTTCGTTCGCCGTATGCGAGTTTGTGTGCATCGCAGATTTCCACATACGGCGCGCTCTCGCTGCCGAAATACCACAGATATTCCAATGTTCGGAAGGGCTCGGGCGGCGCGCCGTTGACAGAATCACCTTGCAGCACGACGTTGAAATCGTATTCCGTGCCGATGACACAGAAACGACGGGCCAGCTGCTTCCGCAGCGTGTCGGGTGTTTTGGATACCTGCTGCTTTAACCCTGTCAGCACAACTCGGGTCCCTTCATTAGTGAGAACGACTTCGGATGCAGGCAACGCGTCGGGATAGTAAGTGTTTCCATCCCCGTTTTGCGGAAAATCCTGAATTTGGGATGCGATGTTTTTAGCAGACATCACAAACCCATTCTTCTCACCGTTTCTAACCGTTTGGACTTCAACCGTATCCGCGATTGAAAAGAGGGAGAGTTTGCCGATGCCCTTGCGTCCCATCACGGTTCGGTGATACCTAGCCGTTTGCCCCGGTTCTGCCTTGCGGCGTTCATAACCGACGTTGAGGTATTTCTCGTTAATATCCGCCTCGTTCATGCCGTGTCCATCGTCGGTGATGGTAATTTTATCGTCGGCGATTTCAATATCGACGTGCGTTGCATCGGCATCCCATGCATTCGCGATGACCTCGGCGAGCACCGCGGGGGCATTGCTGTAAAGTTTGAGTCCGAGATGGTTGAGGATGTTGAGATTGATGTGCATCTCATATTTATTAGATTTTGGCATAGCGGCTTTCCTCCTGATGTTCCGCTGGCAATGTTCCTGTCACGCCGCGGCAAGACTTGTCCAAGATGATGTCAACATTTTCGGGTAGACGGTGACTGCAGGTGTGTGGTAATCCTGATAATTCCTCTAATCCTGATTCAAAACCGACTGCAAATACGCTAAATTCCGCGAAGCACTCTCACGAGGACTGCCCATCCCCGGCAAGACATCTTGCTCCACCACAATCCAACCGTCATAATTCTGCGTGCGCAACGCGGCGAGGATTGCCGGGAAATCGACATCGCCTTGCCCCAACTCGCAGAAGACACCGTTGCCGACAGACGCGAAGTAATCCCACTCCGCCGCGCGCGAACGCGCAGCAATCTCCGGATGGCAATCCTTAAAATGGACATGCCAGACGCGCTCCGCATAGCGAGTGTAAAGTTCCAACGGTTCGCCACCGCCAAACCGATAATGCCCAGTATCCAAACATAGTCCGACCAGCTCTGATGATGTGTTTTGCATCAGCCTGTCTACCTCCGCCGGTGTCTCAATATACCCCGCGCAATGTGGATGAAAAACGGTGCCGAGCCCTGTCTCTTCTCGCACTATGTCTGCGATATATTGCACACCGTGAACGAAAAACGTCCATTCCTCCGCTGTCAACCCGTGTTCAGTCCGGATGCGGCCGGCGTTGCGGGTGCGCAGCTCAGATGTCCCGTTATCATCTGAAAGCACGATGTAGGGCCCCCACGAGTGATGGCCTTGGACTTCTACTAACAGGTGGGCATACTGCAATGCTGCCTCCACACCCCTGTCATGCAGATGGGGTTCGGCGAGCGGGACTGCGACGAAGGCGGCTAACAGCGTGAGTTCGCGCGCGTGGAGTTCGTCGCGCAGGCACGCTGAATCTGTCGGCATAAACCCCCAGTCGCCGAGTTCGGTGCCGGTGTAACCGATGGCGCGCATTTCGTCTAACACTTGCCCGTAGCCGGGGGCTTCGCCGGCTAAATCAAATTCAAGGACTCCCCAAGAACAAGGGGCGTTTGCGATTTTCATTGTTTGTTGTTCCTAGCGGTGGTATCGCTACCACTTGGCAGGTGACGTTGTCTTGTCAGCCTGTCTTGACGTTTTCAAGGCTTACGGTTTCGTTGGACTCGCGGGCGGCTGTTCGGGCCCGGCTACTTCTTGTAGCTAGGGAGTCGGTGGAGCCGCGGGAGCCTGCTGCCCAGACGTAACACGCGCGCTGTTCTCTAGCGCGGGCACCTGAGAGGAAACCGCGGCGGAATCGCCGTGGTTCCCGTGTTTGAAATGGTGAAGGTAAAACCGGATAGAACCAGCGGCTCCAAGGGAATCAGTCAGGACTTGTGCGCCGATTTCATAAATCTCACTATCTGTCATATGCCGCATTTCGCTTTGACTTGCGGCGAATCTGCTGGCTCTCGCGCGTTC
>PYJE01000125.1 GCA_003635305.1 Candidatus Poribacteria bacterium | reverse complement strand
TTCGGGAGATCTGGTTTCCCTACAGAGACAAGGCGAATCAAGTTCATTTCATATAAAAGGCATTGCCCGCTGTTAAAACTATTTGCAATAAACGTTATTTTTATGGTAAACTATCTGTATAACGTTAACAAATTTCGTTTTCACCCATTTTCAGAGGAGAAACTATGGAAAAAGTAAAACTCGGTTTTATCGGCACAGGGGGCATGGCGAGTGCGCACATGCGCAACCTCAATGACAACTTTGAGGATGTCGAATTCACGGCGATGTGCGATATTTCGGAAGCCCGCGCCAAAGATTGCGCCCAGGAATTCGGCGGCAACGCTTACACCGACTTCCGCGTCATGTATGACAAGGAAGAATTGGACGCAGTCTACATCTGCACGCCGCCGTTCGCACACGGCGAACAAGAACGCATCGCTTGCGAACGCGGCATCGCCATGTTCATCGAGAAACCCATCCACTCGGAACTTGAACCCGCCGTGGTCATCAACGATTACATTGAGCAGACCGGCGTGATTACGAGTGTCGGCTACCACTGGCGTTATGGCGGCAACGCGCAAAACGCAAAGGCGATGCTGGATGCAGAACCGCAGATCCTCGGTGCCCTCGGCTATTGGATAGGCGGCCTGCCCGGCACCCCATGGTGGCGCGTCCGCGCGCAATCCGGCGGACAACACGTCGAACAGACAACGCACATCTTCGACCTCGCCCGATTCCTCATCGGTAGCGATGGAAAGACTGTCCACGGAGTAGCCGCCAGCGGCAGCATGACAGATATTCCCAACTACGATGTTGACGACATTAGCATGGTGAACATTGAATTCCAAAACGGCACCGTCGCCAACATCGTTTCCTCATGTGCGATGGCGGGCTATGGACGCGTCCAATTGGAAGTGTTCTGCCGCGGGCTCGTTGTCACCGTCGGCGGACCGAACAACTTCAACCGCAAAGGTGAGACAGAACAACTGTCCAGCGCAGGTGGGCAAGACCGGGATAGGGTGTTCATTGACGCAGTGAAGAGCGGCGACGGTTCAGAAATCCTGTCGTCCTATAGCGACGCATTGCAGACGCTCCGCATCATGCTCGCCGCCAGCACCTCCTTCCGCACCGGCAAAGCCGTTGATTTGTAGGCTTCAGGCTTCAGCCACCCCAGCGTAGTGGTGTAATTTCGGTAGGCGTGAAATCCTTGTGCGGATGTTCCCGGTAGGAGGGACATCCTTGTCCCGATGCTGCGTGCATCGAGACCGGGAGGTCTCTCCTACCAGTAGATGGGCACTCGTTTGAGCACAACCCCGTAGGCGCGCTTTGTAAGCGCGCAGACAATTTCATAGGCACGTTTTGGAAGCACGCATAATTCCATAGGCACGCTTTATCGGCGTGCACAATCCGGTAGGCGCGCTTTGTAAGCGCGCACCAAAAGGAGAACCCATGGCAATTAACCAATCCATCTGTTTTGGCGGGTTCAGCCGCGGGGCTGAAAACCCCGTGGATGTCATCCGCAAAGCCGCCGAAATCGGCTATAAATCCGTTGAAATGCTCCCCGCGGAGCTCTGGCCCGTCGTCCGGGACCACGGCATGCGCGTCGCAATTATCGTCGGGCATGCCTCGCTGCCCGATGGCCTAAACAAGCGCGAGAACCACGATAGGATCGAGGACGAAATCCTCAAGAATATCGACATCGCCGCCGCGAACGACATCCCCGGCCTTATATGCTTCTCCGGCAACCGCGAAGGAAAATCGGAGGAGGAGGGACGCGATAACACCATAGAAGGGTTGGCGCGCGTCACCAAAGCCGCCGAAGAGAAGGGCATCAACCTCTGCATTGAGCTGCTCAATAGTAAGGTAAACCACCCGGATTACCAATGCGATAAGACGGAGTGGGGTGTGGAGGTGTGCAAAGGTGTCGGTTCGCCGCGAGCGCAGTTGCTATACGACATCTACCACATGCAGATTATGGAGGGGGATCTCATCCGCAACATCACCGATTACAGTGACTATATCGGGCATTTCCACACCGCGGGCAACCCCGGCCGCCATGATTTGGATGATGAGCAGGAGATCTACTATCCTGCCGTAATGCGCGCCATCGCGAAGACCGGCTATGACCTTTACGTAGGACACGAATTCGGGCCCAAGGGCGATGCCATCGCCGCGATGCAACACGCGTTCAATGTGTGTAACGTCTAACGCCGCAATACCCGTGTAGGCGCGGTTTCAAACCGCGCCTGCCGATGCCGATGCGTATAGAAAACCTTATGCAATTACCCTTTGACGACTCCCCATTTGACGAGGTATCGCTGCGCGGAGAAGGACGGCAGAAACTCGATGACTTGCGCGAAACAGCGAAGGAAAGGACAGAAGCAGATGGAAAGCCAGTCGCGGAAACCGCGTATGGAGAAGCACTCTCCGTGCTGGCGCGCCTTTCCCGGCACCTCCCGTTCCCCGAACTGCAAATTTTGGATGATGGCGCAGTCTGCATGGAATGGTTACCGAGAAAGGGGCTAATTACCGTCAACGTCTATGGCGACGGCCTCGTCTTTTTCGCTGCAACGTGGGGCAGAGCGAGCAGAATCACCGGCGTTTGCGAACTCGCTGACCCGCTCATCTTACCCACTGTCCTTAAAATGGTGAGTGATTCATTTCGACGGTAGCGATACCCCGGTAGGAGAACCCTCCCGGTCTTGACAAAGACATCCACCAGTAGGAGAGCCCTCCCGGTCTCGATGTGGTTCGTATCGGGACAGGGATGTCCCTGCCACTAATAATGTTTATAGGAGATTCCGTTTTGACAATCAAACCCATAACCAAACTCGCGTTTTTACTTGCCCTCATCGTGCTGGCCGCGGGATTTTCCGCCTGCGATAGAATCCAGAACGTCATGGCACCGGAGGCACCGCATAGAAGGATAGGGGCCGGGGCTGAAGTTTCCATCGGGATGGCTGTGCATTTGACAGGGGCCTTTGAATCAACGAGCGGGCTCGTGATGAAAAGAGGGGCCGAATTGGCACTCGAGGAACTGAACGCTCTCCATGCGGGCGTCGCGACGTTGTCCTTTATCGTTGAAGACAGCGGCAGCACCCCAGAAGGCGGCATTGCAGCTTATACGAGACTGATTAAGGAACATGGCGTGACGACTATCCTCGGTCCGACGACTTCGACGGTAGTCAGTGCCGCGTTTCCGGTTGCGCAAGAAAACGGCGTTGTAGCATTAAGTCCGACTTCTGCTGCGCGGGGTATTAGCGCGCTCGGTGAGTTCCTCTTCCGCAATAGTCTTACCGTTGACAGGCTTATCCCCGGCGGAGTCGCCGAAACGCAGGCGAAATTAGGGTATCAGCGCGTGGCGACGCTCTATGATAGTGCCGATGTCTTCGCGCAGAGCAGCGATGAAGTCTTGCAAGAGGCACTGCAGGAAAACGGCGTTGAGATTCTCGCCACCGAAACCTTTGCATTCGGCGATAGGGACTTTTCTGCACAATTGACGCGGATAAAGGCTCTCAATCCTGATGCCATCTTCATCTCCGCGCAGACGACAGAGACGACGGAGGTGATTATCCAAGCGCGCCAGCTGGGCATTCCGTTTGAAGTGCCGTTTATCTCAAGTCTCACGCTGACTATCAGCGAGATTGAGCGTGCCGCCGGTGCTGCCGAGGGGACAATCGCGTTCACGAGTTGGAGTAGCACTGCGAATACACCCGGCAATCAGGAATTCGTCGCCAATTATCGCGCAAAATACGGGGATGAGCCGAATGTCTTCGCTGCGCAGTCTTATGCCGCTGTCTATATCTTAGCAAAAGCGATAGCCGATGCAGGCGCAACCGATGCCGCTGCCATCCAACAGGCGATGGCGAACATCAAAGACTTGGACACGGTTTTAGGCACATTCTCCTTTGACGAAAACGGGGATGGTGTTTACACGCCGGTCACGCTTATCGTCAAGGATGGCAAACTCGCGCCTTTTGGCGAGGTGGAGGCGGCTGCGATGGAAGAACTCAGGAATCATCTCTGGGTAGTCAACCAGGACGGTGTTGAGGTTGCGGTGCCTGGGACGTGGAAACTCCTCTCGACGACGCATCCCAATTCCACCTATACTCTCGGCGACACCTTCATCTTGCCGCCGGTGTCGCCGCACAAGGTGATGAAAACCGATGGTGTATACACGGACGGTGAGGGGCGGCTTTGGACGATGGGGCATATCACGCTCGCCGATGACTCGCAACTCAAATTCCTGCAGTGGGTAGACATGAATGCCTCTCCGGTGCAGTTGCACATCATTTTAAGAACCGATGCGAATGGTGAACCATTGCTAGAGTATGGCACCTATCCGTTTGCCTCGCCGGAACATGACGTGCAGGTTTGGGAGCAGCAGTAGAAACTGGTTCGGCGAGGGAAACCTTATCCCTCGCCACGCCCCGAATAAGAAAAAATATCTTGCATTTTCTGCGATTTTGTGTTAAAATTAATGCATGCGTGACTTTTTAATGCGCGCTTTATCTTGATTGAGGATAGGTGAGACATAATGGCTACCCTGCAAAGGAAACTTGATTTCGCGAGGCCGCCTGTAGAGGAGGTGGTGCTGAGTGTGCTTTTCAACCCGCTTGATAGGCTGCTTGCACCACACCTTGGCGAAATCTGGCAGGAATTTAAGAAAGACGGTTTTGCGCATATCGTAGAGCAGCCGCCGGTTGTTCCCGCGGTGGAAATGTCGGTTCCTGTTCAAGATGCACAGTTGCGTTTTAGCAATGTTCCCGATCTTGCGCGGATTTGGTTCATCCATAAAACCGACACCGAAATTATCCAAGTGCAACGTGACCGGTTTACGTTCAATTGGCGTGAGGCCGGACCGGATCAGGGCTATCCTGGGTTCTCGGCAATTTACGAAAAATTTGAGGGGTTTTATACCCGCTTTACCCAGACTGTCAACAACATGCAAATCGGCGAAGTGACTCCTTTGCAATACGAGTTAACCTATATCGATCAACTCAGGCATGGGGATGGCTGGGATACGCTTGACGACATCGGGAAAATTTACAACCTGTTTATCCATTCCCCTCAGACGAAGTCGTTTTGGTCTGGTATGGAAGCCGTGAATTTCCAGGCATCATTTCCCGTTGCGGATTTACACGGGCGGTTACACCTTGCGATGGGTAATCGGATAAAGCTTCCGGAAGAACGCCATACGCTACAAACCGATTTCACAGTGCGTGGTTTCCCAGAAAACGCGGAAGATACCATGACAACGTGGTTTAAATCCGCGCGGGACCACATTCGCGAAAAATTCATCGGGATGTTTATGGAAGACATCCAAATAGAAGTGTGGGAGCGCAAATCATGAGTCAACTCAATTTGCAAACTGGAAACCCCCAAGGGATTCGTGACCAGGTGGGGTTGGGACCTATAACGTCTACGTCACCCTCTAAGAAGGTAGTTGATGAGGATGTGTTCGCGCGTTCTTCAGTAGACGACCTCTATTTCTTCTCAATGGATAAGGCAGAACAAGAATTAGAGGAAATTCGTGAGGAAGTCGCTGAAACCGGTGCATCGGTTGGCGATGTTGAGTTTGTACCGGAAGCGGCTTACAACGAGACACTTTCCTTGTTGAATCGACTGCACTCTCGTGTGCCGATGCCCAACATAATGTCGCTGGAAGGCGGAATCGGGTTGGAATGGCGACCGGAGGGAGGCATCGTTACCGTCAGCCTCTATGGGGACAATCATGTCACCTTCGTTGCAATTTTGGCTGATGAGCACGAGATTGCCGGGACATGCCCTTTATCCGATCCGGTTTTTCTATCGAGTTTTCTCGCGACATTACCGCTTCTTTTCCGAAGAAAGGCGTGATATGAATTTTTCACCGGATGATGAAATCACCCGTTTTATCTGTTCTCGCAGTCATTTCGCTCCTAGGACAGGAACGGTAAATTTTAGGGCTTTTATGCCGCCGAAAGA
>PYJE01000124.1 GCA_003635305.1 Candidatus Poribacteria bacterium | reverse complement strand
CGCGCGCGCTTGATGCCGAGAAAATAATCTCCATGGAGCATAGCGCGCCGGGCATGTCACCCGCGAACCTTGTGATACCCGCCTACGAGAAGAACAGGCTGTCGGAAAACAAGCCGAACTCAACCTACAGATGCAGGATAACGAAATGCATCTGGAACCGAAAAACGCAAATCTTGACAAAAATGCAGAAATCATATAAAATAAAATCAGTTTTTAACTTTTTATCATTTCACACCTGACGCAAGGTTCGCTTTGCGCCCATTACAAAGGAAGAAAAATGTTAGCTGAAATACGTCAAAGAGAAGGCATCATTGTCATTCGGCCCACCGGACGCATGATCGGTGCGGCAAACGCAGAACTCCGACAGCAAATTACCGAGGAACTTGAGGAACACTTTGAAGCACCAAAGGTCCTCTTTAACCTCGAAGCTGTCACTCGGATGGACAGCAGCGGGCTCGGCACGCTGGTTTCCGCACACGTCACCACCTCCCGAAAAGGTGGACGAACCGCGCTCGTCAACGCCGGCGCGCACATCAGAAACCTCCTCGTCCTCGGACGGTTGATGACCGTTTTCGAGACTTACGAGACTGAAGACGAGGCGGTCCTCGCTATGACAGCCGAATAAATAAGGGACCGGGGGCATGCCGGACCTACTCGGATAAACGCGAACACGCGTTTTCAAATCGTGGTAGGCGAGGGACAGGTTGCCCTTAACCCACCGCTGGTAGGCGGGACATCCTTGTCCCGATGCATCTCAGGAGGCGGGACATCCTTGTCCCGATGCATCGAACATCGAGACGCGGGAGGGCTCGCCTACTGGGAAGAATGGAAAAGGAGATTTATGGCACATCAGCATAGCCCGACACTCACCGTGAACGCGGGCTTCCATAACCGGGATGGATGCCCTGTCATCCTCACGAGCAGCCATCCCGGCATCAGCCAATTCGCAAACCGCGAGGTCGTCTTAACCGATACAGAGAGCGGCGATGTCATCGCAGCGCAATGCGATGCCACCGATAATGGCACAGAGACGCACTTAGCATGGATACTCGATGGCCTCGCCGCTGGCACCTCGCGCACTTATACCCTCTCGGAGGGAACCATCGCTGACGATACCGGCGTTCAACTCAACGACGATGCAGAGACAATCGGTGTCACGCTGAACGAACGGCCGTTCACAACGTTCCGCTACGCCAAAGCGCAGTTTCGTCCCTACTTCTTCCCAGTCTTAGGGCCCGAAGGACGCGAAGTGACGCGCGGCGAAACGAGCGACATCTCGAAGGACCACGTGCATCACCGCTCCCTCTATGTCGCCTACGGCGAAGTTAACGACGTAGATCTCTGGGGCGAAGGAAGCAACTCAGGACGGGTTGTCCATCAAGGGTTCACCGAAAAGCACGGCGGCCCCGTCGTCGGCAGAATTTACACCGACAACACTTGGGAGACGCGCGATGGCGACATCCTGATGGCGGACAAGCAGCACTTCCGCATCTACAATTTGCCGGAAGACGCAGCCCTCATCGAGTTGGATTTAACCTTCATCGCCTCCGTTGGAGATGTCCACTTCGGTGATACCAAAGAGGGCGGCATCATGTCCATCCGCGTGCATCCCTCAATGAACGCCTCTGAAGGCGGGAAGATAGAGAACGCGTTCGGCGGTATCAACGAAGGCGAGACCTGGGGCAAGCGCGCCCACTGGTGCGATTACTCAGGCGTAGTCGATGGCACGCCCGTCGGCATTGCCGTGTTTGACCATCTCGTTAACCCGCGGTATCCGACGTATTGGCATGTCCGAAACTACGGGCTAATGGGAAGCAACATCTTTGGCGGCGGCACCTTTGAAGGGGACAAATCCAAAGATGGCTCCTACACGCTCAAAAAAGGTGAGGAGATGCACTTCCGTTTCCGCGTGCTGATTCATGCCGGAGATGCAACCGTCGGCAAAGTGGCACAAAAATATCACGATTTCATCAACCCGCCAACGGTTGAAGTCATCGGCCCCAAACCATAGAGCGAGGGCCTGTCCCTCGCCTACTAGCGGTTGAAGTTATCTGTCCCAGAACGTAGGGCGAGGGCCCTCGCATGCCACGCGCGCATGTGAGCGGGTTTCCCTCGCCACGCTTCAATCGATCGAAGGAGATTCAAACATGCCCATCCGCACTATCCACGTCGGATGCACCCATTTCGCGCACGGCCGCTTACAGGCACAAATTAACGCGAACGGATTAACTCCTGTCGCGTGTGTTGACATCAATCTTGAATCGGCGCGCGCAGGCGTTGCCAACCTTCAAGGCGATGTCCCCGAACACCTCGCCGAACGTATCTACACAACGATAACGGAAGCGAAAGAGAAGCACGACGCGCAGGCGTGCCTTATCTACGCCTCGACAACGGCGCACGCCAAACTTATCATTGAGAGTCTGAACCTCGGCATGCACACCCTCTGCGTCAAGCCGATTGCAACAACGCAGGCGGAGTTCCGCGAGATTATTCAGGCGCACAAGGCGAACCCCGGGCTCATGCTCGTGCAGGGACAGAACAAACGGTGGAACCCCGCCGCGGCGAAAATGCGTGAATGGCTCCGCGAAGAAGGCGGCATCGGCGAAATGTTGGCAGGCGAATGCCGTTTCTGGATTCGCCAGAATCTGTTCACCGGACCCGACTCCCGACAGCCCGATGCCTACGTTGACGGACTCTTCTTTCACGCCGGCACGAGTCACCAGTTGGATCAACTCGTCGCAGCGAAGGGATTGCCGAAGTATGTCACGGCGCACATCCATAACCGCCGGGACCCGGCCCTCGGACAGATTGAGGCGTGGGGAACCGCAGGCGGCAACGCACTCATGGAATATGCCAACGGCGCGCCGTTTTCTTACGCCGGCACGCGCGCCGGACACGCCTCTCCCTTCGGCTGGAGCGGCCATTGGACATTCCACGGCGAAGACGCAGACCTGCGCAGAGATGCAGGACACCTGCAACTCTTCCAAACGGGAACATGCGTTGAAGACGTAACTCTGCAGGACCTGCACGCCGGGCTCATTGAGGACGACAGACTTCAATTTGACGCATTCGCCGAAGCCATTACCAACGGCACCGACAGGGAATGGATGCAGGACACAACCCTCGGCACCTGGGTGCTGATGGAAGCATGCAACGAATCGGCGCGAACGCATGCGCGCGTTGATGTTGAAGCCTTCGCCGAGAAGATGTTCAATTCTCCACAAGCGCGGTTGTAAGGATAGACGCGGTTGTAAGGACAGATTTCTATATCTGTCCGCAAGCAAAGTCTCTGTAGGGCAAGAGCACTGATTTGTCCTCGTTCGGGAACGTTTGGCGTGCTAAAACTTCAGGCAAGCCCGAACTACAAAGGTTAATACGGAAAAGACTCATGCAATCTCCACACGGAATCACAGCCTCAGCGTTTCGCCCCTCAGTCATGGGCAGAAACGGGATGGTTACCTCCGGCCACGCGCTCGCCTCGCAAGCCGGAATTCAGACGATGATGGCCGGCGGCAACGCTGTCGATGCCGCCATCGCAACCGCCGCCGCGCTCGGTGTAGTTGAACCCGCCGGTTCCGGTGTCGGCGGCGATGGGTTCATCCTCATCTATTGGGCTGAAACCGGACAAGTCGCGGCGGTAAATGCGACGGGGCCCGCGCCGCGCGCCGCCACTCGTGAAACCTATCTCAAAACCGGCGGCATTCCAATGAAAGGCATGCGAAGCGTCTCGGTGCCAGGACTCGTAGATGGCTGGCTCCTCGCGCACGAACGTTACGGGAAACTCGCCCTGGCGAAGGTTTTTGAACCGGCGGTATCCCTCTGTGAGGATGGGTTTCCGATCAGTTATCGGCTTGCCAACGGGCTCCGAGGCGAACTCACGCGCTTCGCCGCCGAACCCGACAGCCGCGCCATCTTCACAAACAACGGTGAACCCATCGCCCCCGGCGAACTGCTCTATAACAGGAACCTCGGCGCAACGCTGCGGAAAATCGCAAAAGCGGGACGCGAGGTATTCTATGAAGGCGAAATCGCAAAAACCATAGGGGAATTTAGCCAGAATCACTACGGACTGCTCACCACCGATGACCTGGGGAATTACCATGCGCATTGGGCTGAACCGATTCACGTCAACTACCGCGGCTATGAAGTCTATGAAATGCCACCCAATTCCAGCGGGCACATCCTGCTGCAAGAACTGAACATCGTTGAGTTGTTCGACATGCAAGAGCTCGGATGCAACACCGCTGAAAGCGTGCATTTGATGGTGGAAGCCAAAAAACTCGCTTTCGCCGACCGGGAGAAATACATGGCAGACCCGGGCTGGGTAGACATTCCGTTGGAAGGCATGTTGTCCAAAACTTATGCCGCCGAACAAGCTGAACGCATCAATCAAGGCACCGCGGCGATTGATGTCCCCGCCGGCGCACCGGAGGCACACGAAGATACTACCTGCTTCTGCACGGCAGACCGGGAAGGAAACCTCGTCTGTGTGCTACAGAGCATCCAATCCGGATTCGGTTCTAGCCTCGTCGCAGGCGATACCGGTATCCTGCTGAACAATCGGATGACCTATTGGCATTTGGAGGAGGGGCATCCAAACTGCCTGATGCCGGGCAAGCGTGTCCGTCACACAATGAACCCTGTCATCGTTACAAAAGATGGGAAGCCGTTGATAGCATGCGGCACGCCGGGCGCGGATACACAAGTGCAAACAAACCTGCAACTCGTAACGCATATCCTCGACTTCGGAATGACACCACAAGAGGCAATCTCTGCACCGCGCTGGCGCAGCTTGCAGAACCCAATGGAATCGACAATCCCGCATGTCTGCTCCAACCATCTCCAATTAGAAGGCAGATTTCCTGACGAAGTGCAGAAAGGGTTGGCGACAAAGGGGCACGAACTCCAGATACTCAACGATTGGGGCGGTCCGGGCAGTGCGCAGGTTATCACGGTTCACCCTGAATCAGGCGCGCTCATCGGCGGCTCAGATCCCCGAACCGATGGATATGCCATCAGTTTTTAAGACAGCGGGAGGAATCCCCGTTCATGGAACGAGGGAAATTTAAAGCAGAAACCTCATCTGAGCCTAACCTTCGCGAGCCCTGTTGATTGATAACTCATGAAAAACGCACTCTACTTCGGCGACAACCTCAACGTCATGCGCGAGATGCAGAGCGGCAGTTACCACATCTGCTACCTCGATCCGCCGTTCAACAGCGGCCGCAACTATAACATTTTCCTCGCCAGCTCAAAAGCGCAACGCAAAGCGTTTGACGACATCTGGCAGTGGGACGACGCGGCGCGCGAAAACCAAGCATCTGTCCTCTACTACGATGGCAGACACCCCGAACTCGTCGAAACCATGGACAATTTAGCAGATTGTTTAAGGGGTTTTGACAACATTTTGAAGGGGGGGGGTCGAAAGCAGATGAATCGATGCGCGCCTATCTCGCCTTCATGGCCCCGCGCCTAGCAGAGATTTGGCGGCTGCTGAGGCCCGATGGATGCGTCTATTTGCACTGCGACCCGCACGCCAGTCACTATTTGAAAGTGATGATGGATACGATTTTCGGCGCGACGAATTGCCGAAACGAGATTATTTGGTGTTACGCAGGCGGCGGCATTCCACG
>PYJE01000123.1 GCA_003635305.1 Candidatus Poribacteria bacterium | reverse complement strand
ATCTACCACCTGCAGATTGGAATTGAACATTTTTATATCCTGCAGACTAGAGACGCAGACAGCGAGATGACTGTCCGAGAGCTCAAACGTTGAACCCTCCGGGAAAACGCCTTTCCAATGATTTTTCGCATCATCAAAAAGGTGTTGGATGTTGGATTTCAACTCCGCATCCGTTTGCCCCGTGTTTCTGAACTCCAAGACGCGAAAGTCATCGTCCGGCACCTCTTCAATCGCTGCTTTAACAGCCGCGGCATCCGAAACATTATGAGCGTCAGAGATGCTTGGCCTTCGCAGGTTCTGCCGCAGTAGACGCTCAATAAACGTTTTGTCTCCTTGACTCTTAAATTCATCGTAGAGTTTGGTAAAAATGAGTTTGAAGACTTCCTCAAAAACATCCACACCCGCATTGGAGAGCACCTCGTCTTCTAATTCCAAGACGATGTCCTTCAAGGTTTTCCGCTCCATGGAAAGTTTATCCTTGAGAATCAGATTTTTAAGGGTGAAACGTTCGCTCAGGATATCCGATAGCGTCTGGTTCACGTGCGGAATATCGGTAATCTCCTCAAAGTAATTCGGTTCTTTGCGGTGATAGTGCGAGACATGCTGCCCATTCGTCCACACCCCGATAGGCGCACCGGTGGCATTGCAATAGGAACGCAGCTGCGCTTTGCCCTCTAAAAGGTTCGGCTTTTTCACCTCAATGATGATATAAGCGGTATCCGGCCGGGCTTTGTCAACGATGACGATATCGGCGCGCTTCGTCTCTCTGCCGAAACTGACAGGATACTCCAATGCCAAGCGATCTTTGGTGTAGCCGTAGTGATTCACGAGCCGCGCCACGTAAAGTTGGCGGATGAGCTCTTCCGGCTTAAGGCGCATCGGCCGATTGCGGACAGCACAGGTGACAAATGCATGCGGTTTGCCTGCCACCGTTTGCGTAAACATTCTTTCGCGCAATGCCGCCAGTTCGGCTTCCGTGAAAAGTTCAAGGTGATACCGGCTATCCTTCAGCAGCGTTTGGATGATGTCGGTTTGCAACATTAGAGCCTCCTGGCCCTTAGTTTTTGGTGTCGAATAACAAGAATTATACCACCCCAAAATCCTTTTGTCAACTAAAAAAGCAGTTTTTAATTCTCTTGACATAATAAAAGGCGTTGTGGTATCATTTTATTATCATTTCCAATTCTGTGCAGGAGATATTTTTTAACACAACGGATTACGGTTTTAAAGGCAGCGCGCGATACACGCGTTACCAAACCGTATACAAGGAGGATTTATCTCCAATGATGTCTTTAAAGAACACTATTGCACATGTTCTTGAGCATCAGGATTACTTGGAACAATCCAACGAAGCCACTGCTCAACAATATGTGGTTTTGCCGATTCTTCGGGATTTAGGTTGGAACGATTCCGACTTATCGTCCCGGGAGGTTCTACCAGAATACACAACGGTTGGCGGTCAAAGGGTTGACTATGCTTTAACTCTAGCCGCTGGGCAAGAACCCAAGGTGCTGATTGAGTGCAAGAAGTGGGACGCACTGCTCGAAAGACACGAGGAGCAGATCTGCTTCTATGCATATAGCATAAATGTTCCCATTGCGATAATCACGAACGGCAAAGTCTGGCGGTTTTATCTTTCATGGTGGAAAGCCCCCGGTTTAAGCGGTAGGGTTTTTTGCGAAACGGATATCGCAAACCCTGAATCGGCATCCAATTTGGAAGCATATCTCTTGAAATCTAACGTAGAATCAGGCGATGCAGAGTTAGATGCCGAAATCGAGTTGGAAAATAGAGAGGCACCGGATCCGCGTCCCGTTGAACCCGACCCTGTCCCTCCTCAACCCGCTAATTTGGTTGACGGCCCGTGGACAATAGATCGGGTTAGAAATTCGATCCCTTCCGACTTTCCGTATGACTACTCAACTCTTTGCGCACGCAACGTTGGCGAATTTTACTCGCGGGTTGCTGAACTTCAAAATTTGATTGCAATAGAAGGTTGGGAACTCACTGCCGCATTCCGCAAAAATTACTGTGGTTTTTACTACCGAGGGAACCGAGTATTTGGCATTCTCCCTCGCAAGGCACCAAAGTTTGTCGTATGGAGACCAGAACAAGAATTGATACAGTTGGATCCTCAGTACGAGCGTTATGATCGTGTCTTTAGATACGGTGCTTATTCGCCGGGAACAACCGTCAATCAACTTCGCCCGATTTTGGCATTCGCATACCGCAAACACAGCGGCACCCAATCCTAACCGCGTATCTCAAGCGTTCCTCAGTTCGTAGAGCGAAGGCCGCAGGGTAGTCATCCGAAATAGAAACGATTTTCCTTGACTTTGCGAAGTAGGTATGTTAACCTATCCTCCATAAATCTTTTTTGAAAGGTGCAGTGAATGGAACAATGGATTGAACAATTGGTAACTGGATTAGCCAGCCCGTTCCTTTTCCTTATCATCGTCGTAACGCTTTACACGCTTGGAAAAGGCGCGGATTGGCTCGTTGACGAAGCAGTAGTGCTCTCCACCCGATGGGGAATGGGCAAGGCGGTTATCGGTGCGACGATTGTCAGCATCGGCACGACAACACCGGAAGCCGCCGTCTCCGTGCTATCAGCAATTCAGGGAAAACCGGGGCTCGCACTCGGAAACGCAGTAGGCTCGATTATTTGTGACACGGGGCTCATCCTCGGACTTGCCTCGCTCATCGCGCCGTTGCAATTCAACCGACAACTCACTTCAAAATTATCAAACGTGCAGGTAGGTGCAGGGATTCTGTTGGTGGTAGGATGTTTCCCGTGGACATCACCGGCGAGAGTTTTCACTCAAGGTGGAACGCTGTCGCAACTCGTCGGCTGCGGCTTTATCGTTTTACTAGGGCTCTACATTTGGCAGTCGATCCGATGGGCGGCTTCAATCACCGATGAAGCAAGCGAAAATGGACAAGAATCGGAGGACGAAGCGGCGAATTCGTTCGTCATCCTCGCGAAACTAATCGGTTCCATTGCGATTATCGTCATATCCGCGCAAATCCTGATTCCGAGTGTCAGCGTCATCGCGCAAAGAATCGGGGTGCCGAAACATATTATATCGGCGACGCTAGTGGCATTCGGCACGTCGCTCCCGGAACTCGTCACGGCGATTACGGCGGTTAGGCGCGGGCACGGCGAATTGGCCGTCGGAAACATCATCGGCGCGGACATCCTGAACGTTCTCTTCGTTGCAGGTGTCTCGGCAGCGGCAACGCCGGGCGGCTTGCAGGCAGATGGACAGTTTTTCCAATTCTTATTCCCAGCGATGCTGTTTATTCTCATCGTTTTTCGATGCGGCATCTTCGTTTCGGGAAGCCAGTTGAAACGTCCGTTCGGCGTGGTGCTCGTTGCGACATGGCTCGCCGTGACGATTCTGAGTTATATTTTGTCAATTGAGATGCATTAGCCCAAAATTTGACACATTTGCGCGGTTTTGCTATAGTGCCTCTAACGCGCAAGCGTGGACTCTTTTCCGAATCTTTTGGATGGCGTTTCGATTATGCAGGTGGAGTTTGCTTGACTCGCTCAGGCGCAGCGAGCCCAAACTACAGATTTGGTATGATACGCCACAATGTTTGAGGAGGAGTGAAAAATGGACAAGAATCAATCATCGGCGGCGGAGACGCAGTATTACCGCGCCACCGCTTTTGCTGACGCAAAGCCGGAACATGCAGCCCCCGGTGCCACGCCAGAACGGCTGGCACACTTGAAGGAGCACGGGTTTGTTATCATCAACGATTTCGTTGATAACCCTTGGATGCCGATTCTCCGAGAGGCGGGCCGTCGGGTAACCGAGGCGTGCGCCCCGGAGAACGGTTATAGCCAAATCGATTGCTCAAAAGGCTACGTCCATCGCACGGGTGGCGATGAGCCGTGGGCGATTCGCGGGATTATTCACCCTGCTTTCAATGAACCGTGCTTCGCTGAATTCCACGGGTCTGCCGATTTCCTCAACTTCGTCAGTTCGTGGTGCCATGGGCTCCAGCCGGAAGAACTCTCGCTGAGCGGCATGCTCCTGTGGTGCAATCCGCGGCATCGCGAGAATAAACTCGGGTGGCACCGAGACGTGACGTGGTGGGGGACCGGGAAGAGCTATTTCGCGCAGCGGGAAGTCCGCGGCGAAGGACCCGAGGCGTATTCCGAGGAGGTCGAACGCATCCGATGGAAGGAAATCCAAGAACGGAACGCGAAATCCCTCACGGAACGAAACGGCGTGAGCATGTTCTTGGCATTAACCGACGACGAATGCCACGAACTCGTGCCCGGAAGCCACAACCGATGGCGGACTCCGTTTGAGCACGATGTGCTACTACCGCAATCGATGAAAGACCAGGGTGTGCCGTATACACCGAGTTGGAACGGCGAAGACCCGCTGCCGGGCCAAGTCGCGATTCGGCTCAAGGCAGGCGAAGCACTCATCCGCAACGGCACGACTATCCACACCGGGCACACCGTGCCAAACCGGGAACGGAACACGCTGTCCATCGGCTGGTCCAAGTGGAAAGGCGAACCGAACGAGGAACCCGCTGTCGCCGATGTGCGGCACGCGTGGCAACTCGATCTTGACGTGCGAGATGCCCTCCCTTATGACTGGATGAAGATAGCCTGGGACCGCTGGGCGGCAACCCAAAAACTCGGCGATACACTGGAAGACCGGTATACCGGGTTTGACATCAAGCACATCAAAGCCGGACAGGTGCTTGGGTGGTGCGGTGAACTGGAACGGCAAGCTGCCGCCGCTGGCGAATCGTGGGGTGCCTCCCAAACCGCGGTGTGAATCAGACATCTATCCGATAATCCGCATGGCGAGGGCCTATCCCTCGCCATGTCGTTCAATGGACGTTCGCGAGGGACAGGCCCTCGCGCTACAGCCGCGCTGGCCTCGGTTGCACGGTTGGAAACCGCGCCACTCGCGAGGGACAGGCCCTCGCGCTACAGACTCCGGGGGCTTGGTTAAAACGGTTCGGGAACTAACCGCACGAACGGCCTAGCGAGGGACAGGCCCTCGCGCTACGGATTCCGGGGTGTGCTTGGTTAAAACGGTTCGGGAACTAACCGCACGAACGGCAACGACACCCTATCCAACTCTTCCCGAATTGCCGCGTCCAATTCCCAACCGACACCACCGAGAGTATCGTCAAGCTGCGCGCGAGTGTCACTGCCGCTGATGGCGACGGTAACTTCGGGGTGCGACAACACCCATGCCACGGCGAGTTGCGCCGGCGTTTTACCGAGCTCGCCTGCGAGCCGCCTTAACGTTGAAATAACTTGTCCGGTCGCGCCGCTCATCCGCCGGTCAAACTCGTCGCGGTAGCGCGTCGCCCACAGCGTGCCCTCCGGCGGCGGTTCACCGGGCGAATAGACACCGCTCAGTAAACCTACGGCGAGTGGGCTATAAGCCATCACGCCTAACCCTTCCTCCTGCACTAGCCCGAACATATTGCTCTCCAAATCGCGATTCAGCAGGTTATACATATTTTGAACGCACATATACGGCGTAGCGTTGATACTATCGGCAATCCAGAGGGCCTTGCAGACGTGCCACGCTTGATGGTTGCAGCATCCGATGTAGCGCACCTTGCCGGAACGCACCAGAGCATCCAGCGCGCGGATAGTCTCCTCCTGTGGTGTCCCAACATCAAAGGCATGGATAAGGTAAACGTCAATATGTTCGGTTCTGAGA
>PYJE01000122.1 GCA_003635305.1 Candidatus Poribacteria bacterium | reverse complement strand
CGCAGGCGCACCCGAACGACAGACGCTTAGGTCCTTTAGGACCTAAATGTCTATAGCCTGCAGCAACGCAAAAAGCCCTAAGGGCCTTTAGGTCCTTAATAGTTCAATAGTTCAGGATCGCCTGCTCCTGCTTGTTGCGCTCAGGCGATCGCAACCTACAGTGGCGGCGCACCGCAGCCTCACCGCGCCCACGCGGTTTTTTTTATTTGCAATACATTGCATTTTCTGCTAAACTAAATAGGACTGACGCGGGTGGCAAATTACGAAAATTTTTGCGGCTATCCTGCAAAAAAACAGAACTTCAACTTTACAGGAGAACAACACAAAATGCCAAAATTTGGTGTCAATTTATTACTCTGGGCAGATAAGTTTGACCGGGAGACGGTGGAACTTATCCCGAAGGTCGCTGAAATGGGATTCGATGGCGTGGAAATTCCCATCTTCGACCCCGAGACGGTGGACATTCCACACACGCAAGCCGCACTCAAAGCGACAGGGTTGCAAGTCATCGGATGCAATATCATGAGCCCCGACCGGAACCCTATCGACGAAGACCCGGGCGTTCGCGAAAATGCCAAGGCTTACCTCAAACGCGCCATTGAGATTATCGCGGAACTCGGTGGCGATACCTACGTCGGACCGATGTATAGTGCCGTCGGGAAACTTGTCGGTAGAGGTAGGAATCAGCAGGAATGGGACTGGTGCGTTGAGGGCCTGCAGGAAGTCGCCGAATTCGCCGGGAAGCACGGCGTAACCCTCGCTAGTGAACCGCTGAACCGATTTGAAACCTATTTTGTGAACATCGCCGAGGATGCCGTCAAACTCGCCGAGGCAGTCGGCAGCCCCTACTTCAAGGTGCATCTGGATACATTCCACATGAACATTGAGGAGAAGAACCAGGGGCAAGCGATTCTTAACACTGGAGCCCAGTTGCATCACGTCCACTGTTGTGAGAACGACCGGGGTACCCCCGGCACCGGCTTAGTCCCGTGGGATGAGGTTTTCGGCGCGCTGGCGCAGTTGAACTACGACAGATGGCTGGTAATCGAGTCGTTTACACCGGCTGTCAAAGAGATTGCTGCTGCAACCTGCATTTGGCGTGACATCGCGCCGAGTGCGGAGAGTCTTGCCGCAGATGGCCTCGCGTTCCTCAAAAAGATGGCGGCGCAGTATCTGTAGATGCTGCCACTACCGGAGGAAAATGACATGCGTTTCATAAAATGGATAGGCGTGCTCTGCGCGCTGTGCCTCGCCGTCTCGGCAACTGACGCAGCCGAGCCCGTGCTAGACGAATCACAGTTTCTCGGCAACACTCGGCAATTAACTTACAGCGGCAAGCGCGCCGGGGAAGGATACTTCTCCGAAAACGGCACCGCGCTCATCTTCCAAAGCGAACGTGAACCCGACAACCCGTTCTACCAGATCTATCTCATGGATTTGAAGAGCGGCGATACGCATCGCGTGTCAACCGGCGTGGGGAAGACGACGTGCGCCTTCTTTCGGCCCGGCACCGATGAAGTGCTTTACGCCTCGACGCACCACGATAGATTCGCGACTGCCAAGCAGGCAGAGGAGCTGGAGTTCCGCGCGTCCGGAAAGGAACGCCGTTATAGTTGGGATTACGATAAGGCGATGGACATCTTCTCCGCTCATCGCGATGGAAGCAACCTCAGGCAGTTGACAGATGCACCCGGCTACGACGCGGAGGCATCTTACTCGCCTGATGGCACGCGCATCGTTTTCTGCTCCCTGCGCGATGCATATCCCAAAAGTAAACTGGCACCGCAGGAATTGAAGTTGCTTGAGATGGATGCCGCCTACTTCGGCGAAATTTACATCATGAACGCTGACGGTTCAAACCAGCAACGGTTGACAGACCGGCCGGGTTACGACGGCGGTCCTTTCTTTACACCGGATGGGCAACACATCGTCTGGCGGCACTTCACACCCGATGGCAGCAAAGCCGATATCTACACGATGCGCACCGACGGCTCCCGCGTGAAACGGCTCACCGATTTTGACAGCATGTCCTGGGCACCCTATTTCCATCCCTCCGGCGCGTATGTCATCTTCGCCTCCAATAAGTTCGGATTTTCCAACTTTGAGTTGTTTTTGGTGGATGCCGCCGGACGGCACGAACCGGTCCGCGTCACGCACACGGACGGTTTTGATGGACTCCCAGTCTTTTCACCCGATGGAAACACGCTGTGCTGGACATCGAACCGCAACAGCCAAGACGTTTCGCAACTCTATTTAGCGGAATGGAATCATCAAGCGGCGATTGCGGCGATTGCGGCGGCACCGGAAAGTCGGCGTGCTAAGGGATCTGATAGTGACGACACGGCGCGGGACAAGGCTTCGCCTTACGGATTAAAAAACGATACGGAAAGCAGCATCCGGAAGCATATTGAATTCCTCGCCGATGATGCATTGGAAGGCAGGATGACCGGCTCCGAAGGCGCGAAACAGGCGGCGGATTACATCGCGGAACGATTTGCGCAACTTGGACTGAAACCAGTAGGCGCGTCTTCGGGTTCCGATGCCTATTTTCAGGAATTTGAGTTCACCGCGGGGCGGAAGCTCATTCCGAATGAAAATCGGTTTTGGCTCATTCGGGAGACAGGGGATGCGCGTTTGGAAAGCGCGCCTACCGAGGATGAGGAAGATGCGCGTTTGGAAAGCGCGCCTACCGAGGATGGGGAAGGTTCGCGTTTGGAAAGCGCGCCTACCGAGGATGAACAGGCCGCGGTGCCAAACGCGCATGCAGGATATGGGCATAAATCAGCCGAGACATTGGAATTTGGGGTGGAGACTGACTTTATGCCGCTCTCTTTCTCGCGCAACGGCGTAGTTGAAGGCGAAGTAGTTTTCGTTGGATACGGACTCACCGTCCCCGGCGAAATGGGAGTAGGCTACGATTCTTACGCGGGGATAGATGTCACCGACAAAATCGTCGTCGCGCTCCGGTATGTCCCCGAAGCGGTTGAACCTGAACGTCGGCAGCAGCTCAATAGATACGCTGGGCATCGCTATAAAGCGATGCAGGCGCGGGAGCGCGGTGCGAAGGCGTTCCTCGTTGTCGCCGGCCCGAATTCGCCTAATGCTGGCAAACTGATTCCGTTGGATGTTGACAACAGCCTGGCTGATTCCGGCATCATCGCCGCTTCCATCAGCGATACCGTGGCGAACGCGCTGTTCGCGCCTTCTGGAAAGCAACTCAAAGCGGTTCAATCCGGGCTTGATGTGGAGAATCCGCATTTTGTCGGGCAATTTGCGCTGCCCAATGTCACTATCAAAATCACCGTTTCGATTGAGAAAGTGAAGAAAACCGCTCGGAATGTCATCGGATTGCTTCCGCCAGAAAACCCAAGTCCTGATGCTGAATACATCGTCATCGGTGCGCACTATGATGGGCTAGGTTACGGTGAAACAGGTTCGCTTGCGCGGAAGGACGAAGAGGGACAGATTCACAACGGTGCAGATGACAACGCCTCTGGCACCGCGGTTGTCTTAGAATTGGCGGCGCGCCTCAGCAAGATGCACGAAGCACACTCGGTAGGCGGGCTCCCTGGTCCCGATATAGAAAGGCACTCTGGTCCCGAACCTATTAAGCGCGGGATCCTCTTCGCACTCTGGTCTGGGGAAGAAATAGGGATAATCGGCTCTTCTCACTTCGTTGAAAATCCTGTGGTTCCGTTAGAGCAGCTCGTCGCGTATCTCAATTTTGATATGGTGGGGCGGCTTGAAAATAACAGTCTGATTCTGCAAGGCGTTGGTTCATCAAGTGCGTGGCCCGCGCTGATTGAGAGACAGAATGTCCCGGTCGGCTTTAATTTGACACTCCAGGCAGATCCGTATCTTCCAACCGATGTGACAGCGTTCTATCCGAAAAAAGTGCCGGTGCTGAATTTCTTCACCGGTGGACATGAAGATTACCACCGTCCCACCGATGATGTGGAAACGCTCAACTATGAAGGCATGGCGCAGGTGGTTGCGTTGGGAGACGGCTTGGTTTTAGAGATGGCGACTGCGGCGGAACGTCCTGAATACGTTGAAGTTGAGCGACATCAAACGGGCGGCGGTTCGCGCGACACGCTTCGCGCTTACTTGGGGACTATTCCCGATTATAGCACCGATATCGCCGGTGTCAAACTCTCCGGTGTGCGCGCCGGCGGTCCCGCCGATAAAGCAGGACTGAGAGGCGGCGATGTGATTGTCGAATTTGGCGGGCAACAGATTGCCAATATCTACGATTACACCTTCGCTTTGGATGCGGTGAAAATTGGGGAACCGGTTGAGGTTGTCGTGTTGCGGGTTGGAAAACGGGTGACGTTAACGGTTATTCCGGAGGCGCGTAATTGAAGGCTGGGATTTTGCGCGAAAAAGGTGAGCGTTACCGTAGCGCGGCGGCCTGTCCCCCGCCTAGTTGAATCATCGCAGGAACTCTCCTCTTTAATAACCGTAGCGCGGGGGCCTGTCCCCCGCCGTATCTGTAGTGCGCGAGATTGCGCGGGACAGGCCCTCGCCGTGTCTATGCTGTAGTTTGTGATCGCCTGATCGCAAACGGGTCAAGCGGGTGCTCCCGAACTATAGGCCGCGTCCCTTGCCTGTTCGTGCGGATGCGATACGCGCTCAATGGCATCGTCCTGGGCCCAGACAAAAATCCCTTGATATGAGACTGCAATTCGTGTTATACTTATCATAAAGGGAAGCATTCAAAGTTTCAAAAGCTGAGAATTAGAAAAAGGGAGGACTTATGCTAATCTTCTATCGGGGTGTAGGTATCGGCAGTTACTGGTATCTGAACAATCCCGAAGAGAACGGGTTTACTGCGAGGGCCCCCGGGGCAGAGCCCACAACAGCGCGCCTGATGCAGCACATTGCACGCGGGACGTGCAACAGTCCGTTTATATCGCTGACACGTTCGTATGGAGTCGCGCGGAACTATGCAATTTCAAGCAGTAGAACACTCCCGACTCCACGCAAGCCGGCCTATGTATACGAGATAGAGATTCATGCCTCGCTTCCTTTTGGACTGAAACTGCTAGATCCTGTCAAAAAAGTTGCGCGGGCGTTACCGCCTCCAACGAGTCTAGGGCCTCCCTACCAACACGATGGCATCCCCGAATTTTTGTTGGGCGTTGCCAATCCAAGGGATATGGGACAGTTTCTCACGCAGCACGTGCTACAGCCGCCTTTCAGTGAAGGCACCCCGCGCCCGCCAAACCTGACGCTCGAATTGGAAACGCTCGTTCGAGCTCTCCGCGATGCAGAGATTTTGGCACAAGGTATCATCCCGGCAATCTGTGTTAAGAATTGCTTTGGTGTCTATTAAGTCCATATATCTGGGCAAAACTTGAACCTTGTTTTGCCCAAATCAACAGGGATCTGGGCAAAACTTGAACCTTGTTTTGCCCAAATCAACAGGAGAAATGCTCATGAGAGTTATCATGGATCACGCCAACCATATTGAACTTACCTATAAGACAATTGACTTGGACGGACGCGTGCCCGGCGCGGGTAGCATCGACTTCCTGAGGGTTGAAGAACCGTACTGGCAGGGCCGCATTTATGGGCCCTTCGTGCGGGTGCGATACGCGCTCAATGGCGTTGAGCAAGAGGCGGAGATTTTGCCGATGGACGTGGACAAGGGCATCTTCCTTGCTGATTGCAATGGGACAGCGGCGGAATCCCTCCGGCCGAGTGCCCTCAAAATCGTTGAGATACTTCGAGAGCACGCAATGCAAGCATGTTCAAAACGCTAGACCTTCGGGGAATGAGTGCTAAATCCGCCGGCCCGCCCACAATGCACCACGGCGAATAACTGCCTGAAAACTCGGGTTTTCTAGCACTGCCATGTCGTGCCCCAGCGCGAAGTAGAAGACTCTTCCTTCGCCATACCTGTGGTGAAACGCCATGACGTGCGTCTCGTCCTTCGTCTCGTCATACGCATGCATGAGGTGGTGCGATGCGCTTGCGTCGTGCTTCAGATAGTAGAGCTCATCGGTTACATCGAAGTCGGATATCCCTTCTGTAATGGGATGCGCGGTGTCGCTCACGGTGACGGTAAAGTCCATGTAGGGACTATGCCCGTTGAAAAATCCATTGAGCATACCGTGGTATCCCTCGGATTCTCGGAAGGATGCGGCGGCGGTGTGTAATCCAAAAAAGCCGCCGCCTTCCTTGATAAAACGCAGCAATCCTGTCTCCTGAGCCGCTGTGAGTTCCCCGATATCGGTATAGAAAAGCGTGACGTGATACGCGCCGAGTCCATCGGCAAGCACGTCGTAGTCTTGCGAAAAGGTGGCAACAATATCATCAGATGTATTGAGCATCTTCGTTAAGAACTGCCCGTTGCCGGCATGTTCGTGGTAGATGCCTTCGGTGCCAACAAAAACGAGTAGGTTGAGAGGTTCCATTTTTTTGTCTCCTTGAGATGGCGAGGGACAGGCCCTCGCCCTACGCATTCGGGGGAATGAATGTTTTTTCCTCGTAGCGCGAGGGCCTGTCCCTCGCGTTCTGTCGATATCTAGTTCGCCCTACGCATTCGGGGGAATGAATGTTTTCCTCGTAGTGCGCGGGCCTGTCCCTCGCCCTACGCATTTGGGGGAATGTTTTCATCGTAGCGCGCGGGCCTGTCCCTCGCGTTCTGTCGATATCTAGTTCGCTCTACGCATTCGGGGGAATGTTTTTTCCTCGTAGTGCGAGGGCCTGTCCCTCGCGTTCTGTTGATATCTAGTTCGCCCTCCGCATTCGGGGAATGTTTTTCCTCGTAGTGCGAGGGCCTGTCCCTCGCGTTCTGTTGATATCTAGTTCGCCCTCCGCATTCGGGGGAATGTTTTTTCCTCGTAGCGCGAGGGCCTGTCCCTTACGTTCTGTCAATATCTAGTTAGGAAAAACCAGCACTTTGACCGAACCGTGTGCATCTCGTCCGGCGGCGATGGCGAACGCTTCGGTAATATCGTCCAGCCCGAATCGGTGCGTTACCAATGGATTCGCATCGAGTTTGCCGGCGGCGAGTAAATCGATGGCGATTTGGAATTCTGTCTTCCCACCGCGCCTGCCGTAACAGAAGGACCAGATGACAGTAAGTTCTCTGCTTCGTGCGAACCGTTCAGAAAAACTGAGCGGTGTGCGATGCCCGCCTACCATGCAGACTCTCCCCCGTTTCGCCGCTATTTCGGTTGCCTGCTCCAGCGTATTCGCCGTGCCGCCAACTGCTTCAAAGACGACATCGGCACCTCTGCCGTCACTCCACGCCTTAATCTCCTCAACGGCATCCGTTTTATCGACGTTGATAGGCACGGCTCCTACCGCTTCGTAGGCGATTTGGAGGGGGCCATCCGGCTTTCCTAACATGGCAATAGAAGTAGCACCGGCGACATCTGCAACTTGCGCGATTGTCAATCCGACAGGCCCGCTCCCAATGATAGCCACCCGGTCTCCCGGAGAAACCATCGCTCGGTTGACAGCGTGAACGGCGACAGCGTAAACCTCTGCCAGCGCGCCGCCTTCCACTGAAACGCTATCCGGCAACGCATACGCATTAGATATAGGAGCAACCATGAACTCTGCAAATCCGCCGCCGCCGTGCCGCAACTCGGCGCAGATGTTATAGTAACCGTTGAGGCATTCGGGACAGACGTTACACGGGACAATCGGTTCAATCGCAACCCGGCCCCCCTTTCTGATATGCAGGGGCGCGTCGTTCATGCCGCTACCGGTATCGAGAATCTGTCCGGTTAGTTCGTGTCCGCCGATGCGCGGTGACAAAGGCTTTTCGGGTTGATGGTGATACCCGTGCAAGTCACTGCCACAAATGCCTGCCGCTTCGACTTGCACGAGCACCTGTCCCGCTTGCGGGCTCGGGTCAGGGACGGTTTCTACCCTGATGTCTTTTCCGCCATAGAATTGTGCGGCTTTCACAAGCGTTTCCTCCGCGAATGTAATCGTATAGTTGCACTATACCACAGGCGCGGAATTATTTCAAACAATTTTCCTTGACTTCCAGAAGGAAATTCGTTAAAATTTAATAGAACTTACGCACGAGATAATTTCGGTAGGCGGGCATTATCAGCGCGCCCAAGCGGTACAGGTGGTGCCTGCTCGGGCCCGTAGTGCGAGGGCCTGTCCCTCGCGAACCTTCAAACCGCACCTACGGATGGTGCCTTCTCGGGCCCGTAGTGCGAGGGCCTGTCCCTCGCGAACCTTCAAACCGCACCTACAGGTGGGGCCTGCTGGGTTCTATCCCATAAAACAGCATCAGTAGGCGGGACTTCGGTTCCCGAAAGGAGAGGAAATGAGAACAGTCAAACTTGGGTTAATTGGTGCGGGTGGCATCGCGCAGGCACACTGCGGAACGCTCGCGAACATTGAGGGCGCGGAGATTATCGCCGCGGCAGATCTCGTCCCTGCAAACTTGGAACGCGCGAAAGAACGGTGGGGTATCAAACAAACGTTTAGCGACTACAACGAAATGCTAAAAATAGACGAGATTGAGGCAGTCTATGTCTGCACCCCAACCGGGGTGCATGCGGCTCCCACCGTCGCTTCGTTGAACGCCGGCAAACATGTCTTCTGCGAGAAACCGATGGAGGCAACGCTGGACGCGGCTGCGGCGATGTGGCGCGCTGCTGAAGAAAATGATAAAATCCTGATGATTGGCCTGAAACTCCGCTACTCCGCGGAGGTGATAAAGGCGAAGGAGATTGTTGATGCCGGCACCCTCGGCGATATTTACTACGTCGAAACCGTGGCAGATAGACGGCGCGGCAATCCGGGCGGCAGTTTCATTCGCAAAGCGACAGCCGGCCTCGGTGCGTCTGCGGACATCGGCGTTTATGCGTTGGACACGGCACTCTATCTGATGGGGCATCCGAAGCCTGTCGCGGTGTCAGGGATAACCTCCAACTATCTCAGCCTGCACAACACGTGGAATCCCGCGTTGCGCGAGACAGAAGTGGAGGATTTCGGTGTCGGCTGGGTGGTGTTCGAGAACGGCGCGCGGATGGTATTCAAAACGTGCTGGTGCATGAACATGGACTCCCTCGGTGGCACGATTTTCCTGGGGAAAAAGGCGGGGCTCCGGCTCGGTATCGGCGAAGTGCGAGGCCCGCAGGACGGCGTGCGCGTCTACGGCGATAAAAATGGCGAAATCCACGACGAAGAGTTCACCGAATTTGAGTCGGTTGACGTATTCCGTGCGGAAGATATGGCATTTGTCGATGCGGTGCGCGAAGGCAAACCGTCCCCGATTGAACCTTACGGCGTGATGCTCACCAACGTCATCATTCAGGGAGTCATCGATTCGTCTGAAAACGGCGGCCGCGAGGTGGCAGTGACGGTGCCAACATTATAGAATCATGGACGTGCAACCGGTAGGCGCGCTTTGCAAGCGCGCAGGACTGAGACGTGACGGTGCCAACATTATAGAATCATGGACGTGCAACTTAGCGACGCTTCCTTTCGCTGATTTCGGTTCTTCAGGATGAGAGGGCGACACGCGAGTTTCCGTTAATCCTGTCGCAAAGTCAAAACTTGCGCGGGACAGGCACGGTAGATTCGGTTGAAAACCGCACCACTTTTTAAACGGCGCGCTTACAAAGCGCGCCTACCGGGAGTGAACGCGCGCCTACCGGGAGTGAACGCGCGCCTACCGGGAGTTTTGGCAATTGCGGAAGTCCTAAAAGTTTCACTATCCTTTTTAGCAGTTGGAGTCTCTATTTTAAAACGATGCGGTGTTTCTCACACAAGAAAGGATATGCGTTATGAAGTCTATTAAAATCGCGGGGAAAACGTTCAGATTAGCATCCCGATTGTCTCGGCTGTTTGCGTTCTTTGTCGAGGGAACGCTCTTGGCTGCGTCCCTTCTGCTGCTCTTTTTGCTTCAGTTAGAAGTTGTGCCTTTGTGGTTATTTTTCGCGTTCCTCACTTTCGCCCTGTGGAAATTCGGTCCCAAAATCAACTTGGGGATTGGCGCGCGGGTTATTACACAGCTCGCTCTGATTTTCTTGTTATCGCGGGGGCCTTTCCATCCGTTTCCGTGGCTTTTGCCTGCGTTATGGGGTCTAGGGATGCTTTTCATGGATGGCTTCAAAAATGGGCAGGGAGTTGGCAAAAATCTGCTCTCACTGCAGGTTATCCGAGTGAAGGATGGAAAGCCAGCTACCTTCAAGGATTCCTTTGTCCGTCGGCTTTCAGGCATATTCCAACCGCTAGATCTATCCTGGTTCTTCGGAAAAAAGCGGCAACGGATGGGTGATAAATTCGCCGATACAGTCGTTGTGAAATTAGCATCGGAGGTTGAAGAAATTGAGCATCCCGAAAGGATAGA
>PYJE01000121.1 GCA_003635305.1 Candidatus Poribacteria bacterium | reverse complement strand
CGATGCCGCGGGAAATACGGTGCCAGCGAATCTGACGCATAATGAGACAGACCGGATTTTCCTCACGCTGCCGCAACCCCTCGCCAAAGATGGCAGCGAAGATGGAGAATACACCGTGCAGGTTACCCTCGTTGACAAATCGGGGAATAGATATGCGGCAGAACACAGCATCGTCTATGACACGCAAGCACCGCATCTCGTCAGCACCGTCCCAGCCGATGGCGACATCCTCACCGATGACGTATCGCAGGTGCAGGCGACTTTGAAAGATGCAGGCGGCAGCGGGATAGACTTCGCCGCAACCACGTTGACGTTGGTTGCACCCGGTGGCACCTCCATCACCGGAGCCCTCAGCAACGATGGCGAGTCTGAACTCACGCTGAATCTCAACCCGTTGGTAGAAGATGGACGTTACCGCATCCGTGTCGAAGCACGGGATAGAGCTGGCAACGGCGACGAATTGCGGTTTGAGCGCAGTTTCCTGCTCTCGCGCACGTTACCGAGCGTCGTCTCCACACAACCAGTTACCGCACCTGCGGAAGATGCCTTCACCAACGAGAAAATCTCACAGATAGAAGTGGAACTGGAGTCGGCTGATGCCAAGACAGACGAAAAACATCTCTCCACGCTTCGGTTGCTCGGCCCCGGCGCAAGCGTCATTCCTGGGCAACAGCAGCGCGAGGCTTCCCGACTTACCTATACCCTAGCACGGCCGCTGGCACAAGACGGCTCCGAAGATGGAATCTACACCATTGAGTTTACGCCGATTAGCCCCTCCGGACGGAGCGGCGATGTCCAACGCTTGACGTTCACCTACGATACGGAAGCACCAGAATTGGAGAGTGAGGACATTCAACTCGTCGTCTCCGAATCAGGCGTAAACAACTCCCTCACCGAGATTCGGGTCAAACTGACTGATAACCAATCTGGGATTGATTGGGAGAACCTAGACGATGACTGGCTCGCCTTTGAGCGGGTTTCACCGAACGCCAAGACGATTTCAGGTAAGGTGGAGGATGCCGAGCAGGATACCCTCCGCTTCCGGTTGACATCGCCCCTCGCAGACGACGGCTCAAACGATGGCCAGTATCGCATCACCGTCTCGCCGAAGGACCGGGCGGGGAACACCAGCGAACCTTATGAAAAGGCGTTTACCTACGATACCGCACCGCCGGTTATTGATGACAGCACGCTGCTCATCAACGACGCGCCACTGCTAGTCGATGCAAACGCGCTGGACTACCCAACCCCGATTTCCACAACAGGCGGTGTCGTCATCCAAGCCAATATGTTTGACGACGGCTTAGGTGTCAACCTCGCAAAGTCGAGAATTGTTGTCAGAACCCCTGATGGCGCGCAGCTCGCCGGCACGACGCAGCAGAACGGTGTGGATACGCTAGTATTCAAATCGGCAGGTTTGAGCACGCGCGGGCTTTATCAGGTGACGGTGACGAGTGTCGGCAACGACTCCGAATTCCTCGGCTTCGCGCCGCAGGATTCAATCACGACAGAGTTCCTCTATGAAACGACAGTTCCCACTGCCACGCTCACTAGCGATGGCGGCGAGAAGGAGTTGACAGATAAGGCGTTGCCGCTGGAAGGCACAGCGACAGACCCGGGCGGCACGCAGCGCATCGGAGACAGGGAGCAACAAGTGCCAGCATCCGGAGTCTGGCTCGTCGAAATCGTCGGCACCGGACCGGACGAACAACCCATCGAGCCGGTGCCTGCCGTAGACGATAGCAACGCCGAAGAGGAACCTTGGAGCCGCTGGTCTTTGGATTTCCTCCCCTCGCGTTCCGGCGAGTATGAACTGGATGTCCGCGTCACCGACAACGCCGGCAACTACGATGTTTACGACATCGGCAAGTATACCATGTCTGTCTCGCTGACGTTCCGCGGTTCAACCTTCGGCTGGCCGAACCCGCTACGCATCTCCAAAGGCGATGTCGCGTTCTTCTCGTTTGACGTGAACGTGCCCATGGGCGACACGGTGGAATTGACGCTAAGCATCTATGACTGGAGTGGTGACATGGTGCTTTCGCAGACTTATCCCGATGTCGTATCGGGTATTCGGAATGACCAGCTTTTGAAATGGGATTTGAGAAATCAGGCGGGCAATCCGGTCGCGCGCGGTATCTACATCTTCCGTTTAGAGGCGGTCAATGCCACTGGCAACCGTGCGAACGTTGTTGGGAAAGTGCTTGTCGTTGATTAGAAATTAACGCATCACGAACCCGGTAGGCGCGATTTCCAACTGCGTCCTACGCACCACGAGCCCGGTAGTCGCGGTTTCCAACCGCGCTTGACTGCATCGTAGGGCGAGGGCCTGTCCCTCGCCATGCGTTTGGCTGTGGCATCTACTCCCAAAGGGGTGCATGCCGGCAGACCTCATCACCCCGGTAGGGCAAGATCGCCGGATCTTGACCGGTTCGGGATCGGGCGATCCCGAACTACAGAGGTGGGCTCGATGCCTTCCGGGATTCGCCTGTCCTCCAAGGCGGGATACATAATCTACCCCCAAAGGGGTGCATGCCGGCAGACCTCATCACCCCGGTAGGTCAAGATCGCCGGATCTTGACCGGTTCTAGGGTTGACTAGGAACGAGCTCATCACATAGAGGAGAAAAACCTTGCAAAATTTGTGCATACGATTTCAACTGATACTCACCGCAATCCTCGCAATCAGCGCACTATGCCTTCACAACCCCAGCGCGCTGGCGGTGACTATCCATGACAATGCCGGCACCGCCGGTGCCGCCTTCCTGAAAATTGAAGGCGGAAGCCGCCCGGCAGGCATGGGCGGCGCATTCGCTGGCATCGCCAACGACATTAACACCATCTTTTGGAACCCCGCCGGGCTCACCTCTGTCCACGACAGAGAGCTCACGGCGATGCAGCACTTCTCGTTTGCCGACATTAATAACCAGACTGTCGGTTACGCGCAACGCACCGAACGGTTCACTTGGGGTGCCAGTTTCCTCGGTAGTTTCACCGAAATCGAGAGACGCATCGGGCCAACGAAAGAGCCGGATAGCACCGTCACGGTGGGCGGCTTCGCCACCGGGCTATCCCTCGCATTCCCGTTGGGTTCGGCGATGTCTGTCGGCGGCACAGCGAAACTCATCTCGCAACAACTTGACATCCAGAACTCCTACGGTGTCGCGGCAGATGTCGGCATCCTCCTACACCTCGTTGACAACCATTTGGGAATCGGGGTTTCAGTGCAAAATGCGGGAGTGTTAGATGGCGGCGAGAACCTCCCGATAGCCATCCGTGCAGGCATTGCATACCGGAACTGGAAAGAACCTGTCAAACCAGAAAACATTAGTATTGAAAACGGCGATGTTGGAGATACGGAGGAAGACATCATTGCACCGAAAACGTTATCAAATGCATTGCGAACAACACAAACATTCGGTGCGGACGTGCATATTCCGCTGATTGATGCCTCGCCGAGTTTCCACATCGGCGCGGAACGATGGTTTTACGATGTCGTGGCGGCGCGCATCGGTTACCGCATCGGCTTAAACGACAACCCCGCGAACGGGTTGGCACTCGGCATCGGCGTGCGGCGCAGCGGTGATGATGCACTGGCGAACATCGACTTCCAATTCGATTACGCCTTCGTCCCGGATGCTTATGTGGGGAATGCACATCGGGTTTCGGTGATTACGCGGTTTTAGTCAACCGGATGCATAACGTAGCGCGAGGGCCTGTCCCTCGCAATACATAACGTAGCGCGAGGGCCTGTCCCTCGCAATTCGCCGATGAAGAACGCCGGTAGGCGCGCTTTGTAAGCGCGCCACCATAAATCCCCGGTAGGCGCGCTTTGTAAGCGCGCCCACTCTCAAATAGAAACCTTCTTTCAGAGCCGTAAGCACCTGCATCTCTATAGAAAAACGTGCCGGCCACCGGTTTCAAGGTCCATTAGGTCCTTAATGGAACAAGACACTCGGTGCAGCGGCACATTAAGGGCTTACAGACCTTAGGATGCTCTGCGGTGCAGGATGCTATAGACATTCAGGTCCTTACGGACCTTAGGCATGGCGAGGGACAGGCCCTCGCCCTACGTTTCGCAGCGCGATGTCCTCTGTCGTTCCCGTAGCGCGGGGGCCTGTCCCTTGCAATTCAGCGAAAGGGCGGATTTCGGTTACGCCTTCGTTCCAGATGCTTATGTGGGGAATGCGCATCGGGTTTCGGTGATTACGCGGTTTTAATCAACCCGATGCATAACGTAGCGCGAGGGCCTGTCCCTCGCAATTCAGCGAAAGGGCGGATATAGAAACCCGCCCTCACAATCCGATAGATGCGCGCTGACTAGTTCATCTACTGGCTCATCTCCAACATCCGTTCAATCGGCGCGCGGGCATTGTCAATGACAGCCGCATCCAGCGTCACCTCGAATTCCCCAAGGTCTGCACCCTGGTCGAGTGCCTCAAGGATAGTGGCGATTTTGCCGAGACTCACCTTCGCCATGTGCGTGCATCGGACAGAGCACGCCGTCCAAAATTGGACAGCCGGGAACTCCTGCGCGAGATTTGAGGTGAGCTCACACTCCGATGCGACGAAGGCGCGCTCAAGGCCATCTCCCGCGACGCTTTCCGCTATGTCCTTCATAATCTGACTCGTGCTGCCGTAAAAATCGGCTTCTTTCAGGACATCCGGACGGCATTCCCAGTGCGCATACAATTTGCGAAGCGAATGCCCTTTCGGAATCTCAAACGACTCGCGGATTGCAACCAGATCTGCCAGAGTGAACCGTTCGTGCACCTCGCAGACTGCGCCGCGCGCGGTGTTGTCCTTGCCGGGGTAGACAACCCGCTTTTCGCCCTTGAGTTCTTCCTCCAGATTCTGCGCGAAGAAGATATCCGGCACAAAAATTACCGTATCGCCCGGTAGCGATTTGGCGATGTGCGCGGCGTTGGCAGACGTGCAGCAAATATCCGATTCAGCCTTCGCATCCGCATAGCTGTTAACGTAAATCATCACCGGCGCGCCAGGGTAAAGTTCCTTCATCGCCTTGACATCTTCCGCGCCGAAGTTATCCGCAAGCGAACAGCCGGCCGTCTTATCCGCGACTAGCACGGTTTTATCGGGGCTCAGAATCTTGGCAGTTTCCGCCATAAACGGCACACCGTTAAAGATGAGGTATTCCGCCTCAGTCTTTGCGGCATACATGCTCAGCCCGAGTGAATCACCCTGTTCGGATTTTTCGGATAACCCAAAAACGAGCGGCTCCATATAGTTGTGCCCAAGCATCACAACGTCATGCTTCTGCTTGAGGGTGCGTATCCTATGGATAGCCTTGGCGTGTGCTTCTATATCAAGGAACGTTAAACTCGGGTGATGTCGGTTATACAGTTCCTGTTTCACGTCCTCAAGCGTCAAATCTGTCGTGCCGTTCGTGGCACCTTCCGTGTGGCGAGTTCCTTCCGTGGACTTCATGCCAATCACGCTCCCATATCTTAACGACTCGTTCTCAAAACGAGCGTTTTTCATTCTTCAGGATAGAATACCCCAAAAAATCTTTTTTGTCAAGGGAAAACAGAAAAAAATCACATTTTTGTCAAAACCCCCAAATTTCTTGGCAAAAATTGCCGATTTATGTTAAAATTCCCAGTGTTCGCGCACATAACGATTTTTCACTTTTTTTCTTTCCAAAGAAGGTGAAAATGTTTAAAATTCGCAATAATCGCGAAGATCCAACGTGTCCACAAATCGCTTCCCGCGGCCTGTCTACCGCGCGTCACCAAAACGCGCGCAAAGGAGAATCAACATGAAGCGTATCACCATTGGAGCCGTGTTGCTCCTCATCTTCTGCCTCGGTGTTTACTTTGGTGTTTACTTTTCTGGCCAGTGGAACATGAAAAGAACATCTACGGACGCACCGGTGAAGGAGAACATCCCAGAAGCTGCCCATCCGCACACACATAGAGATCCACATCATCATGAGCACTTGACGTGGACGAGGGCACCCGCACGTCAATTGTCACAAGAACAAAGTGACGAACTTGATGAGTTCCGCCAAAACCTCTATCAGGGAGTTGACAGCGGAGCCATCTCGCAAAACAAGATGGAAGCCCTCTTAGAACGGGAAGAGGCCATCCTTCTAACAGCGGGAATGACACCGTTTGAAGCCGCACAATATCTGGTTGAAACGCCTTACAGTCCTACTCCGCTTGACTATATCAAAGAACTCGCGGATCAGGCCCTCGCAGAAAACCCAGATGACCCTGAAGTGCTCTACTTCTGGGCCGGGCGGCACCCCCAGGTTCAAGAAGGACCTAATCCGGAACACGAGGCAGCCTACGAAAAACTGCTCGCGATGGAAGATCTCCCGCGGGAACTACGCGTGAGGGTACTGGACTCTTTTGGATGGACGATCTGGTATTACAACCCGGAAGACGCAGTGCGTTACTATGAAGAGGCACGTGCCCTTTCCGACGAATCCTTCTACGACTTGAGTGGGCTAGCCTATCAACGTTTGGGACAATATGACAAGGCATTGGAAATCTATCGGAATCACTATGCAGAGACAGGTGACCGGTTTGCCAAAGCCCATATTGAGGCGATAGAAGCCGGGGAGGGCATCCCCGCCCTCGTACGCGGAACCGAAGTTTCTCCTGTCGTCGACAACGCAGAAGGCCCTCTGTCTGAATGGGACACATTGCCCTCAGCGGATAACCCATGGGAAGCGGAATGGGTGGAGGATCCCATACCCCCAGAACCACTTGCACCCGATCAACGGGCACAAGCCGCCGCCGAGGCAGAAGCTGCCTTCGCCGAAATGCAGGCAGAACAAGCAGCATCCTTCCAGCAGTTCATCCTGGAGGAATACCCGGAGTATCGCCAATTTTTGGATGGACCCGCTGAACTCCTAGAACTGCCTGAGGCAACGACAGAACCGCCTGCAGATGCGCGTGACATCCCCAGTGATGTTCTTGACGAACCCGATATTTCTAAAGAACGGATGCAGGCGGCTATGGAGATGTTGCGAAAATATGGACCTGCGATTGCACTCCGCCGGCTCACCGCAACAGATCCCGCCTTGGCGAGGAAAATCGAAAAACACCTGAACCAACAGGCATCCGATTGATTCACGGATATACCCTTTGGCTCAAATTACGTTTTTATTCTCGGGGAGGGACACTGTCAACCGAGCACAGTGCCCCTCACACAACTTAGGAGGATTTCATTTAATGCTATATCGCACCCTTATTATCTTCTGCCTCTTCGTCGTGCCGTTTACGGCGAATGCATCATCTGATCTCAGCATCAGTTATTCCTGCAGATTAAGCAGCAATATTAGCTGGACTACCGGATACAGGCCTATTCCTGGCGATACTCTCCGGTTCGATATTCGCGTCCAGAACCCTAATAACCATTTGAGTTCATTTATCGTCGTGAGTTTATCAAACGTATCGACTTACCTCGGCGATTACATGAATTCATCGAGCAGGTCTAACACACCCGACCTTCTTTTCAAGAGCAGGTCGCATCATCGAAGCAACAATGCCCCCGGATTAACTTGGGCGGAGGGACGCGACCTCCTTACCGGTACCAGGACGCTCACCGTCAGATGGACAGGGCCGCCACCATCGCTGATCAAAATTGAGATTGATATTAAAGATGGAGCCGCCTTCGCAAATTTTTCCGCGCGACTGTACGGAAAACCCGCGTATGCCTTCAGTATTCCTTGGGACAGAAACCCAAGAAACAGAATTGCGGATGCCTGGAACCTCCAGTACACCGACGCGGACCGCAGCGGCAACGCAGATAACGAAACGGGACCTGGTACCAATCCGAACGGCGGCGACGGATTCACCTACTGGGAAGAGTATCGCGGCTTCAGAGTAAAAGGGAGACACAGAGTGCTCTCACCCAGAAAGAAAGAGATCTTCGCTGTGAGCGATTTTGACGGGCCGATAAGTAGTTACTGGGAGCGACAACTCAATTTAACTGTCCCCGCAGTTGGTTACGCCACCAATCTCCCGGCCCCCTTCCAGGTGCATGTTATCAATAAAGGCGAAGCAAACGGGCGTGCTGTCAACTTTCGCAACGTAGGTCTCAGCCCCAGATATCGGATGACGCAGTGGACCGTCGCGATAGAGGAGTTCACGGCGGAAACTACGGTACCTCGTACAAGAGCGTGGATTCGGAGAAACCACAACCATAAGACAGGTAATGTCCTTGGCGTAGCGGTGACGACTAACGGTTTCCTATACGGAGTCCCGAACGCACCCGCCGCCATGAAACCCGTGATGATTTTCCCTGTCATGACAACAGAACTACCAGCTGGGGTTAATAAGTCGGACGCGATAAAAAGCACGATTGCACACGAGTTTGGACATTGCATCTCCCTTGCTCACAGCAACGATTCATCGGACATTATGTCCACCGCATATACGCCGAGCCAATACAGAGATCCGAGACATACCAACGATTACGGGCTGATTCCAAAGCTCTTTTCCAGCCTGGGCGAAGTTTTTAACTTTAGAGATTTTGTTGAGATATCCTCCAGTAGTGCCGCCAGCAGTTCTAGCGGCGGTTCTAGTGGTGGTTCCAGGTCTGGCAGCGGCTCGACTTCTGGGAGTAGTTCTAGCAGCGACTCCAGTAGCGGCTCCGGTTCTGGTAGCGGCTCTGGCAGTGGCAGCGGTGGTTCCGACACCTCGGTGACTTGTGGCAATCGCTGGAGAGGGGCCGGGGCCTGTTCCCGTGGCGGCCGTGCTGCAACACAGACCTCGCACCAAACCACTTGTGCTGCCGGCCATACCTACTGGGGCTGTAATCGAACAGCGGTTGCCTCTCACCAAAACCATCGTGCGAGTACTAGTAGTGCGTCAAGCAGCAGCTCAACAAGTAGCAGTTCTTCTAATCGTGGCTCGTCCAGTAGCAACAACTGGCGGACCCGCTCGCGGACCTGCCGTCGTTGCAGCACCACGTTTACCTACTACACCCAAGGCTCCTGCTCCGCCTGGGGTCGCACCTTCTCCTCACACTGGGGGAGAAACGACTGACTGTGCTTTGGAAGCGCGCAACAACACCCCGCCGTGAGCATTACCACGGCGGGATTCCTTTTTTCAACCATGAAACCTAAAAAAACAGTTTGTCTCCTCCTCATCGTCGCCCTCTTTTGGGGAAGCATACCACCACAAGCGGAAGCATTTCTTTCCGCGAAAAATAGAGAAAAACTCACCCTCGTTGGGATTCTTGGCGGGCTCGCCTATCTGACACACTCGCTTGTTAGGCGCGATAAGCAGGAGGCCGAAGCCTTGCACCGCCGCCTCGGCCCGCCAGCGCGCGTCGTTGAATTTGAAAAGGGATTTGACCGGTGGCGAATTGAATACTATCGCACCCGGTCCTATCGGTTTCGGAATGGATGGATCTGGAAGGCTGGCGTGGCGAGGGATTTTTGTCGGAACAATCGAGGTGTGGCGAGGGACAGGTTTCCCTCGCCCTACGGTGTAAGAAACGATTTTGGCGCGTCCTACCGATACGCCTTTTTGAGAGAACCCCATGTCGTCGCCGCTTTACCGTTTGCATCCACCGCGAGTCCCTCAATCTGGATTTTCCGGTCTTTGTCGGTAGGTAAGCGGACGTTTGCAGCATCCTCGGCCGTCGCTTTCACATTTGATGTGACGAACAGCGCGTCTAGCATCGTTGCATCTTCCCGCACGGCGATGCGGAGAACCGTTTCTCCCGCTTTCGCGAACTTCCACTCCCGCTCAAACGTCCCGCCGTTGAGCCAGTGATTAATCCTGTCCCAGTGCCATGCACCGCCTTGTGCAACACCCCAGCGAAACTCGGTATTCCCTGTCTGCTGTGCGTTTTCGTCCGGATCGGCGGGTTGCCACGTTACCCAAAACGAATCGCTGTTGCCATCCCATGCCGTAACATGTCCCCAGAGCGCATACTTGCCCGGTTCCGGAATGTTAATGATAAATTCTGCCCAGCCTTCATCACCGCCGCCTGTTGCCGGCGCGCCTTCCATCCAAATGAATTTCCCATCCGAAGCTGTCTTTTCTTCGTCAATAATCATCGGTTCGACAATCTCGTCTGCCAATTCAGCCTCCAAAGCGATTTCAATATCCGCACCGAAGCCGGTTGGAACACCGACGAACATCGGCAGGAGGACTAGCAGAAAAATTATCCGGTATTGCATAAAAATCTCCTATTTAATAAAGCCTCTCCGTAGGCGCGGTTTGCAACCGCGTCTCTCAGTCACCCTCTCCGTAGGCGCGGTTTCAAACCGCGCCCACCAGAAGATACGAAAATTACCATGCCTGTTTCAGTTTCCCCCACGTAGTCGCCAGTTTATCCTGCGGTTCAACCGGCGTGAGAGAATCTTCAGGGCCCGGGTCGCGCGGACTCACCTCCGCTTCATCTTCCGAGAGGTTATCCGTGATGAAAATCACATCTAACTTCGTTGCATCCTCGCGGACAGCGATGCGAAGAGTGGTTTCGCCACCGGGTTGCTCCCATTCCCGTTCAAACGTCCCGCCATTGAGCCAGTGGTTAATCCTGTCCCAATGCCACTCTGCCCCTTGCCCAACACCCCAGCGGAACTCGGTATTCCCTGTCTGCTGTGCGTCTTCGTCCGGGTCAGCCGGTTGCCACGTCACCCAAAACGAATCGCTATTGCCATCTTCCGCAATGACTTTGCCCCAAAGCGCGTAGATGCCAGCCGGCAGATTCAGCGAGTATTCCACCCAGCCTTCATCACCGCCGCCCGTTGCCGGCGGTCCTTCCATCCACACATACTGCCCGCCCGATGCATCCGCATCGTCAGCCACTATCATCGGTGCTTCAATGACATCCGCCATCTCTGCTTCAATTGCCCAATCAAAACCGTAGCCGATTCCGCTAGTAAGCAGGACACCGGCGATGAAAACCAGACTGAATACGAATGTTTTGTAACGCATCAAAATATCTCCTTTCTGTTGTTGTGTTGTTGTGTTGTCTAGCGCGGGGTTTTCATGTCGCCCCACTGCCGAATTTGTAGCGGCGGCGAAAGTCGTTGACTGCTATATCCCCCCACGCCCTTTATTCGCAGCGCATCCGAGATGGTATTAGGTTTCCATTTCGGTTGCGCCGCCCATGCAGCATTGTCAATCAGTTCACGGCGTTCGCTGCCATCCGCCCTCATCAGATGGACAACCCATCTGCCATCCTTCTCAAACTGAAACGCAAGATAGTCACCATCGGCAGACCAGGATGGAACCGCCTCGTCCGTTGGCGTGTCCGTGAGAGGTGTCTTGTCGCCTCCATCGGTATCCATTGTCCAAAGATCGAAGTCGATGCCGCGCATAGAAGCATACACGATGCGTTCGCCATCCGGTGCCCACGCCGGATAGACATCCATTAACCGCTGATGTGTCAACCGCCGCTCCACGCCGCTGTTCACATCTATCACGTAGATATCCCAATTGAGCCCCCGTTTTGAATGGAAAACCAAGCGGTTTCCATCGGCAGACCAGGTTGGCACCTCGTCTTCAAACGCGTTCTCTGTCAGGCCAACAACTTCACCGCTTTTCAGAAAGAGCAAGTATATGTCAAAATGCCCCTTCCGATTCGACGTGAAAGCCAGACGTTCCCCATCCGGTGCCCACGCCGGTGCCTTATCCGTCGCCAGATGATGCGTCACACGCCTCTGGTTCGTGCCATCGGCATCCATCACATAAATCTCGTGATTCCCATCGCGTCGTGAGAAAAAAGCCAGCTGCCTCCCATCAGGAGCCCAACTCGGATAGTAATCTGCATCCGGATGGTTCGTCAGATTCACCGGAGGCGCGCCCGCCGTGTCTGTCAGGTAGATATCCCAATCGCCATTCACATCCGATGCGAACGCGAGCGGGACAGGCGGTATCGGCTGTCCCACCGCAAACCCCGCGGTGAGAAATAGACTACTTACAAATAGTAGCAAAATTCGCATTTTTTGTCAACTTTTCCTCTCAGCGTAAAGCCTGCAATCAAGATGTCTCGCCTGGTAACCTTATTTCCCTGCACTGCTTGCGCCGTTGTCGCAAACTCGCGTCACTGTTAAAAATTGCCGGTTAATACGATGCCTTGATGCCTGCCCACGTCGTGCTCAATTTCGCCGCCGCATCTACCGCAAACAGCACCCCTCGGTTCATATCGGCGTTAATTTCAGCCTCTGTCAAAGCGCGCGTATAGAACGCAAACTCATCGATAAAGCCGTTAAGGTGCTGGATATCCGCCTCGTTGTCTTTACCGAGGACGATAGCACCCGATGGTGCCGGGAAGATAACGAATTTCCCACTCCACGCATCCTCACTCACGACTTTGCCGTTGAAATAGGACTTCTGCACCTTGCCATCATAAGTGCCTGCGATATGCACCCACTTTTTCGTCGGCAATTCCGGAATCGGCGTGCGATGTTCAGAACCTTTCGTGTCGTAAATGTAAAATACCATATCAGCGGCACCTTCGATAAAAGTCTCCGCGGGCCAAGCACCGGCAGCGTTCAGCGATTCCCAAATCTGCTGGGTGTCACCGGTAAGCGCGTTGAGCATCACCCAATGCTCCACAGTCATCGCCGTTAATTCGCCATCGGTGAGCCCAGGGATTTCGGGTGGACTTTTAACAGCACTGCTCGCGCCGTCAAATTCCATCGCACCGCCGAACTTGCCATCCTTGCTCCAATCCGCGGCAGAAATTTCAGCATCAAACCCGTTGCCGCTGTCGTCTGCTACTTCCTTCTCATCTTTGTCAAAAGAGTAGTAGACAACCAGGTCTGGATCGTCGCGAATTGCATCGCTGTCTATCCCCAGCGCAAGCATCGCCCCAAGGACGAGCCAAAATAACAGAATTCTCATCAGAATCTCTCCTTTTTCCTTGAAAAATTCGCATTAAAATGATATAATAGTATAGCAGCAGACCAGAAAATATGCAACAACCGAAACCAATTATTTTCTCGGAGGAATACCGGCATGGCGTATAGCAACTGGACCCTAGGAACAGTGCAGAAAGTGTTTGAACTTGAAACAGTTCCCGCACGCGGCCTCTTTGCCGAAACCGAGCCAGTCGCACCGAGCGCAGCACTCACCAAAGCCTTAGAAAAAAAGACACCCCTAGCCTTCGCTATCGGGACAGAGAAAGCCAAGTCAGAACTGATTGTCGCCGACATTCTCGTTGAACTCTGCGAACATTTTGACTATCGCGTCAGCCTTTTTTCAGGCATCGACTTTAACGTTGATACCGAAAACGACTTGAACGGCGTGTGCGATTTTTTGATTAGTTTATCCCCAGACCAGTTTTCTATGGCCGCACCTGTCATCATCCTTCTTGAGGCGAAAAGAGATAATTTGACAGAAGGACTGGGGCAATGTGTTGCAGAGATGCTAGCCGCGCAACGCTTCAACGCCGAAGAAGGGAACGACATTCCTTGCATTTATGGCAGCATCACGTCAGGCCTAAATTGGCTCTTCCTCAAATTGGAGGACAAGAAACTCTCAATAGATATGGCCGTCTACCAACTCGCGCAGTGCGAAAAAATCCTCGGCATCCTCGCCAGCATGGTGAAGCAAACCGCATGAACGGAATAACAATGACACTTTCCAAATCCACACTCCTAATCGGCGCGCTCATTATCGCCTATCTGCTACCGATATGGCTCTTCCCCTATTTTCCAACCCAGGACGGCGTGAGCCACGTCTATAACGCGCAGATTTTAACCGAATACCGCAACCCTGACTACCAATTCCGCGCCTATTACGAAATCAATGCGTATCCCTTCCCAAACTGGCTATCGCATTTCGCATTAGCCATGCTGATGTTCGTCTTCCCGCCACTCATCGCAGAGAAGATATTTCTGAGCCTCTACGTCATCCTATTCCCCCTGGCAATGCACTATTTTCTCAACGCCGTGCAGCCCGAACAGAACGCATCTGGTAGGCGCGCTTTGCAAGCGCGCCCATCGCTGGTAATCCTCAGCTTCACCTTCATCTACAACTACCTCCTCTTGATGGGATTCTATAACTTCGCTGTCAGCGTGCCCCTCTTCTTCCTCACACTAGGCTATTGGTATCGGCATCGGGATACCATAAACGTCAAGCGCGCAGCGTTACTCAACCTGCTCATCGTCATCACCTATTTTGCACACCTCATCTCCTACGCGTTCATCTTGTTCTCCATCGCCCTGTTGTCCCTGCTTCATTTTCGGCGCGACTTCCCGCAAATCTTCCGGACAGGACTTTCTATCCTGCCCGCCGCACTCCTCTTGCTCGTCTACCTCCCCACATCAGACTTGTTAGCAGGAGAGCCGCCAGAATTCGGGCTAAGCCGTGTCGGCGAACTACTAGATAACCTCCTCGGCCTGAAATTCCTCATCGCCTTCAACCAAGCCCAGGCACTCATTGCTTACGCAGTCGCCGCCATGCTCATTTTTCTCGCCGCGTCCACAATATGGCAGAATCGAAGAACTTCACCAGGCTCCGTAGAACGAGGAGTTGTCCCTCGTCATGCAACCTTATCGGAAGATTTTCATGGCACTCAAGCGCGCGCGAGGGACAGGCCCTCGCGCTACCGGGATAGCCCGCGCGCTTTTCTCATCCTATTCGCCATCCTTTTCGCCCTGTATCTCATCCTGCCCAACTCCGTCGGACCGGGCGGTTGGGTAAACGATAGACTCGCCATCCTCGCCACCCTAACCCTATTCGCTTGGTTTCGTGTCAGCCATAAACCGCCGTGGCGGCAGGTTTTTACCGGCACCGTAACATTGCTCGCTGTCATAAACCTCCTTTACATCGGTGTCCTTTGCAAAAACCTCAACGCCGAACTGCGAGAATTCAACGCCTTCGTTCACAAAATAGAGAAGAATAAAGTCATCTTGCCCCTCCATTTTGAGCCCAAAGGAAGTTCCCTCAAAGTCGGCATCTTCGTCAACGCCGCCAACTACTACTGCCTTGACAACGGATGCATTAACCTCGGCAACTACGAAGTGCAGTTTGACTATTTCCCCATCCGCTTTAAACCCCATTTTGAGACACCTGTCCAAGAGAAAGAATGGGTGCAAATTATCCATTGGCAGCCCGAGGAGCTTGACTTGTGCGAATACGCCGATAACGTTGACTATCTCCTACTCTGGGGCACCCCAGACGAACCCACCGTCGCAACCGCCATTGAAGCCTGCTATACCTTGATAGCCGCCCAAGGCAAATTGAAATTATTCAGAGGCCAACGATGAAAAAAACAGCACTCTTTTTATCCCT
>PYJE01000120.1:5505-53440 GCA_003635305.1 Candidatus Poribacteria bacterium | reverse complement strand
TCGCATCCGCGCCGCAACCGATAGAGATTAATGCCGTTGCGCCGGGGTTTGCCGCCTGAATTGCTTCTTGCGCATAGCCGGCCCAATCGCCGCAGATGTGGTTATCCGAGCCTGCTAACGTCGTGCAATGGCACGCGTAACTTGCCCACACGGCGCGCAAGGCACCGTCTGCATCGGTGACGTGTAGCATCGGTAAACCGTGGTCGATCGGGCCGCCCTCCGTTCGCCGATTTTTGGCAAAGTCCAATTCACCGACATTCCATGCCACTTGACACGGTTCGCGATTAGCGAGTGCTTCCAGCGTAACCGTCTCTAACCAATCACCGAGTTGTTGGGTATACCGCTCGATTTTCTCCTGCTGTTCGGGTGGAATATCTGAACTGAAAATGAAAGGCGCGGCGTTGGTGAGGCACGGTGCGCTGTGTGTATGTGTAAAACAGGCGACAAAATGCGCGCGGGAGAGCCCGGTTTTCTGTTTGACACGGTGCGCGACTTCCTCGGTGAGTTCATCGGGCAAACCGCAGTTTTCGACGGTTACCACGATGACAGGTTCTTCTGTGTCACTGCCGATGGCGAGTGCTTTCGCCCAGAGCCGCTGGATGATACCTTCGGACTCAGTGCGTCGGCTTCCGTAGCCGCTGAGTCGGATGGGGTAATCCGGCGTGATTTCCACTTGGGCAACGCCTACCGCCAGAGTGTTGTGTTGATTCTTCATATCTGTTTCCTCTCTCCCCGGTCTTGATATTTTCCTGAGAGTTCCTGCACGGCGAAGGTCAGAGAACGCCGGCAAATTCCCTCACCCTCCGGGCAAGCAGCTTCCCATTTTCGTAGTGCGAGGGCCTGTCCCTCGCAATCTCTCTCCTAACAGGACGATGGTCAAAGAACGCCGGCAAAATCCCTCACCCCCGGGCAAGCAGCTTCCCATTTTCGTAGTGCGAGGGCCTGTCCCTCGCAATCTCTCTCCTAACAGGACGATGGTCAAAGAACGCCGGCAAAATCCCTCACCCTCCAGGCAAGCAGTTTCCCATTTCCGTAGCGCGAGGGCCTGTCCCTCATCTCTCTCCTAGCAGGCCGAAAGTCAAAGAACGCCGGCAAATTCCCTTGCCCTCCGGGCAAGCAGTTTCCCATTTCCGTAGTGCGAGGGCCTGTCCCTCGCAATCTCTCTCCTAACAGGACGATGGTCAAAGAACGCCGGCAAAATCCCTCACCCCCGGGGCTACCACTGCAGCGTTAATGCCAATAGGTGATTCGCCGCTGTCATCGGTATGCCTGTGAAAGGGCGGCGCAAGGTGTATTCTGTCCAAAGCGTGCCAAGCCTCAAAGCGAGGCCGATGGAAAAGTGGTTCGTTCCGGCGACACGGCCTGTGCCAATGCGGAGGGCTGCGGCGAAATGGGTGTGCCATTTTCCGGTGTGGCATTCCGCACCGATTGCCCAATCCATACCCCGCTCTCCTGTAACACGAAAGACATCTGCGGCGAGAACTATCCATTCTAAAGGGCGATATCCGATACCGATGCCGAGCCTGAACGGCAGCGGTTCAACCAAATCTGCGCGCAGGAGATTTTCAAAAAGCACGCCTACCTGTATCGGTTTGAGTCGCGAGAATTGGACATCGCGTTGAAACCCGACATCAAATTCCAATCCACCGGCTGTCCTCTCAAGTTCGGGGTGGTTTTCGTGGAGAATATCGCGAACCCTGTCCCCGAATTGCAACTCCTCGACGATTGCAGGAATGAATTGTTCCGGTGTGCGCGTATCTATGTCTAGTCCGTGTCGCGCCGCTAAATTTAAGGTGGACATCAGTGTGCCGCGCCGCACATTTTGTGTTACCCACTTAAGCCGTGCCCCCGCGACTGTTTTTCCAATCGCGCGCCCGAGGCATAGCACCCACCGTCCTTCGCGAAACAAAGCGTATTTTGTGTTTAAATCTGTCTGCGCAGAAAACCTTCGGTTGCTCCTATCATATTCGGCGCGAGTGGCAGCAACCGTGAAATCTGCAGAACTGGTGAACGTCGCCGCATAGCCGATGCTAATTCCCCATTTTCCAAAAGCGTGCGAATAGTAGGTTGTCGGATAAACGTCAATGCCCGCTTCGACGACGAGTTGTTCGCGTTCGCGTTTCGGGAGTTCTCCCCAGTGCAGATTTTCGGTGGCAATTCCGAAAGCGAGATGATGGTTTTGAACGTGAACTAACGATGCCGGGTTGCCAAAGATGCCTGCGTCCGCAGCGCGCGTCGCAATGCGGGTGCCGCCCATGCCAACGATGCGGAGTCTCTCGTCTGCGAATGCGTGCCAGGGAAAACCGATGACGAATAGGTAAAGTGCGATGAGCAAGACTTTCAAATTCACTCCACACCCATCGCCTCGGCGAAGATATCCTCAAGCGAATGCTTCACCTCGCGGAGTTGACGCAGTTGCACACCGCTCTCTAATGCCAATCTGAAAAAGCATCTCGGGTCTGTTTCATCAGTCCGCGCGTCTTCGCGTGTGGTGACTCGGAGTCTGCCGCCCGGTTTGAGTTCAGTTAGATACCGATTACGTTCCAGCGCGCGAACGTAAGTCTCGCTGTTACCGACAATCTTTAGATCGAACGCGCGATGGTGTTGTTTCTTAAGCTCCTCAATATTGCCGTGGACGACGACGCGCCCATCGTGCAGCGCGATAACCTCCTCACACGCCGTTTCCACATCTGGCAATAAGTGCGATGACAAAATGGTATTAATGCCTTTATCGGCGGAGATGTCTTTCACGAGTGCAATCATCTCTTCGCGTCCACTTGTATCCATGCCGTTGGTGGGTTCATCGAGGAACAGCAACTTCGCGTCATGCACGAGTGCTTGCGCAAGTTTCACGCGCTGTTTCATCCCTGTTGAGTATTCGCCTACCGGGCGGTAACGCTCTTCATCAACGCCGACGTAATAGAGGACTTCGTGGGCGCGCTGCATGGCATCTCGCATCGGCATCCCGCACAACTCACCCGCGTAAGCCACCAATTGCACCGCACTCATCCCGGGAATTAAGCATTCGTCTTCGGGCATATAGCCGACTTGCTGGCGGATTTCCAAGGCGTGCGTCTGGACATCCATGCCGAAAATAGATGCACTTCCCTCAGTCGGTGGAACGAAGCCGAGCAGCGTCTTCAGCAGCGTGCTTTTGCCGGCACCGTTGGGACCGAGGAGGCCGATGGCACCTCCCTTTACTTCTAACGACAGTGAATCCAACGCCGGGCGAGTGCCATAAGATACGGAGAGATTATTGAGTGTGATTACCATTTTTCGTGAATCCCCATCGGTAGGTGCGGTTTCCAACCGCGCTGATTCCAATTTCAGTAGGCGCGGTTTCCAACCGCGCTGATTACAGTTTCGGTAGGTGCGGTTTCCAACCGCGCCTATCACAATCACAACGGTTTGTAATTTCGTGCAACGCGTCTGCTTATCTGTGTGAGAATGTGATATGAAATCGTGTTTGCGCGGGCGGCAACCTCATCAATGCCGATTTCAGCGTCTCTCTGTTTTCCGATTAACACCGCTTCGTCTCCGATGGAAACGTCATCTGAAGGTTCAAGTTGGATGAGCGTCGCGTCCATGCAAATGCGTCCGATAATCGGGCGGCGTTTGCCAGCGATTAACACCTCTCCGCGGCTCGGGGTGTGGCGCAGGACAGCCTCTCGCCTTACGATGGAGAGCGAATTGGACAGTGCGCGCGGGTATCCATCCCCGTAGCCTACTTGCAATGTCGCGACGCGGGTGCGGTTAGGGGCGCGATACGTCAACCCATAACTCACGCCTTCGCCTGCTTCAATCCACCCTACCCATCCGACGCGCGTTTTCCACGTGAGGGCCGGCTGCAACGGCATCGGTTTTTCTGTTGATGGATAAATACCGTAAAGACTTAAGCCGGGACGAACGGCATCGAAACGCGCTTCTGGTATTGTTAACGTTGCAGCACTGTTCGCCGCGTGAACAATGTGTGTGCTGCTGTAGGAGAGCGATTCCTCCACAAGATTGGCGAGCAGCAGCGAAAATCGCTCCAATTGAACGTAGGCGTAACTATTATCCGTCTCGTCAGCCGTTGCGAAATGCGTAAAAACGCCCTCAATTTCAAGTCGTTTTAGCGTCTTCAATCTGTCCAAAAACGCTTTCGCCTCTGTCCAGTGAACGCCACTCCGATTCATTCCGGTGTTAATGTCAACATGCACAGCGCGCCTTTCAACCGCGTCTACCTGTTCAACTTCATTTAACCTCTGTGCCAACTGCCAATTGTCAATCGCCGGTGTCAGTTGATAGGCTACTATTGCCTCGGCCAATTCTGGGAGAGGACTGAACAAAATGAGAATCGGCTTGCGGATGCCGGCCTCGCGCAGTTCAATACCCTCTTCCACCGTAGCAACGGCGAACATCTCAGCGATTTCGTGCAATGCCTGCGCTACGCGAACCGCGCCGTGTCCGTAAGCATCCGCCTTGATAACAGCGATGAGACGAGTGCCGGTTTGCGCCTTGATTGCCGCCGCGTTCGCCATAATCGCCGTCAAGTCTATTTCTATCCACGTCCGGGAAAATGTCGTCATGGAATCTATGATACCACAGATGGCGTTTTTTTGTTTAACCGTCTCGCGCACTCATTCAGGTTTCCGATGAACCCTATCCAGACAGATTTCTATAGGATAGAGACATCTGCCTTTACAATCGGAGAACGTAACCCGAAAACTAAATGCCGCTGCTATTTCGCGCGCCTTTCTCTCTGAACCACAAAAATAACAGGATAAAAACGATTGAGTTGAACAGGAGCATCGTTGAGATGGCATTGATTTTTGGCGTGATACCGAATTTGAGCAGCGAATAGATATGCACCGAGAGTGTCGTCCAACCGACACCTGCAGTGAAAAAGGTGGTGACGAAGTCGTCAATAGAGAGCGTGAACGCTAGCAGTGCGCCGCCGATGATGCCCGGTGCGATGAGCGGCAGCGTAATCCGCCAAAACGTCTGCCACTCGGTGGCACCCAGGTCTAACGCTGCGTCCTCGACACTGTTATCGTAACCCTGCAAGCGTGCCCTGACGACGATGGTAACGAAGGCGATATTGAAAACGGAGTGCGCGATGATAAGCGATGTTAATCCGAGTGGCATGCGCGTTTGCACGTAAAACGTCAGCAGTGCGATTGCTAGGACAATGTCGGGGATGATAATCGGGAGGTAGAGACATCGCACTAACGCCTCGCGGAACCGAAATCGGTAACGTTCAATAGCGAGTGCGGTGGCTGTCCCGATAACGGTGGCGATGAGTGTCGCGATGCCTGCTACCATCAAACTATTTCGGCAGGCGCGCCATAAGTCCGCATCCGCAAACAACTCCGCATACCAATCGAACGTGAACCCCTGCCACACCGCGGTTTGTTCGCCGCTGTTAAACGAGAATGCGACGACTGCCAAAATCGGAAGGTAGAGGAAGAGGAAGACGAGGCAGATGTTAATTTCAAGAATGCGTTTCATTACGTTCTCATTTCGTCTTCACTGCTTTGCAAAGCGCGGAAATATAGCACCGTTCCCACCAGCACGATGCACATCAGCAGGAACGAAAGTGCGGAACCGAACGGCCAATCTCGCGCCGATTTGAATTGCCGTTCGACGACGTTCCCGATGTAGCTGACTTTCCCACCGCCGAGTAGTTCTGGGGTGATAAACGCGCCGACGGTGGGAATGAAAACCAACATCGAGCCGGCGAGGATGCCGGGAAGACTGAGCGGCACGGTAACGTGCCAGAAGGTGCGGCGTGGTGACGCCCCTAAATCTTGTGCTGCCTCCATCAACCCCAAGTCCAACTGCTCCAGTGAGGCGTAGAGCGGCAAAATCATAAACGGCAGGTAGCCGTAGACGAGCCCGATTTGCACCGCTATCGGCGTGTTGAGCAGTTCCAACGGCTGGACATTCGGGATGAGAAATGCTAGCAGGCTGTTTAAAACTCCTTCCGTGCGTAAGATGAGTATCCATGCGTAGGTGCGGATAAGAAAATTAGTCCAAAAAGGGATAACGACAAGTAATAACAGCACGTTCCGCCATTTCGGTTGATACCGCGCGAGATAGTAGGCGAACGGATAGCCGAGTAGTAGACAGAGGGCTGTCGCCACTGTTGCCGTGGAGACTGAACGCCACAGGATGCCGAGGTAAAGCCCGTCAAACAGCCGCTGATAGTTCTCTAGAGTGAAGTTCCACCGCACGCCGCCGTAGGTGCCGCGTTCTATAAAACTGTAGGCGAACACGGACATCAGCGGGATAAGAAAGAAGCAGACGAGCCAAAAGATGACAGGAAATAGCAAGATGAGGAGGCGGTAATTGCGGCGCATATTATCAACAACCCGAGCCGGTAGGCGCGCTTTGTAAGCGCGCCGAAGTCAAAAAATCAATACGGCCCATGCATCCTGCTGCTGCACATGTTTTCAACACCCGGGTAGGCGTGCTTTGTAAGCGCGCCGAAGTCAAAAGATGAAGACGGTCCGTGCATTCTGCGATGGCGCGTGTTCTCAAAAAACCGGTAGACGCGCGTTGTAAGCGCGCCGAAACCACAAATTAATACGGCACGCGCATCCCGCGATAGAATTCCGGCTCCTTGTAATCTTTCCGCAATGGATACCCCACCCAATCATCGGGGAGTAAAATGCGGCGTAAATCGCTGTGCCCCTCAAAACTGATGCCGTAGAGATCGTAAGTCTCGCGCTCGTGCCAATTCGCTGTCTTCCAGAGATGCTCCACACTCGGCAGGTGCGGTTCCGCTTTCGGCACCGCCGCTTTGATGACTACCTTATGCCGATGTTGCATCGAGTAGAGGTGATAGACGACGGTGAATTCCTCATCGCGCGCGCCAAGATCTACGCCGCTGAGCGACATCAACGAATCGAACGCCAGCGTCTCGGTTTCGGCGAGATAGGCGCAGACATCTGCGATGGAAGCGGCAGCGATGCGAATACTCGGGTCGCCGGCAAGCTCCGCGTCAAAACCGAGCACTGCATCGCCGAACTGCTCGGATAGCGTTTCATAAATTTCTTCGGGTTTCACGTGTTTTTTTCACTCCATAACTGAAGGGAGATGGGTTCCCCGGCTCCATAACTTGAAATCGCATGATTTCAAACAGGGAGGTGATTTCCCTGCAGATGCAAGGCGATTTCACGCCGTTTGGTATTACTCGGTGTCGGCTTCTGCGCCTTCGTGCTGATACCACTCGGTTTTAGTAAAGAGTTTTTTCAGGAACGGCACATGGGCGCGCTTTGCCACGGTCTGCGTCCGAATCTTCTCTTGCAACTTGAGTAACCCTTCGATGAGTGCTTCCGGACGCGGGGGACAGCCCGGCACGTAAACGTCAACCGGGATAATCCTATCTACGCCTTTGAGGACGTGATACCCGTGTTGCCAATAGGGTCCGCCGCTCGTCGCGCAGCTGCCCATCGAGATGACATATTTCGGTTCGGGCATCTGTTCATAAAGCCGCTTGATCCGCGTTGCCATTTTCAGCGTCACGGTGCCGGAGATAACCATCAGATCGGATTGGCGTGGTGTTGCGCGCGGCACACCGGCACCGAACCGGTCCAAGTCATAGTTAGAAGCCGCCGCCGCCATGAATTCAATTGCGCAGCAGGCAAGTCCGAACGTCATCGGCCAGAGCGCGGAGGAACGCGCCCAGTTGGCGACAGCATCAACGGATGTGACGATAACGTTTTTGTCAAGTTTTTCATCAATTACCATGAGGTTCTTCCCTCCGAAGCGATTGCACCTCCAGTTGTGTTGAGCGGATCCATTCCAGATCGCCCTTCGCCCAGACATAGGCGAGTCCGACTAAGAGGATAGCGATGAATACCAGCATCTCCAAAAATGCGAACATTCCCATCTTACGGAAAACTACCGCCCATGGGAACAGGAACACGGCTTCCACATCGAAGATGAGGAAGATAAGCGCGATGACATAAAAACGCGTGTTAAACTTAATCCGCGTGTCGCCGACCGGGTCTTCGCCGCATTCATATGGGATATATTTCTCGCCGGAGAACAACTTCGTGTGTAGTAAGCGAGAGATAGTCAGATTGAGGACGACAAAGAGACAGCCGACCCCGAGGAAAATTAGCACATTTGCGAAATTAAATAGCATGTGGTTTTATCCTTAAGCGTTTTGTGGTTAATAGTATATATCATTTTTGGTTATTTTGCAAGAAAAAAATGCAGTTTTTTCTGTGTTTTTGACATGCAGTCGTGCGAGACAGAGCGGAGGCCCTCGGTGCCGCCGTGGTGCGGCAACCGAGGACACTTCTGTCCTATCGCGGTGTATTTCCCGACAAGACCTGCTCTCGTGGGAGCAACTTCGGTTCAGGACATGAGGCACAGATGCCTAACTTCGGGAATCAGGTTCGTTTTTCTGTCGAAGTGCGCGCCTAATTCTTGGGAGGATAGATGGGTTTTTACCACGCTTGGTTTCCCAGACAGGGATGTATTTCGCTGTCTGGGCATCGCGTCCAACTTTCGTCGTCGTAGACTTTTTGCTTGTCATTTTGCTTCACCTCCTTTTTCCAAAAAAGCTACGTTGTTTTTCATGAGCAAATTGCCTCGCGTATCAGCGAGCCTGAGGGTTCCTCCGGTTAAATATTTGCGCGCACCCTGCTATTCCACCGTCAGCGTGATACTATTGGACATCAGCGATGCCTGTCCTCGGCGCGATTTGATGGGAAGATACAAATCCCGCTCCTCATTTTTGTGCTTCGATTTGATAAACTCGATCTGTTCGCGGATTTCGTTAATCGCGTCGCGCTTTACCTCAGGGCTGAGCGCGGCATCCGTGTTGCGCTGGAGCCGCGCGATGTCCTTCTCCAATTCAACTATCTGTGGGGGCGGCTCCACTATCGATTCTCGGTAGACATCCAATTTCATCTCCACTGCTGCCGTGTAAGTGCCGGCTGGCATTCGGTAGTATTGCCGCAAATCTTCCAGAGAGACAACCTGCTGCGCGCCTGCCTTCAGTTCAAATCCCCGAATGCACCGAACCGATTTTCCCTGATGCATCACATATTTTTGCGGGTTCTCCATCGTGATCGGACGTTTGCGTTTGACACCCTCGCCGTTCACATCCGTAACCTTTAGGTTGGTAAAAGCCGCCTTGGTCGCGACGGTAACAAACGACACAAGAATGTCGAATTTCCCGTTCTGGATGCTGATTTCAAGCGGGATAGCTTCCTGCGCGGCGTAACTAGTTTGCCGGGTTGAAAGATGGATTTCCGCGAGTGCCTGCGGTGCTTCGGCTTCTTCAGTTGGTTTTTGCGTCGTCTGTCGGCCCCCAAGGCAGCCGAGCATAACCATCAACATAAGGCAAAAAGGGATAAAACATTTCATAGTTCGCTTTCCTATTGTTCTTCAAGTTGCGCGCCCAAACCGGGATGGCGAGGCACGTCAATAAATCCATTGACAATTGTTTCGGGTGGGGAGACGAGGGAGGCGCGCCACTCCACTTCACCCCACGCATATTCAAGAAGGGCAAAATTCGGCACACTCGCCATGCACTGCACGCTGGCGGCGGTTGCCACGGGTCCGCTCGGATTGTGCGGCGTTACCATGACGTTCCGTGCCTCGGCGAGGGCGGCTATCTTTTTCAAACCTAACAATCCACCGACGTGTTTGACATCGGGCAAAATATAGTCAACGCATCCTTGTTGAAGCAGCCGGTTGAAGGCAGAAAGCGTGCGTAAACGTTCCCCGGTTGCGATAGGCATGGAGGTGGATTGACTCACGTGTGCGAAGGCATCCAGATTCTCCAAAGGCACCGGATCTTCAAGCCAGAAGAGCCTCAAGTCATCCAGTTCTTTCGCAACCTGGACGATGATGCCGGGGTTAAAGCGGCTGTGGCAATCTACCATTAGTTCTGCCTCGGCACCGATGGCATCGCGAATTGCACGAATCCGAGCGATGCCGAGACAGATGGGAGGCGTGAGGCTACCCTGCGAGATATTCGCCACTGATACATCGTCAAACGGCGCGCATTTTATCGCCGTGAAGCCTTCGGAAACCGCCTTTTCCGCGTTGCGCGCAAAGCCTTCGGGACTCCTGTCTATCGTGGCGCGGTTGATGTTCGCGTAAAGGCGAATCTTGTCACGACAGCTGCCGCCCAGCAGTTGATGACTTGGCAGGTTTAACGCCTTACCTGCTGCATCCCAGGTTGCCTGCTCGATGCCGCTGATTGCGGTGTGATAGGCGTGTCCTTCGGCATCGCGATAAAACCGATGGCGGAAGGCCTCAAATTGGAAGACGTTCCACCCGATGAGTGCCGGTGTCACCGTTTCGATGAGATGCGCGACGCGCGCGTCATCGCTGCCGTGCGATGCCTCACCGATGCCGATGATGCCATCCTCGGCATGCACTTTAACGAAAAGCCAATCGCCGCGGTGATTGACGTGAACGCGTTCGGTTTCTATGGCGGTGATTTTGAGTGTGCGCATGTGATATGAAACTCCGAACGGGCGGATAGTTAAGGCCATCCGCCCGGACAGGCCTATGCACTAGCCGCCCACTTGGCCGCTTGCGTGATAAACTTCTGCATTCCGGCGCGCTCAAAGGTGCCGGGACCGTGGCCTAAAGTGGTATAGAAGACGCGCCCGGAACCGTAGGGTTTCACCCACGCCATCGGGTGTGCCTTGCCGAACCACTCGGCGGAAGCGAGCACGTGAAGATTCGGTTCGTGCGCGGAGATGTAAATTTCATCTTCCACATCGAAATCCGCCACGCCTTGCGTTGTCGGGTGCGCGGTATCCTCGATGTGGACGGTGAAGGTGGAGCCCGGCGGGTGCCAGTTCGCATGGCCGCCGATTAAATCTACGGAGCGGCCGCCTATCCACCATGCTGTGCCGTGAATGCCGACAAGCCCTTTGCCGCCGCTCACAAAATTGAACAACCCTGCTTCTTCGTCCGGCGCTAAATCGGGCACGCGCGCCACGGCGCCATCGGCTTTCCGCTCGGTGCGGGTGAAGCCGGTGCCGAAGACGCACGCGTCGTAACCGTTCAATTCGGGGGAAGCTAAGATAGTTTTGTCGTCGGTAAGGATAGCTGAAATATCGGCATCCGCGTCAAGAAAGTCGTGAATAACGGACGCACTCGCATCAAAGCGATGGTTTTCACCGGATAGCACGAGAATTTTTGACATGATTGTCTCCTTTGGTGTTGCTTACCGTGAGAAATCAGAACGAAACTAGATGCATTGTAAATGAAAATCAGAATTGTGTCAAGTTGCTTATTTCTTTTTGATGAACGCAAATGCCCGAATTCCCCACCGGTAGGCGCGGTTGGAAACCGCGCCTACGGGGTTCGTGCGCCTACGGGGTTCGTGCTGCGTCTTAGTAGGCGGGTTCTCCCGGTCCCGATGTGTTTTTGTTCGTGCGCCTACAGGGTTCATGCTGCGTCTATCCTATTTTCGTCGCCACCAACTCGTTTTGCCCTGATACGATGCCAGCAGCTTTGAAATCGCTTTGTCTTTTTTATCCAGCCGCAGCACCGCCTTGCACGCCTGAATCACCTTTTGCTTTGCGGTTTCATCCTGCGTGCGGGAATAGACGTGGTGATAACTCCGCGCAACAGCGGCATGATAGGCCGCGCTGTCTACACCTTCCGGCACCTCGTCGGGAAGTTCGGCAAGACATGCAACCGCCTCATCCCACGCATCAGCGTTCGCATAACAAATAACTTTGTGATACAACGGCGCGGGTTGCGAATCGTCAAGCCAATATGCCTGCTCATAACAGGTTAACGCCTCGGTATAGGCATCGTTAGCGACGTGCAATTGGGCGAGCTCGGTATAGAAGGCATAAAGGCCGCTGGTTGTTATCGAGTAAAGTTCCGCGCCTGTCCCGATGAGCCATTCTCTCTCCAACAGGAATTTGATGGCGGAATTCACTTCCTGCTCGGTGATGCTGATGTCGGTGAGAAGATGCTTCGCTACGGCGGCATTCGGGAAAATCTTGGTGCGGCTCTTTAGCAGCGGGTAAGCTTGGACAGGTTTATCCATCGCTAGCAGTTTAATCCCGGTGGCGATGCGGAAAAGCGAGACGATGGCATCGCTGTTTTTGCGAGACATCTCATCCGCAACGAATTCTCGATGCTGCGAGAAGTGTTGGTTGAGTGCGTCTATCGTGCAGCGGATATCGGCGTTGTCCGGTTCAAGTTGATGCGCTTGTGCGAGAAACCGTTGCGCGGCGAAGAGTTCCCCCCATTCACGGTAGATGGCACCGAGCCGGAAATTGGCATGTGCCAACATTGCCGTTTCGTCCCTTGTGCGAAGAATGGTATCGTAAGCGCAAATGGCTTCGGCGAGGTGGCCTTCAGTCTCTAGCGTTTGGGCGTGGTGGATTGGGTTTTGCATATCTTGTGATACGTTCGGTATCCGCTGGGTTTGTCGGGGCGGCTATTTCACGACAGTCGCCCTTACAAATCAGCGGAATTGGATGTTAGCCATTCTTCTGTCGCAGCGGCGAACTCTTCGGAAAGTTCCGTAGAGACAGTCTGCTCCAGCACCTGAATCAGGTCAGCGCGGAATTTCGCCCAATCGTCGCCGCGACGCGTATACCGAAGCCTGTCGTCAATTTCGACGAACATGGTGTCGCTCGGGGTAGACATCGATTCAAAATAGCGAGTGACGTTCATGAGTTTCTCCTTTTTTCGTTTTAGCCTGGCGAGGGACAGGCCTACGCCCGCTGGCGTGAGAGAGGCACCAAACCTTGCGAGGGACAGGCCCGCGCCCCACGTGGTAACTTATAGCACCCATTCATACATTTCCCAACCGGAGGCGAGTGCTTTCTTACGGAGGGATTTTCCCGGGTTCACTGCCACGGGATTGCCGACGCATTCTAACATCGGCAGATCGGATTGACTATCGCTGTAGGCGTAGCAATTCTCTAACGCGATGCCGTGTCCTTCGGCGAAGGCTTTCATCGCTTTCGCCTTCTCTTCACCGATGAGCGGCGGCGTGGTGAGTTCGCCCGTGAATCGCCCGGCTTCTTCGCGGAGACGCGGTGCTAAGACGTAGTCAACGGCGAAGAATTCGGCAAGCGGTTGCATAATGAAGTCCAGCGAGCCTGTCACGAGGACAACAGTCGCGCCTTGCGCCTTGTGTTCCTGAATTTGCGATATGGCAGCTGGAAAGATTTTGGCGCGCAGGGAGTCCTCAAACATTTCCTGCGACAACGCCTTTACGCTTTCCGCGTCCATACCGCGGTAGTTCCGATAGAAGACCTGGTTGAACCGCGTTCTGCTCCTCCGGTCCAAAATCAGGTAATAAACGACTTTGGGGAGGAACGCTGCCAACCACAACGGTTTCAAAAAGAACGGAAGTTTTGCCGTGCGCAACCAGAGGTAGTAATGCACAATTGTGGAATCCAAAAGCGTGCCATCTACGTCAAAGAACGCTACAGTATCGGATGCCATCGGTGTTTTCGATGCCATTATGCACCGTCCTTGGTTAAGGTTGCGCCAAGTGCGGCGACGCGGCTTTGCGCCTGTGCGAGAAAATGTTGGTATCTATCCGCGTCTCCATGCGGCTCGCCGGCACGCATATCAAAAGTCACCGGCTCGCCGAACACTATCCGGACAGGATGCTTTTTCGGGAGATTTTTCCCTTTCGGCAGCGCGTGATAAGTGCCTTCAATATACGCAGGGATAATCGGCACGTCGGGTGCATAAATGAGCAAACTGAGGATACCCTGTTTGAACGGCTGAAGTTGGCCATCAAGCGAACGGGTGCCTTCGGGGAAGACGAGCAAACCGTTGTTTTGCGCCATCACTTCGTTTGCTACGCGCAAATCTTGGAGGAACTCAGCGAAGTTCCCTTCACGTTCGATCGGCAAGGCGTTGAGGCAGTTGCGCGCGAACCAGCCTTGCAGACGGTTGGCGAACCAATAATCGCGCGCAGCAAGCGTCCAGAGTTGATACGCCTTCGGCCCGAGAGCGGTTATCACAGCGAGCGTATCCAAGTGACTTGTGTGATTCGGTGTGATGATATAGGGCTTCCCCTGCGGGATATGCTCCAACCCGTGGCACTCCAGCGAGAAATAGTGCTTATAGATGCTCCGCACGACAGAACGGAAGGCGCGCGCATACCACCGCGGCACATCCCGAATATTGACAGCCGGCCTCGGCTCGTGAGATGCATCTCTATCTTCAGCATCCGACGCTTGGAACGTCTGCGTTAACTCAACGACATCCCCGACTGTCTGTAAATTGGCGAGCATCGCATCGGGAATGGTGTGGCCGAGGCGCGCTTCAAGGAGAAGCAACAGATCCAACCGCATGAGCGAGTCAAGCCCAAGAGCGGTGTCTAAACGGCTTTCTGGGCGAATCTGGTTTGTTTCCATCCGAGCCAATCGCGCGAGGGACGTTAGAATTTCTTCTGGAATAGCCGATGAAGGTTCAAGTTCATCATCTACAGACGCGCTTTCCACGTGCGCCAGATGCGCCTGAAGCATCACTTTGACGCGCTGCCTATCCAGAGTGCCATCGGCAGTCTTCGGCAGTGCCTCTTCCCACAGATGCGTTTTGTGGAATTGCTGATAACTCGGCACCTGTTTGGCGCGCGCCTGAAGGTGGTGTTGGATTGCCTCGCCGAGCGCGCCGTTTGAAGCCGTGCTTGCCGGTGGCGTGGCGGTATCTGTAGGCACAATCACGGCGTGGATGGCGGTATCGCTCTTATCTTCATAAGGGATGCCGACGACGCACATCTCCGAAATCGCCGGATGATGCCGATAAAGTGCCTCCAATTCCACCGGATACACATTTTTGCCGGAGGCGGGGACGATAATATCCTTGCAATGCCCGGTAATATAGAGATACCCATCCGCATCCATGAACCCGAGGTCTCCCGTGTAGAGCCATCCCTCGCGAATAGCCTTCGCGGAGGCATTCGGGTTTCGGTAGTAAGCCTTCATCGTGCTGGGGCCCTTGGCAATGATTTCACCGATGCCGTCGCTGTCAGGATTGTGGATGTGCAACTCCACGCCTTCCACCGCCGGGCCGACAGAGCCACGTTTGCTTTTCAAATACGGATTGACGCTGAGGACCGGCGCAGTTTCTGTCATGCCATAGCCTTGGTAGAGGGTGAGTCCAAACGCCTGAAATCCATCGTAGACAGCGTCGGAGAGAGAAGCACCACCGCTGACAAGCACACGAATCTCCCCTCCCATAACGGCAAGTGCCTTCTCAGCCAAAGTTTGCCCCGGCGTTTCGGCTCGCGATGCTTGCCGTTTGATGGTGCTTTGGAGCATCTGAAAAAGTCGCGGCACACCGATAAAGGCGGTAATTCTCGCTTCTCGCATCGTCTTGAGGAGCGTGGTAGGACGGAGCGCGTTGACGTAAATCGCCGTGGTGCCGCTGTAAAGTGCCATCAACAAACTGCACGAGAAACTCAAGGCATGATACAGCGGCAGCGCGGATAGAATGCGTTCGTTATCCCTCGGCGGCAGTGCCTTTGCAACGGCGCGCACATTACAAATAAACCCCCCGTGCGTTAACATCGCGCCTTTCGCGTCCACCGTCGTACCCATCGTAAAGATAATCGAAGCGACGGTATCCGGCGTAATCTCCACCTTCGGAAAATCGGCAGGAATCTCCGATGTCGCTGTCATCTCGTTGATATTCTGCACCTGAGGTTTTGCCGAGGCCAACGCTTCACTGCACTTCGCCAAGACGCTAGCGGATACCAAAATGGATGTGGCTTCGGTGAATTCGGCGATGGCTAACACTTCGGATACCGGCGTTTGCGCGTCAAGCGGGACTACTGCCGCACCGAGCTGGACAGCGGCGAGATAGGCGATGCACCACTCCGGCTGGTTCTCCGAAACAAGCAAGACCCGGGCCCCTTTGCGGAGTCCGCTTTCCCACAATTGAAACGCCACTTGACGTGAACGTTCGTAGGTTTCCGCGTAGGTATACTGCTGCCACTCCCCATCGCTTACCATCTGCAGCGCGATGTTGTGGGGAATGCGCTTTGCTTGTATCTCAACCAAATCGACGATGGTCTTCGGCGAAATCCGGTCGATGGGGTTTTCGACATCGGGCGGATTGGAAGGACATCTGTCCTGACAGTTGTCAGGTGCTACTCGCGATTGGGCGGGCGCGCTGACTGCTTCAGCCGATGCTTCCGCTTCATCATCGGAATCCGATTGACGCTGCCTCGCCGAGGCGGATTCGCCTGCGGTTGGTTCTTCCAACTTCAGCACGTGCCGTTTGATACCGGGAATGTGGATGTCATGGAAATACTGCTTCCAATGAATCTGCGAGACATCAAAGTTAAAGCGTTGCCTCTCGTCCGGGGAGAGTGCCTCCCACAGTCCTTGCGTCTTACGCGTCTCGAATTCAAAGTTGGTGCGGGTGTAAGGCGCGTAAATGCGGATGTAGTGGAGGAGTGCCTTGATACTGCTCTGCTTCACGACAAGTCGACGACGGCGGCGTTTTGCGGCGCGTAGCGGTAACCGAGCGAGTGCCTGAATTGCCTTGTCAAGCATCCGCATCCTGCTGTCCAATTTCCGCTGGAATTCCTCTAAACTAGGATACTGCCAGACCGGCACTTGAATCGGTTTGCCGTTTTCCAGCATCGGGTTTTCGACAAAATAGTCGTAGGTTGCGTCAACGATGCCGCGGAAATAGAGCGGGTTTTGTGTGCCAGTGGCGACGTGATATACCGCAATGCCGCCGTTCCGCGCCGTGGCTTCGGCAGCCGCCAACATGGCGTTCACAACAAAATCAACCGGAATAATATCGAGGATAATCCCGGGGTCTGCCGGAAAATCAGGTAAACGGCCCTTTGCAAAACCGACAATCAGCGGTTCCGACATCCGAAACTTGCCGAGCCATCCCGGCACCGGTTCCGCGAGGCTGCTCTCAATAATGGAAGGCCGGATAATCGCCGTGGGCAGTTCGCCTCGCAATTCCATCACCATCTGTTCGGCGAGGAATTTCATGTAGGTGTAGGTATCGTTCCACCCGCGCGAGCGTGCGTGCTTCAACCCTGCCTCTACCAATTGTGCCTCAAGCCATTCGGTTCGCGCCTCCTTGACTTGCGCTTCCAGTGCCTTGCGGCTGCCCCGTTTATGCTGCTCCGCCTCCCGTTGAAACTGCGCGAGGCGTTCCGGTGAGTCTGCCTCGGCGTGGATTGCATCGCTCAGACTCAGCAGTGCCTCAACTTCCGCCGAGAGAGTCTGCGGGATGGCAACGCCAGTCTTCGCCTGATGCTGCTCGGCGTAGATTTCATAAGGCAGCGGGAGTTCTTCCGGTACTCGGCCCGGGGTGTCACCGCAGACATACGCCGTTGAGACGTGCAGGAAGACAGCGTTCTGACACCCCTTCGCGAAGGTGACGACGTGCTTGGCTGCTAATGCGTTGCCCTTCAACGATTCGTCAAACGGCGGATCGAATTGAACAACACCGGCGATGTTAATGAAAAGTTGCACTTCGTCCTGCAGCCGTTGGTATTCTTCATCGCTGAGGCCGAGGCGTTCGTGCGTGAGTTCGCCTTCAACGGCGCACAACTTCTGCTTCGCCCACTTGTCAAAATTTCCGCCGTGGTGTTGGCGGAGTGCAGTGAACACATCGGAGGTTAACAGTTCGTTTTCTAACCGTTCTTGCGCATTGATGCGTTTTCCTCTAGCATCGGTGCGGCTCCGGATGAGCAGATACATTTTATGGATGTCGGGAAGCCCGGTCAGAATTTTGGCAACCATCGGCTGTCCGAGGAAGGCGGTGCCGCCCGTAATGAATAGAACCTTCCCGCGAAAAAAATCGGCTATTGACATAATTTCCTTTTCGTGTTATCATGCATAACGGTGATACGACATGACATGTTGTGCCTGCGTTTTTTGCAAGAATGTTAACGAATTCTCTCTAAAAAGTCAAGAGGACTGAATGGACGATGCTAACCGAAGAAGATAAACTCAGGTTTTTGCGGGAGACCGCGCTGTTTTCAGCACTCCCCCAGACAGAATTAAAGTTAATCTGCGATATCGCCCGCGAAGTAACTTACGCCGCCGAAGAAACGCTGTTTGAAGAAGGCGAACAGGGCGATTCACTCTATCTACTCATCAGCGGCGAAGTCAGCATCATCAAGGCAGAAACCGAGGTGCTGTCCTTCGATGAAACTGGGTATTGCATCGGCGAAATAGCCCTGATTGATAACCAGCCGCGGAGTGCCACCGTCAAAACGGTAATCCCAACCCAGTGCCTACAGATTACCCGGCACGATTTCTTGCAGGCGATGAGACGGGAGCCGCGCATCGGTATCGGTATGTTTCGGGTGCTGAACGACAAAATCCGGCGCGACCTGGAAATTCAAATGGATGCTATCCGCAAGGAGATTGCACAAGAAGAATCGATGCGACTCGCCGCGGAGGTGCAGCAATCCATTCTGCCTAACGAAGAAATGGCTACGTCGTGTTTAAACGCCGCCGGCTATTGCAAACCGACGAATAGCGTCGGCGGCGACTATTACGATTATCTCTATCTGCCGAACAACCGCGTAGCACTCTTCCTCGGCGATGTGATGGGGCACGGTTACCACTCAGCGATGGTGGCGGCGATGACTAAGAGTTGTTTGCAAACCCAAATCCGCTTTGATGCCTCCGTGCCGGAAGTTATGAAGGCTGTCAACCGCGTCGTAGAGGAAGACGCGCAGGCGTTTATCTACCAGACCTGCTGTTACGTCATTGTTCATCCGGATAATCGGTTGGAGTTCGCCAACGCCGGCCATCCGGCGATGCTCCTCTTCCGGGCCGAACAGAAGACGGAACCGCTTGAATTGAAATCGGCCTTTACGCCTGTTGGCACCGCCAGGTTCCTGTTGGATTCAGAGACTAACTACTATAGCACGGAGCTCGCGTGGCATCCGGGCGATTTGCTCGTCCTTTACTCCGATGGCATCACCGAGGCGTTTAACGCAGCCTCTGAAATGTATGGGGTAGAACGCTTCAAAACCTTGTTATCTGAAATGCAGCACCTATCGGCTGCTGAAATCAAGCAGGCCGTGCTGGCAGACCTCGAGGCGCATCAGCGTGGTGCCGCGGCGAACGATGATATTACCTTAATTATCGCGAAGTTCCGGTAGAGGCGAACCAACAACGCTTCTCATACCGTAGCGCGAAGGGTTGTCCCCCGCGTGTGAAACGCAATCCCCCGGAACGTCGCGCGGGGATTGTCCTCCGCGTATTGAAACGCACCTCCGGAACGTCGCGCGGGGGCCTGTCCCCCGCGTTCCTGCGAGGAATTCCGAAATGTAGCGCGGGGGCCTGTCCCCCGCGTGCCTGCACGGATACTACAACCGTCCCACCGCGTAATGCAGCAGGTTCGCCATCAATGCCTTGTTCATCGTCGTCGTATACTGACTATCGTTGCGGAGGCTGGTGATGATATAGAGTCCCTTGCCGTGCTTGCGCGCGCCGACAACGAGTTCGTTCCCATCCGGTGTCGTCGCCAGGATTTCGTCGCGCCGATTCCACTCCTTCCATGCGTCATCAATAAAGATTGTGCCGGATTCAATCTTGTTCGGTGTGGAGAAGAGCGAATTCCCTTTTTCTGTCACGGCGAAGTGTTGCGTCGGTGGGCTTTCTACGCCTTTCAGTTTGCCCTGTAGCCATCCGGTGCCGCAAGGGTTCGCCTCGCTGCTGTCTTGCCCAGTGACGATAACAATGCCGCCTTTCTTCACGAAGTCTCGGATTTTCTTCTCCGTTTCCGGCGAGAGGAGGTAGCGTCCGTAACTGGAGATTTCCTCGTATCCCACCCACAGAATATCCGCTTCGTTGAGGTTGGCGAGTTTTCTGTCTTGCGTAGATTCGTAGAATATGGGACGTTTCCCGGCTTCTTTTGTTGCGCGGAGTGCTTGATACTCATACGTCGCCGTGTTGGTGTAGACTTGGACCTGGCTCCACGTCGGGTGCGTGCTATTGCCGGTAAGGACGAGAAGTTTCACGGCGTTTTCGGGCGCGCCTACCCACATTTTCCCGGCGAGCATCTCCCGCACAATTTTTTGGAACGCCTTCGTTTTCCCATCAAACGTGCGCGACATCATCGCATCGATGTGCGTAAAACTCCACCACGAACCGGTAGTCCGTCTACTGGTGGTATAGCCACGCATTTGAAACCACGTGTTATCAACAAAACACATGCTGTCGATGCCATAATGTTGGCGGTAGAAGACGATGATAGGCATTCCAGGTTTAAGGATATTCGCCAGTTTCTCCGGCGAAGTGCCGCGTTTGTAGTGTCCAGTGGCGAAGTTCATATTAATTTCCTTCATGCCGCATTCGCCTTTGACATCTTCCCGCACGGTGACGACACCTCTCAGGCGGCGTTTGTCAACGCTTTTGACTTCGCCGAAGACGATGTTAGTGCAAGCATCAAGGACTTCGCGAATGGTATATTCCCGTTCAATGAACGCATCCGTTTCCACTGGTGCGAACAGCAGGCCGATGAGACAAAGCGCGAGCATTGCGGCGGTGAGGTTGTGTGTCCAATCCACGGTAAATTCCTCCTAGTTGCGTAAGTTGGAATTTATTATAGCATATTTTGTATGAATTTGGCAAGAAAAAAAGCGCGGGGGACGAGCCCCCGCGCTACGTTTCGACAGAATTGCGGATAATTCCATTTTTATTGATGGCCTCCAAACTGGACAGCATAGGCATATGCCCGCACCCGGGTGCCCCTATCCCTTTCTGCCGCCTAATCGTGTTCACCTCCACTTTCTTTGTCATGCTCACCGTGGCTTTCTCCGCCACTATGTTCTCCGCCGCCGACTTCCGGATGCGCTGTCCAGCCGGTGAAGTCCGAACTGGTTGCCACAAGCACGATGTCTCTCGTTTCGCCAGGGGCGAGATCTCCCGGTGGTGTCGGCCCGAGTTCTTTTCCGTTTGACAAATGGACTTCCACGCGCACCTGTTTCAAAGTTTCGCTCGTCGTGTTTTCCACGGTGCCTTTGAAGGAATTCGTCTGCGCGTCGTATGCCAAGATGAGCCGGGCACCATTACGCACCCGAGCATATTGTTCGTCCAGCGCGAATTCGGTGTTGGATTCTTCACCGCTGTCGCCAAGGGTCAAGTCATCTGTCCGAGAACAGCTGCTCATCACAGACACCGCCAGCACCATCGCAACAACGTAAATTAGCCTGCCAAAAATGCGATTCATGAGATATGCTCCTTTGGTATGAAAAATTAATACTCTCCCAACAAGACTTACGCAAATTCCGACGCTGGCGCGCTTCCAAAGCGCGCCTACGGAACCCTCTTGCAACTTTTAGACGGAACCCTCTTGCTAACTCTTAGCTGGTAGGCGCGGTTTCCAACCGCGCCCAGCGGAGCCCTGCTGCGTAAGTCTTATGGGTATAACACGAAGTTAGTAAACTTCAAGAGAGGTTTTCTTCAAACAAAATTATGTCTTGAACTAGAACTGCATTCATGCTAATATACCCTTAAAAATCTTTCAAGGAGAAACAATGCTACCTGTTTGCTATGACCCTTACGCTGGCACCTTAGGCCGATGGACGCGTGCCGAAATCTTCAACCTTGTCGCGGAGGCGGGATACGAAGGTATCAACATCCCCGTGAATGCCGCGTTCCTCGGTGAGCTCTCAGCCGCCGAGATAACGGACGCAATCAACCTAGCCGAGCAATATAACCTTATCGCGCCGACGATCGGCTTCGGCAACCATATTTTGACAACGCCCGCGAAAAAAGACGAGGCTCTCAAACACTTCGAGATTGTGCTGGAGGTTGCGCGCGGTTTTGAGGCTGATGTTATCGGAGTCTGGGTGAATCCTTCCGCGGAGGCGTCGCGGGAAGAATCGCTGGAGACGCTCGCCGAGAACCTGTCGCGCATGCTTGAACCGTGTCAAGAAAACGGCCTCAAAATCGCTCTGGAGTTCGAGAAAGGATGTCCGCTTGACAACTACCGCGAAGGGGTTGCGTTCATTGAGGAGACAGGGTTACCTGTTTATCTGACATGCGATACGTATCACCTTTTCAACGATGGCGCGGAGCCTCGCGCCGCCGCACACGCGATGAAGGCATGCCTCGGCGATGTGCATCTCTCCGGAAGCAATCGCGGTGAGCCGGGCGGTGGTGTGTTTGATTTTGAGACGTTTGCGCGTGGTTTGAAGGAAATCGGCTTCGCGGGTCCGCTCGTCGTCCAATATAAGATGGAAGACGTGGCAAGCATCAAACGCAGCTGCGAATTTACCAAGAAATTCCGAGCGATGATTCAGAAATAAGGAGACTTTCCCCATGAAACATTTAACGCTTTTCACGCTCCTCTTCAGCATGATTACCCTTGGAAACATTGCCGTGCACGTGGACGGACACCCGGCAATGAAACCGACTTTCCTATTCACCGCGCGCGACGAAATCGCGGCAGATAAAGTCAGCGGACAAGGCGCGCTGAAGTTCAGAGTGCTTCACACCCGCGCTCACTTCCCTCCCGAAGTCGTCGCCGCAATTGACAAAGCGCACGGCGGGTTTGACGTAGACAGGCGGCCCGGTAGAGGCGAAACTTACTTCGCTCTGCCCGATGTCGGCATTATCCAAATCAGCGCGGATTTGAAGACGACACGCCTCATTGAAACGCCACCGGCACTGAAAGCGGCGAATGCGCACTATACCACCGTCTGGACAGCCACCGATGGCACGCCTTACCTCTCGTTTCCGGCGAACGATGTCGGAAAAGTGTGGACAACGACGCTAGACGGCGAACTCGTCCACACGCTAGAAGCACCCGACGCGCTAACCGATTTTCAGGGGCAAGTAGTAAACACCTATTTCAGTGAAGGTGGCCAGTTCGTGCCGACAGGCGTGACGCATATCAACGGCATGCTTTACGTCACTACCGGCTACTCGAAATTGGACTACATTTTGGGTGCGAAGATTACGAGTCTTGAGCCGTTTGCGGCGGCGTGGCATCCGTTGGCATTCGGCGGAAAAGGCGATGAACCGGGGCAATTCGGAACAGGACACCACATCACAGTGCCTGCTGGCACAAATCGGTTGGATATTGCAGACCGGGCGAATGCGGAAGTTGAACGCTATTCTCCTGATGGAACATATCTGGAGACGCTGCCTCTCATCAAAGGTTCTTTTCCGTGTAGTATTGATTATGAAGAGGGGTATGCTGTCGTTGCGTGCCTCTACGGCCCAGATAGAAACAAGGGCGCGCCGCTCTATATTTTGGAAGGTAATAACCTCGTCTCAACCATCATGCCGAAGGAGGAGCTCGGCGTGGAGACGTTTCAGCATCTGCACGGTGCTGTCCTTCGGCAGATTGATGGCAGGTTCTATATCATCGCGCAATCGTGGAATCCGGGGGATATTGTCATTTTGGAGCAGGTGCAGTAGCGATGGATGAGAAACGGGCGGATAGAGAAATCTGCTATTTGGGCTCAGGCGAATCCGAACTATGCCGAAGGGCAGAGCGGCGTAGCAATACTTGACGGTGTTGTCGGACATGCCTTGCATGACACTGAGGTTATTGCCGAAGTGGAGGTGGTTCATGGATTTACCAAAAAAGCGAAAAAAGTAGAGACGGGCTCAGTATGGACAGATTCTACACCGAGTTTCATCCTTTGCCCGCCTCAAGTTACAGATGTGAGCCCTTACGAACAATAATTATTTAGTGCTCGTAGAGGTACCAACGTTAACGGGGCGTTGCTTCGCTTGTTGTCGTTGGCGCGCCTGTTGAATCATCTTTCGGAGACGCTCCCTTCGCTCGGCACAACATCCACAGGATTTCTTCTTGACCGTGGGGTTAGATGTCACTGTGGGGGTGGTTGTCTTCACGGGTGCCCGCGGCTGAGAGGTGTGCGTCGTGAGCGTCTCCATAGCGTAAACAACGAGTACTGCAAGAATCGCCAGCAACACGAGCGTAGCGAGGCCGTATCGGAAGCGCATGTCTTTCATTTAATCTTTCTCCTGCTGTTTCTGGAGGAGGCGTTCCACCTGCACCGCCATTTCCGGGTCTGACGCTTTGAGACGGCGAACCCCTTCTTCAGGCCCGTAGCGATTCAATGCCTCCATGGCTCGATTGAACCGCGTTGATGAAAAGCGTTCGCGAAGAACTGTTTCAAAATCGTCATCGGTAGGCAATTGGGACGATTTGGAAGTCATCGGCGTGAGGGGTGTCAAGCGTTTGTCCTGATTCGGTGTCGCCGTGGGGCTTGTTGGCCGGGGGGCCACTTTCTGCACAGTTGGCATGTCGCTGCTTGGCGGATGCTGTTTTTCCTGCGGCGTAGTCGGAATATCAGGAAGGACGGTTTCAACTTGTCGATCGCTTTTGGGTGGAGACAAGCCCTCCGTGGAGTCAACAAACATCGGTACCGCTGGCGCGGCGGGACTTAAACCTGCTAACACTTCATTAACCCACGCGCTGGAACCCTCTTCCCCGGTAACGTGTCCCTTGAAGTAGCCCATTCGCCAATGAAAATGTCGCTTATTGTCCCAAAACGTCCGAAGGACAGCCCGCTTCTTTTCATGTGCTTGTTCTTGCTGCAATCCCCACTCAACCCCGCGTGCCAAAGCCGGCTCCGACGCATAGAGCCGCTGGAGCCCCTCTTTCTGTCCGTATTCCTCTAAGAGTGCCGCCGCCTGAGTGAGTTTTGTCATCAAGTTGGGGTTGGCGCGAAGCGCGAGAATCTCGGCTGGCACTTCTTCTGGTCCTCCGATGCCTGCCTCTTGAAGCGCGTGCAACAATTTCTGCCGCATCTCCGGTTCAAAATCCGCCGGTTCCCCGGTCGGAAACGATTTACGGAATAACAGCATGTTCAGATTACGGGGCACGTCTGCACCGCGGTCAGCGAGAAACTCAAATCGCTCCTCCAAGGTACGGGGAGTTGCAGTAAAACTTTGGTACTCCTCAGATTCAAGGAGTTTGAAAATGCGCTGTGCATCTGGCTTTGCGAGTTGCTCCTGAGAAAAAAGCGATTTCGTAAACGCAATACTCTCCGCATGCCAAGAAGTCGCTTCTTCTGTTAGTTCCGGCTCTTCTGAGCTATGTGGTGCTTGTGTCGGGCTCCCGTTAGTTGAATCGCTCGGGTGCGTCGTCCGAAACACCTTCTGAACGACTGAAGGTGGGTTTTGGGCAACGCGCCAAAACGTGTAAGTCCCTAAAGTTAAGACGAGCACCCCGATAAAGATATAGACGAATCGTTTCGTGTGCATCAGGTTCTCCTTCCTTTGTTAGCTCCTAATGAACCTTTGGTGACTCTGTTACAAATCCGGCGATAAACGCGTGAGGCTGTTTTCACGCTGCACATACAGATACGCCGCCCTGCCCGTGAAATACTGCGCGTAAACCTGCTGCCAATCGCTGTTCGTCAACTTCCAGCGAGGGGCGGGCCCCAGTTTAAAATAGACGATGTCCGCCTCTTGCAGGTTCTGAAACGGATAGTCACCGATTGGCGCGCCGCGGTGTTCTGCAACGAAAATAACGGCGTTGTGGATGTCGCGTTCGGCTACCATCGGCGGCAGTTTTTGATAGACAGGACTCCAATTCTGATACACGCGCCCGATGCGGACATAACTCCACACCGTGTTGACGCTAAGCAAGATAAGCACGACACTCGCCGCGACAATCAGCGGCTTCCTCTGTCTGATGTTTTCGTAGACGATGAACATCCCGCGCGCCACCAACGGAATGAAGGCGAGCAGTGTGGTTTCGGTGTAATAGCGCGCATTGACAGGCGTGAAACCCCACGTTGAACCCTCAAAATAGAAGAAGGCGTAAAGCAACAGGTTCCCAACGATGAGCGCGAGACAGAGCCAATTGTATCGGTTACGCAATATCCTTTCTTCTGTAAAATCGGAACGTCTTTTCCCGTTGCTGAAGAAGGGCAGCAACGCGAGACACCACGGGAACAGCAACGGCACGAACGCGATAATGAAACCGAAGAATGAGTATCCCGATTCGCCTGTCAGCAACCGGTGGTGATACCCACCCCAACCGAGCGCGTTGAAACTGATGCACGGCAGGATGTGTTTCCATGTCCGCTCAATTGCCCATGCTGGCGTGAAATTGAAAGCGTTTTCAAGGTTCGGTTCATACCCTTCCGTCCGCTTGCCGAACCCGATTTTGTCGCTCGGTTGCGCCACGGTGTGCGTAAACATGAACGCGTCGCCGGTGAAATGCGCATTCCACGCCATGCACACACCTACCATGATGAAAAAGGGCATCAGGAAAACGCCGAGTCGTGTGATTAAAGGGCGAAATCTTTGTGCTTCCGTGCGCGCTTTTACAAGTTGATAGAGTGCCAGCCCTGCTCCCACCACGCCGAACACCACCGCCGAGAGAGGCCGCGTATTAAACGCGTATCCCAAAGCAAACCCCGACAACAGCGGATATCCAATACCGGTTTTAAACCCCGATAGGCGCACTCCGTTCAACGTCTTAATCAACGCAAACAGATAAAGCGCGAGGAAAAAACGGCTCACCGGCTCACTAAACCACGTCGCGCCCATCCCTAGCGTTGCAGGCGAGATGAGCCCGAGCACCACGGCGATAAGTGCAACTGAGTTCCCGTCCATCTCTCTCACAAGGAGATACAACAAAAACAACGCGCCTCCTGTCGCCAGCGCGGGAATCAGCCACGGCGCGTTTATCAGCACGCCGAATGTCAACATCAGCGCATTGCCAAACGGATATTTTGAATACCACTTGCCGTTCAGAATGTTAATGTGCGGCGATGACGAGAAGCCGTGTTCCGGCGGTGCCGGCACCGAAAGTTTCCCTTCCGCGAATAACTTCGCCTGAAACAGATAGGAGACGGTGTCCGGCTCAAAATAGGAGAAATGAAAATAGATGCCGCTTAAAAGCACCGACAGCAGCACGCCGAGTATGGAAATGATGAGAACAAGTTTGCGCATGTTACACGCCCTCTAATGAAAAAACGCCTCTTCTCCCGTAGGGCGAGGCCTGTCCCTCGCCGTGGCAGCATTGCAATGAACGTGCCGCGGCTAGTTCGGCAGTTCGCGGAGGACAGGCCCCCGCGATGCGGCCCTCGGCACCATCTACTCCTGTACCGTAGGGCGAGGGCCTGTCCCTCGCTAGGCTTATCACTTACCTAATTTATCAAACAATGAGCCCTGCATCGGTTTCCCTGTCCACGGGTTAGACAACGCCGGCAGCTGCAGTTGCGCGCTGTTTTCATAATACTCCGCCACCGAGAAAAACTGCAACCGTGGATAGGCACTCACCCCCATGTGGAGTGGTGTAAGCGATGCCGCTTCGCGCAGATCCTTCGGTGAACGATGCGGTGTCATCGTGATGAATATACCCATCGCCGCGTTCACCTTGTCCATCGTATAAATGAAACTCGGAACATCGTTTGGGCCAACGCGCCCACTCTTCACCTGAATGACAATGGCGCGCGAGGCGAAATTGTCCGGGGCGTGCGTCAGCAAGCCGAATCCATCGATGCCGCCATCGCCGGATTTCTTGGCATTGGATGCGAAGCCTTTGATGAGCGAAATCGCCCAGTCTTGGAACTTATAGCGACTCTCCAGGGCAAGGCGTTTTGCACTCGCCAGGTCTGTGGGGGTGCCGGTGATTTTCAGGGGTGCGATGCCTTTGTTCTGCGTGAGGCGTTCGGTGTTGATAATATCTAACGCGCTGGGCAACACGTCAATGCCGATGACATCGCGGCCGAGAGTGCGTGCGGCTTCAATGGTGGTACCGCAGCCACAAAAAGGATCGAGGACGAGTTCTCCGGGTTTGGAAGAGGCTTTGATGATGCGCTCCAACAGTGCCAGCGGTTTCTGCGTCGGGTAGCCGAGGAATTCTTTACCGCGGCAAGGAGAAATATCTGCCCACAGGTTATCAACCTGTTTCCCCTTGTCTTCTTCTATGTAGCGAATCCGGTAGGGTGTCCCCGTTTTGCTAAAATAGACGCGCCCTTCTTGGAAAAGTCGTTCAACGTTTTCCTTCGTTGTCATCCAACCGCTCGGATATGGGTTCTTATACCCCCGCCATTCGTAACAGAGATTCGGCCGCGCATCGTGGGCGGGGCGACACCAAAGTGAGGTTAAGGCAAAACGTCTCCCTTGTTCGTCAACTTTCGGGTAGCGTCTCTCGGCATCCGGGTCTGGTTCATAACTGCCGTTAAATTCGTGTTTGGGCATCGCGTAAAAGAAGATAGTATCAGTGCTTGCCCCGAATTTCTTCGGTTTGTGCTGACTTCCTTTTCCACCACCGCCGGTGCGGTGCCAGATAATCTCATTCCTGAAGTTTGCCTCGCCAAAGATAACATCCATCAGGAGTTTGAGATAATGCGATGCAGTCGCATCGCAGTGGAGGTAAATAGCACCGGTTGGCTTCAGTAGGCGATGCATCTCCATCAACCGCTCCGCCATATAACTGGTATAGGCGAGCATCTTGCTGTTTGGAATAAACAACTCAAACCCCGCGATGACAGGAGAAATCGGATTCGCAAGTGCCGATGTGAGTCGGGCGACGCGTTCAGCGGCGGCTTCATCCCACCGCCACATATCGTCAAACGCCTTGATTTGTGCGTCAATGTTCAACCCGCTCTTTTTAAAAGGCGAACTGTAGCGTTCATTGGAGTTAAACGGCGGATCGAGACAGATGATGTCAATGGAGTTGTCGTGCCAGGGGCGCATGACTTCAAGGCAATCGCCGTAATAGAGGGTGTTGCGTTCCATAGTTTGTCCGTGATTATCCCGAATGAATCTGAGTCGTTCGGGAATGCCCGAATCCGAACAGGTCAAACTCGTTTGTCCGTATGCCAGAACTACAGGGGCTCTCCACCTACAGCCGGGAGTTTGGTGTTAGGCACTCGGCTTTTGGTTCTGTTTGAGAGCCTCCAATTCCTTTTGCATTGCTTCAAGTTGGCGTTGCTGTGCAATTTTCGCTTTTTGCAGTTCCTCGATTTCGCGTTGCTGCGCCGCAATTTTCTCCGCCTGCTCGCGTTCGTTTTTCCGCTGCTGTAGATACGGCCGACCGAGGATAACGCCGAACAATCCTATCAGTGCCAACACTAATAGGAAATTCCAATTGAGTTGCTCTTTGACGGCGTTGACACTAATACCGACTTTCGCGGTTTCGTGGGAGGTGAACTCCTTGCTCCGTTCTTCCGATGCGACGATTTCCTCTTTCAGTCGCTTTTCGACAGCGGTGAGTTCCGTGCGCACCCGCGTCTCGGACTCTTTGGTAATGTCGCGGATTTTCTCCAAATCTGTTACGCTCATATCCCCAAACGCCGCTGTGTGAAAAAGCGAGAGCACGAGGATAAAGAGGATTCCTAATTTCATGGTGGTGTGCCTCTATAAAGATGGAGTTTATCGTTAGGCCCGGTTTTCGTGCCTATTTATTTGGTTTGGATTGCACGGGCGGCTATCGCCATCCGCCCTTACAATCCTCATGAGGTTACGATGCCACGTTGTCCGTAGCCGGTTTACCTTGCCCTGTGACAATGCCCAATTTGAGCCGTTCAATCTCCGCTTGCAGTGCCACAATCGTCTCTTGCTGCGACGTAATCGTTTTGTTATCTTCGCGACGCGCATCCCACTGTTGCTTGAGCATCCACAGTAGCACCGTCACCAGCAACCCTGCCACAAGCAGTAAGGCGTTCGTCTGCGAATTCATTCGCGATTCCAGGGAGGTGATTCGATTTCCCTGTTGACGAACCTCGCCTTTCAATTCGCTTACGTCGTTTTTTAAAGCGGCGAGTTCCGTTTTCACCGCTTGGAGCTCGGCCTTCAGTTCGTTGAGCTCCGCTATCACCGGTGCCAGGGCGGCGTTCATCATTTGTTCCATCCTTGTCACATCCGAATCGGAGAGCTCGCCGAACGCAGGGCCCTGTGCGAGCGCCAGCGTCACGAGCAAAACAACAATGACTTTCATGTTCGGTTCCTCCTTTTGATACAAACGGTAATCTTTTCCGATTTCCCCCAACGGTGGACAGATACAGAAATCGGGACTTGCAGTCTGAGAATTGAATTGTCCTGCATAGTATACTTCGCTCTTGACATTTTTTGTGAATATGATATCATATCCACAAAAAATAGGATACCATAATTCGCGTTGAATTTGCAACGCGGAAGGAATGAATCATGAATTTGACACGTCAACCCCCACGCCGCCCAACGAACCTCGGCATTGCTGGCATTGTCGGCGCGGCACGAATGACGGATAAGGCACGCGCCGCGAACGAGGAAACCCTCGGCGACTATATCTACGGAGAGACATCTGGCTTGGATCAGCGCGTGCTCGCCTTCCTCGGCATCTCTGCTGATGAATTCGCGGAAGCCGTCAAAGAACACGACGACGATGCGGCCCTCAGCAACTGGGTGCTGGAGACGAGTGGTAAGACAGCGGCGGAGATTGCGGCGTTCAACGAAGAGCGGCTCACTCACATGCCGGATACCGATGGGCACAAACAGCGGTTGCAGCAACGCATCGCTCGGTTTGCACCGGGGCGCACCGATATTAAGACGCTGCTCCAATCCATGGAATTAGACGATTGGGGCAGCTTCTGGCAGGCAGACCTCGAGGCGCGGCCCCCACGTAGTGCGCGGGCGAAGGATGTCGGCAGCATCTGTGGTGTCGCACGCATGGCAGACAAGGCACGCGCCGAACGCGCCGGCAAAATCGGCGACTATCTCTTCGGCGAAGTCTCCGGACAAGATGTCCGCATCTTGACGTTCCTCGGCATCACTGCCGATAACTTTCAGGAAGCCGCCGTTAACAACCCGAATAACCTTGAGCTCGGCGAATGGGTTCTGGAAAACAGCGGAAAATCGGCAGCGGAAATCGACGCGTTCAACCACACGTTAGTCAACTACGCGCCTAACGATGAGACGCGCGAACGGTTTGAATCGCGATGCCGCGAAGTCGGCGTGAGCCCAGCGGAGATTACCACCTGGGTCGCGCTTCAAGACGTTGACGACGAACGCAGCTTCGGCATCGTCGATCTGGAACGCCACGCGCCGCGCAGCCCCTTGAACACCGATATCTGCGGCATCGTTCACGTCGCACGGATGGTGGACAAAGGGCGCGCAGTGAACTCAGACTCGCTGGGACTTTACTATTACGGCGAAGATTCTAGGATGGACAGGATTGCACTGGAATTCCTTGGCCTCACGCCTGACGCATTCGCGGCGGCACTCAAAACGCTGCCTACCGATGCCGATGTCAACGCGTGGTTGCGAGAGAACTATCCGAAGGACCCGGCAGACATCGCCGCACATAACGAACGGCTGCTGCAAGCGGGACCGCGTTCGGAAAGGGAGTGGGCATTTGTCAAGAAAATGCTCGGGCACACGGATGCCACGACGTGGTTTGAATTCGCGGTGATTGACGATGAGAAAACCTTCGCAATCTAGTGATTTCCTAAGCGTTGCGATGGGGCAAGCGCAACCTACAGAACTGTAGTGTGGGGAGAACCTGTCCTTCGGCGTGACGTTCGCGGGGGACAGGCCCCCGCGCTAGGTTTCCAATACGGTTATTGGCGCAGCATCCATAGTTTCGTAAGGGCGGATGTTTCTCTCCGCCCTTAGAACATAAACCGATACATCGGCCGCTCCAGTGCAATCCCGAGGAGCGTCCAAATCGCGCCCACAATAAATTCACCGATGACGAGTCCGATGAAAAACGGCATCGCGCGCCGATATGTGCGCAATCCACCCGCCTGAAACAGAATAGCTTTTATCCCCCAAGACAAGAAAATCGAGAACCAATACCAACTCGTATTCCAAAAACTGAGCGACAGCGCGTAGCCCGCCGGGTGAAACGGCCACCAAATAAACCGCCGGCGCAACATCATCAAAAGGGTTGTGAGTGCAATCGCGCCACCGGATGCAGAAACCGCGCCGACATCAATGGATTGCGGGTTAATCAGCCACTGCTTCAACTGCTCGTAAGTCCAGCGGCACTGCGCTTGTTCACCGTAGACTGCACCGCCGTAATGATATCCTTGCGCGTAATATGCCCACGCCGAGGAAATCGTTCCAACGATAGTCACCAAAATCACAGCCGTAATAAAGCGGTTGTGAGATAACCCGCGCACCTGTGCAACCTTGAAACCCTCCAATATAATCGGCATCGGATGTGAACGATAGGAGCGGTTGAACCCGTGAAACATGCTGAACGTCGTCAACCCCTCCGCACCGATGCGGCGCGTGCCAATGAAAGAGACAAGCACTTTATCAGGTCTCCAGGGCACATCGTGCGCCGGTGGCCCGACTTCCGCGCGGATACGCGTAATCGCAATGGCTAACGCGAAGAAGAGCGTGAAATAGCCAAATATGCTGAAAATTGGCGTGCCAGTGCTTTTGAAGAAGAGGAGGATAAAAATGCTACCTCCTATCAACCCGATGATGGCGTATCGGATGCGTGCGCGTTCGGCAGAGTTCCCATCCGCCGAACTTTGGAAGGCCATCTTCAACTGCCGTGCGATGGATTTGCGAGTGAGCCAGATTGCCGAAACACCCAGGCAGAACCACGCCCCGAACGACTGCGCATCGAGGAACGGGAACCCCGGCAGATGCCCAATGCCCGCCATCGTGCCCCAGACGCGCGTCAGTTTATGGAACAGATAGAAAAACCAAATCGAAAACGAGAGCTCCAACGGTATGAAAAAACTCATGCCTATCGCAAACGGATAGACTGCGATGGGAAGCCTGCCGATGGCGTTGAGCGGTTTCGTCTGGAAATACTGTCCGAGATTGTATAGGCTACCGCCTAACCCCGGCACGACAGGGAAAAGAAAGTGAAGCCCGTTGAGCAAATTCATCCCGCCTGCCAGCACAGCACCGAGCAGAAACAGCCGATTTGTCAAAAGCACACGTCCGCCGTTTTCGGTGAGATGCAGCGGAATCTGGATAACGGGATAACTCAACTTCTCGTGCGTTACCCACTGGTGTCGGATGAGCAGCGTGATACAGAGCATCATGCACGTCAGCACGATAACGAGAGCACTCCACCACAGCACCGGTGTCATCCAGAGTTGCAGGTGTTGCGCGGTGTGGAGTGTGGAGTCGCCTTGGTAGAACGCCGCCAGCGCACTCCGTTCTTTGATAGAGAGCCACTCAGGGATATGCTGTTGAAACACTTCTCCCCACTCATTTTCGGGACTTGCAAACCAGATCGGATACGTCAGGAGAGGCCACAAAATTTGGAGTGTATCGTGCCCAGCGATGGAGGAGGCGATGGATAAAAGCAGATAGACTACCATTAATTCCCCATCGCTGAGGGACGCGCTTTTTCGGAAAACACGAATGAGCGGGTTGAACCCCATCAGGAGCAGCACAATAAAGATGACGTTAAAGTAGACCGTGGAGACAGTAGGGAAACTCTGTCCTGTGCTGTAACCGGAAGAACCCCAGTTAATCATGAGCCAGTAGGAATTAGGGATAGTAAAGAGGAGTGCGATGAGCACCGCACGCGCGCTGACGTTTTTTCTTTCCATGTTAGTTATTTTATCCGAAATGATGCAAATTGTCAACGTAGTTTTGATTGGATTCTGTAGGAATTTAGTTTGATGAACAATCGCGGGGGACAGGCCCCCGCGCTACGGTGAGGATCGGATGGTGCGCGAGGGACAGGCCCTCGCGCTACGGTGAGGACAAGTTTTTAACTTGTCCTGAGTTATTTAGGTTTCGGATGATTCTAATGATTGGATTTTTCTTGAGAAAAACTTGACATTTGCACACAATTCATGTAAAATTAGTCTCATATTAGTAGGACAGACGCAGCACGAATCCGGTAGGCGCGCTTTGTAAGCGCGCCCGCTCACGTGTGCGCGGTTGGAAACCGCGCCTACCGGTTCAGTTGGCTGCGGCCTGAACTTTGTAGGCGTTCTTTGTAAGCGCGCCCGCTTACCGGTGCGTGGTTTGAAACCGCGCCTACCGGCTCGGCGAAATTTTTAATCAGGCATAAGCACACATTACTTACACAACAGAGGAGATAAAACCGAATGAAACTTCGTCACGCTACACTCATTTTCGTCTGCGCGCTCATGCTGTGCGCAACACTGCACGCCACCGCACAAGTGGTGAACATCCGCGACGCGAGCCTCCGCACCGCCCTAGCCGAGCACCTCGGTAAGGAGGAAGGGGCACAAATCACGCGCGAGGAACTTGCAACGCTCACCGAATTTCACGCCGATGACCGCGGCATCCGCGACTTGACAGGTTTGGAATTCGCTGTCAATCTGGAAGGGATAGAACTGCGCCATAATGCGATATCCGACCTCGCGCCGTTTGCCAGCCTCGTCGCGCTGGATAACATCAAGCTGCGCGGCAACAACATCTCCGACATCTCCCCACTCGCGCAACTTGTCAACGTTGAGTGGCTCGGGCTGGAGGAGAACAATATAACCGACGTATCTCCCCTCACCCGTTTGGCAAAGTTGGACGGGGTTGGGTTGAATCACAATCCAGTGTCCGACTTGGCACCGCTTTCAGGGTTAGTCAACTTGGAACGGCTTGATTTGGAGTACTGCGAGCTCTTAGATATTTCCGACCTTGCGAGTTTACGCAGCTTGGAACAACTCAGGCTTGAAGGCAATTCCATATCCGACATCACGCCGCTCGCCGGTTTAACCCGATTGCAGTCATTGGGTTTGCCTGAGAATTTGGTATCGGACATCACACCGATTGCCGGCTTAGCCGAATTAGATGACTTGAATTTGGATTCAAATTTGATATCCGACATTGCTCCCCTCGCCGGTCTAGTCAACTTACACTGGTTACATTTGGGCCATAACGTGATATCTGACATCACGCACCTCGCGAATCTAAAAAACCTGAGAGGGTTTTGGATAAGCGAAAATGTGGGGTTCAGTCTGGCACCCTTGGCAGGATTGCTCCATCTAGAAATTTATCACTCGTGGGGCACGCCGGTATACGATCTCTCGGGCCTTGCGAACCTACCGCAACTCAGAAGCATAGATATCTGTGGCGGTGGGATATCAGACCTTACTCCCTTGGCGGGAGCAACCGGGTTGAGAGAGCTCTATCTTATTGGCAATGAGATATCGGACGTATCCCCGCTGGCAGGGTTAGTCAACTTGGAACGGCTGAACCTTCGCAGCAACAACATCGTTGACATGTCACCGTTAGAGGAATTAGCGGAAAGGATACCTATCACGTGGACTGACAATCCGGGTTTCAATGAGGGTGCCGCTGTTCATAATTACAATGGTTCGCCGCCCGCAGGTCCGAAAATTGAGGGCCCTTGGCTCTGGGTGCTGGTGCCAGCAACCCAACTGGATGACCGGGATTTGCTCGCCGAAGTCACTCGTGGTGCCGCTACGGAAATAAAAGTAGCAACCTTCGGTGCGACAGAAGGAAAAGCGGTAGGGGGTAGCAAATGGCGCGCCCATACCCTCTCAGCGACAGGAGATGATAACATCAACGAGATGACAGCAGCCCTCGGCTGGGGGAGAGGTCACGAGATCTATGAACATGTCGTTTACGGTTCCATCTCGCTGCAGTCGCCACGGGAGCAGACAACGACGATGTTGGTGGGAAGCGATGATGCCGTCAAAGTCTGGCTCAACGGCGAGTTAGTGCACCAAACATTGACTGTCCGAGGTGCTGACGATTATCAAGATGCCTTCTCTGTCGCGCTGAAACGCGGGACGAACGTGTTGTTAGTCGCTATTGACAACCACGGGCATGGAGGATTCAGCGGCTTTTTTGGGTTTGAGGCAGGCACGGAATATACGGTGAACCGGCCGGATGCGCGCATCGTCGTCCAAGTGCCACCTTGGGATGTGAACCGTGATGGCCAGGTGAGCGTGCTGGATCTGATTGTTGTGGGGCAAGCATTTGGGAAATCGGCAGTCATGAACCGGCACACGGATGTCAACCGTGATGGAAAGATCAATATCGCAGATCTGGTGCTGATTGCGCAACACATTGATGAGGCCTCGGCTGCTGCACCGAGTGCTGTTGCAATGGAGAGTGGGCTTTCTCCCGCCACGGTTGAAGCGTGGATAGCTCTGGCGCGATTAGAAAACGACGGTTCTGTTGCGTTCCAACGCGGGATAGCAGTGCTCCAGCGGCTTCTCCTCGCGATGCGTCCGGAACGAACGGTGCTGCTGCCAAACTATCCGAATCCGTTTAACCCGGAGACGTGGATACCTTATCACCTATCCGAACCGGCGCGAGTGACGTTGCGGCTCTATGCTGTCGATGGCACTTTGGTTCGGACGTTAGACTTGGGACATCAGGCATCCGGTCGTTATGATGAGCGGAGTCGTGCGGCGTATTGGGATGGCAAAAACGCTCTCGGTGAACCAGTCGCGAGCGGCATCTATTTCTATACGCTTATCGCGGGTGATTTCACGGCGACGCGGAAGATGCTTATCCGGAAGTAGATGGCTGCGTAGTTCCATGGCTCATGCAGCAGTAGGGGAGACCTCCCGGTCTCGACAGGGGAGGTATCGGGACAGGGATGTCCCTCCTACTAGGAGAGGGGTATCGGGACAGACAGATAATTTCTGTAGGTGGCGATCGCCTGATCGCCACCTAGTCAAGAACGTTTGGTATATCTGCCAGAATTTCAGATCTGCAGCGGAACCCTAAAACTAAATGCCTCTGCCCTGCTACTTTATCCACTTGACTTCTTGCGGGAAATAAGGTATCATAGTTGAAAGAAGAACAAGAAAACGAACAAGAGAACGCCGAACAATACAGCGAGTCGTCTTCCAATTTTCTGAGCGAAATTCCGGAGTCTTGGAAACGCCGTGCGCGCGCCGCTTTTGGCTACACGTTTTGTGTAACGATACTCATCGTTGTGTCGTGTGAGATTGCTGTCGTGATTTTTCCGACGGTGCAGTGGTTAGTTGCCGTATCGACGGTGATGCGGCACCTTGGGTATCACCTCTATCATTACGGTGTAGGGCTCAGCGTGGCGATAATTGCGCCGTGTTTGGTGTGGGAGCATATCATGTATATACGAGAAAAACGCCGCCGTGAGCGTGAGCAACGTGCCCGTGAGCGCGAGCAACGTGCCCGTGAGCGCGAGCAACGCGCACGCGAACAGGCGGAGGCTGTCGTCGCGGCACTGCAAAAAGAGGTTGGCACGTTGCGAAGCGAAGTCACCGTTTTGCGCAATGAATTAGAGCGGTTGCAAGGGCAATCGCATCCCCCGCGCGAAGATAGGGAAAACTAAGGCCGAATCCTGTCCGGAGTTGCGCCGTGTTTGGTGTGGGAGCATATCATGTATATACGAGAAAAACGCCGCCGTGAGCGTGAGCAACGCGCCCGCGAACAAGCGGAAGCTGTCGTCGCAGAACTGCAAAAAGAGGTTGGCACGTTGCGGAACGAAGTCACCGTTTTGCGCAATGAATTAGAGCGGTTGCAAGGGCAATCGCATCCGCGCGCCGGAGGTGAGAACTAAACCAAAACCCACTTATCTACGCGTAGGGCGAGGGCCTGTCCCTCGCCGGGCCACGCTCGCGGAAGACAAGCCCCCGCGCTACGAGCCCATACGGTTATAGCCTCAGCATAGGAAAATCCGTTTAACCTGAACTCGTAGGGTTCGTTAGGGCCCTACCTAACACGAATGAGAAAAGGAACTTTTCAATGAAATACTTCAACTATTGGACGCTAACGATTTTGACATTCATCGCGCTCGGTGTTGGAAGCGCGCCGGCGCAACAGAACCTCGCGCAACAAGCGCGTGCTATCGTTGAACAGCACTGCGAAAGCTGCCACGGCGAAAACCGCGCCTTCGCCGAAATTCTCTTGATTCAGCACCCGGCGTTGATTGCATCCGAGGCAGTTGTCCCCGGAAATCCAAACGCATCCCAATTTTATCAGCGGTTGCTACCGAATCTCCCTGTCCACCAAAGAATGCCGTTGGGCCGAGACCCGCTCACGCCAGAGGAGATTCAGATAGTGCGCCGCTGGATTGAAGCAGGCGCGCCGAATTGGGATGTCACACCGACTGAACGTGACTTCATCACACCCGATGCGATGCTCGCCGCAATTGCGCAGCACCTGAATTCTCTCTCAACGTTCAACCGGCCCTTTGCACGCTACTTTACGCTGACGCATCTCTATAACGCCGGGGAAACCGACGACGCACTTGCTGCCTATCGCCGCGCCCTGTCGAAACTCATTAATAGCCTTTCCTGGGGCTCTGAGGTGATCAAGCCGCAGCCCATCGACACCGCCGAGACGCTCTACCACATTGACATCAGGAAGTATGAGTGGGATCTCAACGATGCGTGGGGCCAGATGGAGGCAGTCTATCCTTACCTTTCTGATTATGGTTCGGCGACATATGCCACGCTGCAGCAAGAAACGGACAGCCAGGTGCCGTTCATCAACGTGGATTGGTTCTTGGCCACTGCCGCCTTGCCGCCGCTTTATCACGATATCCTCGATTTGCCCCAGACCGACAGGGAGTTAGAAACGCGGCTTGAAGTGGATGTCGCTCGTAATCTCCAGAGTGCCCCCGGCGTGCGCGTCTGGCGCGCCGGGTTCAATGAATCGCGCGTCTCCGAGAATAACCGCGTGGTAGAACGCCACCGTTCACGGTATGGTGCGTATTGGAAGTCTTACGACTTCGCAGGGAACGTTGGCAGTCAGAATATCTTCACGAACCCGCTTTCGTTTCGGCATGATGGCGGCGAGATTATCTTCAATCTCCCCAACGGGTTGCAGGCCTACTATCTTTCGACTGCAGCAGGGACACGGCTGGATGAAGCACCGGTGGACATTGTCTCGAATCCGACGGCGCGGGATCCGGTGGTTCGTAATGGGCTCTCCTGCATCGGCTGCCATACGGAGGGGATGAAGCCGTTTCAAGATGGTGTGCGGGAAGTCATTCAGCAGCAAGCGAATCCGCCTTTTGACAAAGCGCAAGCGTTACGGCTCTATGTCGAAAAAGCAACGATGGATACGCTCGTTCAAGAGGATACGCGCCGGTTCCGCGAGGCATTGGAAGCCGCTGGGGGTATCTTTGGCCGCATCGAGCCGGTGGAACGCTTCCATCGGCAGTTTGAGGAACCCCTGAATGTCGCACACGCCGCAGCCTCCGTAGGATTGACACCGTCTGCGTTCCAGGAGGAGATTCGGAACGGCAAGTTGCAAGGATTCGTCGGTCTGCAGTCCCTACTGCTTGCTAACGGGCGTGTGCAGCGGGATACGTGGACATCGCAATTCGGGAACATAGTTGCCTCGTTGTTCTCCGAGGATGCCGTTGTCATCCCCGTTGGTGGTACAACGCCGCCGGTTTCCGGGGTTTATATCTCAGACTTGCAGTTGCGTGCAGCAATTCAAAAGACGCTCGGCAAACCGCAAAATGTCCAACTCACGCAGGAGGATATGCTCAGGTTAACCGAACTCCACGCAGATCGCAAGGGCATTCGCGATTTGACAGGACTGGAGTTAGCCACGAATTTGGAACGGTTGGAACTGCGCCACAATGCAATAAGCGACTTGACACCGCTCCGGAACCTCACCCGTCTCGGGAACATCAAGTTGCGAGATAATCTGATTGTCAACGTGTCCCCGTTGGCAAAGTTACTCAACGTGGGGTGGTTAGGATTGGAGGATAATCGGATAACGGACCTATCCCCGCTCTCCGGTTTGGTGAAGTTAGATGGGTTAGGGATTAGTGGTAACCCCGTATCCGACATCTCACCGCTTTCAGGGATGCTCAGTTTGAGCGAATTGGCAGCGTGGGACACCCGCATCACAGACCTCTCGCCCTTGGCGAAATTGCGTAAACTGGATTGGATGGGAATCACCGGCGGGACCCTATCGGATGTCACGCCACTGGCAGGATTACCGGCGTTGAGAGAACTAACCCTTGAGCGTTGCGGCATATCAGACCTTACGTCCTTCGCGAAATTAACAGGTGTGAGACGTTTGCACCTTCGGCACAACGACATCACGGATGTGTCCCCACTTGCTGGGTTACGCAACTTGGAACACTTGGACCTTCGCGACAATGAGATAGCCGACTTCTCGGCGTTAGAAGGGTTACGCGAGAAGACGAGCATGCTCCTCTCCGAAAACCCTGGGTTACCATCCGGCAGTCCGAAAATCACGGGGCCGTGGTTATGGATGATTGTCTCAACGGGTGAAATTGGGGCTGCGGAAGCTTCTGCTTCCGGAATAGATTATCTGGCACAAGCCAGTGGCGGCACTGTAACGGAACAGCAGGCTGCCACGGCCGGTGCGAGAGATGGCGATGCTGTCGGAGATAGGTTCTGGACACCTGGCACTCTTTCCGCGACTGGTGGCAATAACATCAACGAGCTCGCCAACAACCTCGGCTTTGGCAGAGGCGATATAAACAACCACGTTGCATACGGCCTAATTTCCATTGAATCACCGCGAGAGCAGCAGACGCAAGTGCTTGTTGGAAGCGATGATGCTGTCAAAGTTTGGCTCAACGGCGAGTTAGTCCACGAAGAACACGTATACAGAGGGGCAGACGATTACCAAAGTCATTCCCCCGTTACCCTGAAACAGGGGAGAAACCTCTTGTTAGTCGCCGTTTACGAGCACGGTGGCGGCTGGAGCGGCTTCTTTGGCTTTGAAGAGGACACGGAATATACTGTCATACCCGCCGGCACCAGACTCGCCTTCTCTCCAGATGCCGCGCGCGTTTCGGTAGGGCAGTCCTTTACGCTGTATCTCAGTGCAGAAGAGGTTGCCGGTTTAGCTGGGTGGGCATTCGATTTGAAATTCGATCCTGCCGCTCTCAGGGCCACGCAGGTCAGCGAAGGCAGCCTCCTGAAAACTGGCGGCGCAAGCACCTTCTTCCGGAAAGGCACGGTTGACAACCAGGCCGGCACGATTACCGGGCTCAGTGGCACGCGGCTCACGGCAGGCGGTGTCACTGGCACCGGCAGGTTGGTGTCGGTGACGTTCCGGGTGAAGGCAGTCGGTGAAACACGCGTGCGAGTGAGGAACCTCCAATTCGGTGATACCACCGGTGCGATAATGCCGGCAACATCGCCTACTATTACCATCAATGTGGGTGGGCAAATCGCTAGCACTCCCGCGTGGGATGTGAATGAGGATGGCGTGACAAACCTGGCAGATCTCGCGCTCGTATCACAGGCGATGGGCAAACCTGTCGAGAACCCTCGCACGGATGTGAATGGGGATGGGGTTGTTGATGGCGAAGACTTCGCGCTTGTCGCTGCACACATCGGTGAGGGAACGGCGGCAGCCCCCTCACACGTTGCGCTCCCTGCAGGGCTGACGCTTGAAACGGTAGAGTGGGCACTGAATGTCTTGCATGCGGAAAACACCGGTTCTGCTGTGTTCCGCCGTGGTATAGCGAAACTGGAGCAGTTTCTTGCAATGCTAGTTCCCGATGAGACGCTGCTGCTTGCAAACTATCCGAATCCGTTCAACCCGGAGACGTGGATACCTTATCAGTTGGCAAAGTCGGCGGATGTGTCGGTATCCATCTATGCAGCGGATGGGAAGTTGGTTCGGAAGTTAGATGTCGGGTATCAACCGGCGGGTGCCTATCGTATCCGCAGCCGTGCGGCGTATTGGGATGGCCGCAATGCGCTAGGCGAACGCGTTGCGAGTGGTGTGTATTTCTACACATTCACGGCGGGTGATTTCACGGCGACGCGGAAGATGCTGGTGGTGAAGTAATGTTGTAGGGGGGTGGATAGAGACAGCTGTCCCCCTACAGATTCCTCATCCGATACAGTGGTGTTTGCGGCGGTGCGAGTGCCGCAGCGTCTGCGATGTGCGATGAGAGGTGGCCAGGGCGTGAATCAGAAGCAGGATTAACAGGAAAATACACACGATGAACAGGATGAAGAGGAAACCGTCACTGAGACACTTTCTCTTCATCCTGGTTCATCTTGGACATCTTGAAAATCCTGCTTGGGATTAAGAAACGTTCCCGCGCACCCTTTCTTAATCCTGTGAATCTTGGACATCTTGAAAATCCTGCTCCGCTTTAATCCATCGGTAAGGCTTTATCAATTTTCAACAGGACTTGCGCCATTCAATCTACCGCCAGACGTAACGTTGAAACCGCGTTGGCGTGGGCGAGCTTGGAAAGCGCGCCTACCGAAGTCGCTGCTGCGTAAGTCCTCTTCAAAATGAGGGACAACAAATGAAACTAGGTTTCCGATTTTTCCTACTCGCGTTCTTGTTCTGCAACACGATGGCATTCGGTAGGTTGGATACTGAGGATTTCGCGAAAATCAATACGATGTTCAGGGAATCCGAGAAGCGGACGCAAGAATACATCGACGCATCCGAAAAGCGCGTGCAGGAATACATCGACGCATCCGAAAAGCGGACGCAGGCGGCACTCACTGCATCTGAAAAGCGGACGCAAGCCGCACTCACTGCATCTGAAGTCCGGATGAAAGAACGCGTCGGCCATGAAAACGCGAAAGTCATCATTACAATGGATGAAACGGACAAACGGGTATCCGGACAGCTGGATCGAAACTTCACGCTGACTATCGCCTTGATAGCACTAATTGGCGTTATCATCGGGCTCCCTTATTGGTTTGAACGCAAAAAAGAACGCGAATTGGACGAGAAAATCGCGGCCCAACAGCGGCAAATTGACGAGTTGGAGAAAAAGATAGACACCTTGACCCGAGGCCAAACAGCAGAAGCCAACCCGACGGAGGTGCAGAAAACCTGACAGAAACCGGAAGCATCAAACCCTGGGCTATCCCTCAATCAAAATCGGGGTTTAATCCCAAATTCGCCAAGTAGTAAGGGCGGATATAGAAATCCGTCCTTACCCTCTACCGCAACGCCTTCAGAACTCCCCACGTTGTTGCCAACTTACCCTCAGGTTCAACCGCGAGGAACGCGGAATTCTCACCGAGGTAATTGAGGATATTCGCTGTCAGTTTTCTCAAATTATCTCCCTCCTTGGACTTTGCATCGGTGAAAACGCCGTTGTGATGTCCGAGGGTGATAATTTTTCCATCGCCGACTTCGTATTCAACGAAGGGGCGTTCGCCACCACCGGCACCGCCGCCGCGCGTCTTCGTGCCGAGGATAACGCCGCCCGGGTCTGCACCAAAATTGAAGAAATCTGACGTAAACCCATCTTGCGCCATGCTGGTGAGAAAAACGGGTTTGGCGGTGTCAAACCCCTCGAAGACGGGATGGTTTTTGCCATCGGCCGTGGGGACAACGCCGATTTCCGGCGGGTCCTTGCCGAGGGGCATAAAGACTCTCGGGTCGCCGCCTTTTTCAATGCCGATTTCGGCAACGTAGCGGAGTGCCAGGGCAGAGAGAAACAGCGTGCCGCCTGCCTCCACATAGTCGCTCACTACGTCCTTCGTCGCGTCCGCAAGGAATGCGTCTGGCAACGTGTCCGTTTCGGTGTAAAAAAGCCAGAGCACAGCAAATTGTTCAGGTGGCACAGCGGTGCCGCCCGCATTCTTGAACTTGCCGCTCTTGTCAACGAGCAGCTGCGTCGTTTGGAAATTGTCGGATGCCCAGTCGTAAGCGGCTTCCTCAACGTCGCCCAGTTTATTATTTCCTGCCAATACGCCGACGGTGACGTTCGCGGCATAGATTGGGAGATTCACCGATGCCGAAAAGAGCATCGCGAGGAATATCATTGATTTTTTCATGAAATTCTCCTTTTTTTCCCATATTGGGACTGGGGAACTCACCTACAGGATTGCATCGGGACCGGGAGGTCCCGCCTACAGACTTGCATCGAGACTTCCAGTGCGCGCTTGGAAAGCGCGCCTACGGTGTCGGGCTCGCCTATAGGATTGCATCGGGACCGGGAGGTCCCGCCTACAAGATTACATCGGGACTTCCAGTGCGCGCTTGGAAAGCGCGCCTACGGTGTCGGGCTCTCCTACAGCAGCGCATCCATCAGTCCCTGCTGAGGACTGGAGGCGTTCGCGTAAAGTTTGCGCGGAATGCGGCCCGCTAAAAATGCCGCTCTACCCGCTTCAATTGCCTTTTTCATCGCCTCTGCCATGAGCACCGGACGGTGCGCCTTCGCAATCGCGGTATTAAGCAAAACGCCATCGCATCCTAATTCCATCGCCACCGCGGCATCCGATGCTGTGCCGACACCGGCATCAACGATAAGCGGCACTTGCACGATATCGCGGATAATCTGCAGGTTATAGGGATTCCGAATCCCCATCCCTGAGCCGATCGGCGCGCCCAGCGGCATCACGACAGCACACCCGAGATCCTCTAACTTCTTACACGTAATCGGATCATCGTTGCAATAGGGCAACACGGTAAACCCATCTTTGACTAGCGTCACCGCCGCACTGAGCAGCTGCTCCACATCGGGAAACAGCGTCCGGTCATCGCCGATAACTTCCAGTTTGATGAGCGGAGTCTCCAATGCTTCGCGCGCGAGTTGTGCCGTGAGAACAGCATCCTTCGCCGTGAAACAGCCGGCGGTATTCGGTAGAATAGTGATGCCGCGCTCGCGGAGTAACGCAAACACATTCTCACCGGACCTGTCCGTGAATTTCACACGCCGCATTGAGACAGTGGCGATTTCGGCACCACTCGCCGCCACTGCCTCCATCATCACGTGGAAATTCGGATATCCCGCTGTCCCGATAAGCAGCCTGGAGTGATAGGTTTTATCCGCGATTTGTAATTTTTGCATCTGTTTTCTCTTTCCGTTTACCGGGGCCCTGGGCTGTTCATATTTTTGTTATTCCTAACTGGGCAGAAGATATTGACTTATCAGGCATAGTCGGCGATACTTGCATAGCGAGAGACAGGCCCGCGCGCTACGGTATCGGAAATGCTATCCACCTTGAACGGCGCGGATAATCTCAACTTCGCTATTTTCGCCGATGGACTTTGTTCGCCAGTCACCCTTCGGGACGACTTCCCGATTCACAGCGACAGCGATGCCGGGATGAGTGGGCTCAATTTCCATTTCTAGCAGCAGTTCGTAGAGGGTTAACTCGGCACTGACATTCCTGTCTTCGCCGTTAATGCGTATCTTCATTGTTATGCGAGGCGGCTCCCTTTTACCGTAGCGCGAGGGCCTGGGATATACGGCGAGAGCCGTTGTTCCACCAACTGCCGGCTCCCTTTTACCGTAGCGCGAGGGCCTGTCCCTCGCTATTTACCGAATGTCCCTACGAGTTGAAAAAACGTTTAAGTTGAAACGGCGCGATTGTCGGCGACATCTCCCCTGTTAAAATCAACTTTGCTATCTCGTAGGCGGTGACAGGCGTGAGTAGAATGCCGTTCCGAGTTATGCGAGGCGGCTTCCTTTTACCGTAGCGCGAGGGCCTGTCCCTCGCTATTTACCGAATCTCTCTACGAGTTGAAAAAACGTTTAAGCTGAAACGGCGCGATTGTCGGCGACATCTCCCCTGTTAAAATCAACTTCGCTATCTCGTAGGCGGTGACAGGCGTGAGCAGGATACCGTTCCGATAATGTCCTGTCGCCACGATGAGATTGTCAATCGGCGTGTGCCCGAGGATAGGAGCATTGTCTCGACTTCCGGGGCGTAGCCCTGTCCATGTCTCCAAAATCGGCAGTTCATAAACGCCGGGGACTGCCTCCCAGGCACCGCGGAGAAGCTCAAACAGGCCACCCGCTGTTAACCGCGTATCAAACCCCATTTCCTCACTTGTCGCGCCGATAATGAGTCTACCATCGGTTCGTGGGACGAGATACACAGATATCGGATGACGTGCCCGCACCGTGCGAATAACCGTTTTGATGGCGATGCCCGCCTCCATCTGGAGTGCCAACATCTGGCCTTTGACAGGACGCACCGGCGGACGGATGGCATCCGGAATGCCCGCAATTTGTGAAGACCAGGGCCCCGCCGCGAGAACTATCACGTCAGCCTCATGCAATCGAGAACGGGAGGGCTCTCCTACTGACACCCCCGTTGCAACACCGTTTTTCACCTCGATGTGTGCCACGCAACTATTTTCATGCAACACGCCGCCGCACGCTTGATAGGCACGCTGTAACGCCGTAACCATGCGACGGTTGTCCACCTGATGGTCTGCCGCACAACGGATTGCTGCCGTGACGCGCGGAGAGAGTGCCGGTTCAATGTCACGCGCCTCTCTCCCGATAAGCCACTCAGCGTCCAACCCCAACTGCTGTTGCGAAGCATATAGGTGCCGAAGTTGATGCGTATCATCGGGCTCCAACCCGACGATGAGCGTGCCTTCCGCGCGATAGCCGATGGACATGTCGGCATCCGCTTCTAATTCCTTCACCCACTGCGGATAGCGGGCCAAACTGTGGCAGCCTAGCGTCAGGAGTTCCGGCTCTTCGGTGTGCGCTTCGGCGAGAGGTGCGAGCATCCCGGCGGCAGCCCAAGAAGCAGCTCGGCCTACCCGGTCACGTTCATAAAGGGTGACAGAAGCACCCGCCTTCGCCAGCTGCCACCCGATACCGAGCCCGATTACGCCGCCACCGATGATGATAACGTTTCTGTTTTCCGCCATGGATGTGTCAAGATGGCGAGGGACAGGCCCTCGCCCTACGAACTAGGTATGGATGCATCAACAGGGCGAGGGACAGGCCCTCGCCCTACGAACTACGTGTTTCCGCCTACGAACTAGGTATAGTTGCGTCAAGATGGCGAGGGACAGGCCCTCGCCCTACGAACTATGTTTCCGCCTACGAACTAGGTATGGATACATCAAGATGGCGAGGGACAGGCCCTCGCCCCGTAGGCGCGGTTTGCAACCGCGCACGCATGGATGCATCAACATGGCGAGGGACAGGCCCTCGCCCTACAAGTTACGTGCGGTTTCCGCTCTAGTGGCGAACTACTCTTCCAACACGTTGACAAACAACTCTTCTGTCGCCACCGTTTTGGAAATCAATCCCTTTTCATGGGCAAACTTCACGAACGCCGCCCACTTCTCCGCGGATTGCACCTGCGTTGTGGCGAAGAGTTCCAACGTATCCCGAAAAGCGAGTTCATCTAACTCCTTGCGGACATCCGGATTCGCTTGGAAGTAGAGTTTCAATGCCTCGTCCGGGTTCGCTTTGGTGAATTGAATCGCCTCGCGAATCGCCAGCATCAGTTTTTTGGCCGTCATCGGATTCTCCTGCAAAAATGCATCGTTGGAGATGATGACGAGTTCGTAATAGTCGGGGATGCCGTGCTCTTCCAGCGGGAAATAACCTGCCGCCGCACCCTCCAGTTTCAACTCATTAATCTCGTAATTCCGAAACGGGCCGATGACTGCGTCGATGGCCCCTGTCAGCAGCGGCGCGATGATATTCGCACCGACGTTTATCAATTCGTAATCGTCTTCGGTTAAACCAGCCGCCCCCGCGATGGCGTTAAAAAGGAGGACATCCAGCGGCGCGACGGTGTAGCCGATCTTCTTCCCTTTGAAATCCGCCGGCGTTTGAATGCCGGATTTCTTCAGGAAGGTAATTGTGTTGAGCGGATGCTCTACCAAAACGCCGATAGATTTCACCGGCAGGGCTCCCTCTTCGGTTGCTCGCGCGATGGTTACGCTCTGTTGGTAATTCACAGCGAACGGATATTTCCCAGCGGCAACCAATTTGAGCGGCGCGTCCGGATCCCCCGCCCAATGGAGTTCTACCGCGAGTCCATGCTTGGCAAACAGGTTATTCTCCTGCGCGACGTAAAGCGGAACGTGGTCTGCGTTCGGAAACCACTCCAGCAACAGCGTCACTTTCTCTAACTCGCCAGGTTCGTGTCCATCAGCATGGCTATCAAATTGTCCTAATAATAGGATACCCCAACTGATGGAAAAAATCAAGCAAAATATGGTTTTCATGAAAATTCTCCTATTTTCTGGTATTCTTATCGGTTGTGTGCCTGTGTTTAGGGAGATAAGTCTAACCCTTTCACAGGCTGTTACGGTGATACGTAACTCAGAGTGGGGAGTCGGGACCGGGAGGACCCGCCTACCTTTCACAGCTGTTATGATGATACGTAACCCTCATGTTCGGGATTGACGAG
>PYJE01000120.1:0-5485 GCA_003635305.1 Candidatus Poribacteria bacterium | reverse complement strand
GGGAGGACCCGCCTACCTTTCACAGCTGTTACGGTGATACGTAACCCTCATGTTCGGGATTGTCGAGCGGCTGCGCGTCGCCACGGCATGGCGTATGTTTCTATCAGCGTCATCAACCCGAAAAGTCCAACACCTAAGCACGTGAGGCAGAAAATCGCCGCGAAAACGAGTGAAACTTGGAGTCTGCCGTTTGCCTCTTGCATGAGGTATCCCAGGCCCGCGCTTGCGCCCACCCATTCGCCGATTACTGCTCCAATCGTGGAGACAGAGATGCCGATCTTCGCGCCGGTGAAGATGAACGGAAGTGCCGATGGGAGATGCACTTTCCACAGAATCTGCCACCGACTCGCTTGCAAAATGCGGCAGAGGTTTACTGTATCCGGGTCTGCCGACTTTAACCCGTCTAACGTATTCAGCACCATCGCGAAGAACACGATGAGCGCGGCCATGATAACCTTTGACGCGATGCCAAACCCGAACCACAGCACTAACAACGGCGCGATGGCGAACACCGGCACCGTCTGCGAACCGATAACATACGGGTAGAACGCCTTCTCTAGCACCGGGAATTCAAACATCAGCACCGCTAACGGGATACCGATGCCCGCGGCGAGGGCAAAGCCGAGCAGCATCTCTTCCAATGTGACAAGCGAGTGTTTGAGCAACAATGCCCGTTTCTCAACGAGCGTCACTGCGATGTCGGAAGGCGCGGGCAATATGTAGTGCGGGGTGTTGAAAACATGCACCCATGCCTCCCATGCACCGAGGATACCGAAAAGGATTGCCCACGGCAACAGGGAAATGACGCGCCTCACGAAGGTTTCCATAACGGCCTATCCCAAACAAAAAGCCATCTCCTGTTTCTACCCACGCGAGGGAAAGGAGACGGCTTGAGGTGTGCAATAAGGGAGCGCATTGCTGTAGGATAGCCCTTCCAGTCTTGATGCCTTCCCATATTGCTACAAGTCGTTTTGCTGTCATTCGCAAGGCGTTGTTCAGTTGAGTTCAGGCAGTCTCAGACTACAAAAACTGCAAGGATAACGCTTGCGTCATAACAAAAATTTCCCTACGCTGGCATAACCCAGGTCAGGTTCAAAGGGTGTTTTCTCAGCTCTATGTCAGAGCACCCCATAATGTTATTCGTAGGACAGACGCAGAACAAATCCCGTAGGCGCGGTTTGCAACCGCGCATCCCGGTAGGATTCTAACAAATCCCGTAGGCGCGGTTTGCAACCGCGCATCCCGGTGGGATTCTGGCATTCGCGTCTTTCCTGATTCAAAAAAATTATACCATAATTTTCAAAACGGTTGCAACGATTTTTTTTCAGGCGAAGATGGCGAGGGACAGGCCCTCGCCCTACGGATGAAATCTCGCCAATGATTTTTTCAGGTGAAGGTGGCGAGGGACAGGCCCTCGCCCTACGGATGAAATCTCGCCAATGATTTTTTCAGGTGAAGGTGGCGAGGGACAGGCCCTCGCCCTACGGATGAAACTTCGCGAATCTTGGCGAGGGCCAGGCCCTCGCTTTCCGTGAGAAACCGCCGCGACACCGTAGCGCGGGGGCCTGTCTCCCGCGAACAACCCATTCAACGGAGAAACCGCCGCGATACCGTAGCGCGGGGGCCTGTCCCCCGCAAACCTCCCATTCAAAGGATAGATACTTCTAACCTTTATTGAGTCGGCATCGCCTGTTGCGGAATGTCCACACCCTGTTCACTCCAGAATTGGGATGCCCCGGGATGGAGCGGCGTGACGAACGCTTTCGGAGCGTTTTCAAGCGTCATATCGGCAGCGGCACCTTGCGTCGCTGTCATAATCGCTTGCATCGCTGCGGCGGCGTAAACGCTGTTGAGTAGGTTATAGACAGTTTCCGTTGGCACATCTTTGTGCGCGATGAGGAGCGTCGGCATCGTAATCGTGTTGACAGGTTCTGCCGGTAGCGGCCGAGTGATACTCGTGAGTGCGTCGGCATCTGATGGCTCCTCGCCGCCGTAGGCACCTGCAGGAATTGTCCCGGAGAGATAGAACGGATACTTTTCATAGAAACCGGCCGCTTGGGCAGGCGCGTCCAAATCCAGCAGTCTGATAGGCGCACTCGCGGCGAGTTCACGAATGGCATCGTTTGGAATTCCGACGAGCCAGAGGAACGCATCGGCTTCGCCACTTTGGAGAGCCATAGCACCTTCGGTTCCACCTTTGTAAACCGGCGTAATCTGTTCCCAGATGCCAGCCGCTGTCGCGAGGCGTTCTAATGTCTGTGCCGTGCCGGAACCGAGGCCGCCAGTCGCCACGTTCTTGCCACCCAGGTCTGCGAATTCCTGAATCTCGCTGTCTGCGGTAACCGCTAGTTGCGCATACGCAATGTAGAGCAGTGTTACGACGCGGACATTCGTTTTCGCGCCTTCTTCAGCAAAAATTTCCATGCCGTTGTAACCCAAATAAGTCTCGGCGGCAAACGCAAGCCCCAAGTAATTCGGGTTATCATGAACTCGACGCGTATTTTCAACAGAGCCCGGCGAGGGTTCAATGGAAACTTCCCCGTTTGGATGTTGTTCCATCAGGATACCTGCAACCGCGTTCGCGAACGGTTCAAAACTGCCGCCCGGGGTGCCCGCCGCAATTGTCAAACCGGCCGCGGTTTCTTCTGACATGACTTCCGTCGCGGGCACCAGTTCCTTCTGAACCCTTTCGCACCCACTGAAGGCGATAATAAACGCCAACACAACAATAGAGAGGGTTTGCATGAGGCAACGCCCTAAGTTAATCTGCATTTTAGCATTCCTTTCGTTTTTTTTGTAGGATAGACGCACCACCAACGCCGTAGGCGCGGTTTTTCACCACGCGTGTGCGCCGTGCGCGCTTGGAAAGCGCGCCTACCAGGTTCGTGATTTTAATCGACCGGCTTAGCATGTTCGGGAATTTCCACTCCCTGCTCACTCCAAAACCGATAAGCACCAGCATGAAGCGGAATGAGAAACGCTTTCGGGCCGTTTTCAATCGTCATATCTGCCGCCGCTTGGTTGACTTGGAGCATCGCCTGATGTCCCGCCGGTGCATAGACATGCTTGAGGAGCGCGTAGATAGTCGCCTCCGATACATCTTTATGTGCTATCAACACCGTCGGCATCAAAATCGTCTTCACCGGCTCAACTTTCCCTTCGTAGGCTCCCTCCGGCAATGCACCCGATAGATAAAACGGATACTTTTCATAGAATCCGTATTTCTTGGCAGGTGCATCCAGATCGAGCATCCGGATGGATTTGATGGTTGTCAATTGGATAATCGCGTTATTCGGGACGCTGACGAGCCATTGGAAGGCAGCAACTTGTCCATCTTGGAGTGCCTCTGCACCTGCTGTCCCACCCTTGTAAATCGGCGTGAACTCGCCCCAGATGCCAGCCGCCTTCGCCAGACGTTCTAACGTCTGAGCCGTGCCGGAACCACTTGGACCGCTCGCAACCTTCTTCCCGACGATGTCCTCAAATTGATGCACATTGCTGTTCGCTAGCGTAGAGAGCTGATCATAGGCGATAAAGAGCAGTGTCACCATTCGGATGTTAGTTTTCGGTCCCTCTGCCGCGAAAATCTCTTGGCCGTGATAGCCTAAATAACTTTCAGCGGCGAAGACAACGCCGAGGGTTTCGGCATCACCGTTGACGCGGCGCGTATTTTCAACGGAACCAGCGGATGCCTCCACCGATATTTTGAGATGCGGTTCGTGTTGCGCAACGACGCGACTAATGCCCCCCGCAAACTGCGAGAAACTGCCGCCGATGGAGCCGCCCATAATTGAGAGCCATTCCGTTTTGCGAGTCTTGGAATCTTCTTTCTGGGGATTTTTCTTATCGCCACATCCCCAGAACGCGCCGAGTATTATCAGGACAGGGAGTATCCACAAAGCGTGAGGCTTTTTTGGCATAATTGCTCCTTCCGAATCAGTTATGCATTAATTATACCACAGAATAGGCGCGATTGCAAACAAAATCGGACGAACGCAAAGGTTTCCATCATTTCCCGCCGGTAGGCGCGGTTGAAAACCGCGCCTACCGGAAGTCTCTCCGCATAGCGAGAGACAGGCCCTCACCCTACGATGAAACGGGAAGTTTATCAATCTTCATCAACTCATTTCCACGCCGGTCGATGACTTTCACGGCAATGCGGTTGTGCTTGCCCGCCGAGAATGGCAGCGACTCTGTCCCCGAAAACGCAGCCAGACTCTCCTCATCGACCACCGTCCGCAGCGAACGCGCAATGTTATGCCACGCTTTTTTATTTGGGAAAAACGACTGCGTCGGACAGAAGGTGCGGCCGTCGTAATCCGTATCCAAAAACCAAGCCGCCACTTTATCCGCCTGCGTCGACTCAACAGTATTATCGACCGGATTGTAGGTATCCACGCCTTCCATTTTGACGAAGAACTGCCCATCGTCAGTCCTCATCACCTCCGTTCGCGGCGCGCCGATGACAGTGAAGAGCTGATCGCTGTGCGTCTGCCGAAGCAAGTCCCCCATCGCGACATCCGGCGCAATTTTCGCGAGATGCGTCTGGATGCGCCGATGCTCAGCGGAAATTATCGCCTGTGCCTCCGCTTCAAAACTGAAGCCGGCGAACAACAGCACCTCGTATTGACGACGCGCCGCCGATAAGCACTCTTCCACCAGCAATGCACTAACCGGTCCGTGTTGTGGCCCGAACACCACGCCTATGTCACGCGCATCATCTTCCAACTGCCCTTCCGCGTGGAAGAGAGCGTCACCCGGCAGGAGTTCAAACCGGGCAAAATGCTTGCGTCCACCTTCAAAGTGGACACCACCGGTTTTGAGCAACTTCGCCATCCGCTCCAGATACGCGGCGGCGTTCGTCGGCTCCCTGTCCAACTCAACAGGCACCGCTTCCACGTCCAACGATTCCTCTAGCGGTTGCACCGATTCTACGGTGAAGGGACCGCTTACGCGCATCAGGTTTTTCTGCACTGCCGGCCGATCGACGAGCTCCTCTATTTTTGCCGATGCAGCGATGCATTCGTTAACCTCCTTCATCTTGGCTTTCCACGCCTTCCGAAAAGCGGTTACCGCCTTTTGCAACGCCTTCGGCCAGTCTGGTTCAGTGTCAAACGGCACCTCCCATTCTTCCCATGCAGTTTCGGGCAAATCCCATCGCCGCCGGTCTGCCTCTGTCACATCACGCTTCTTTTTCTGCTGCAACTTCAGTTTGATTTGCTTTCTGAGCGCGGGCGTAACGCTTTTCAAGGCGGCGTTGACATTGGCTAGTTTCTTGGCGATTATCGGTTCGTGCTTCTCGAAAATGGCATCTAGCGCGACGTTGTTCGCGATGTCTCTGAGTTGGATGTGAGGAGTCTGCTCAAGGGTAAACCCCCCGCCGATTCCCACCTTCTCGTCTTTGAGTTTGTAGTAGTCAAACGTCGCTGTCAGGAGACGGGTGCGCGCAAGGGTAATTGCTATGCGGGAGGTGTCGATGGTTATC
>PYJE01000119.1 GCA_003635305.1 Candidatus Poribacteria bacterium | reverse complement strand
CGACTAATCTAAGGTTGCACAGTCTAGCCTTATTACAGAATCGGGACAAATGCGGAGAATTATCATGCAAAACGCCAAACCCACAAAGACTACAAACATCCACATCGCCGTGCAAAATTTCGGACCGGTAGTCAGTGCGGACATCGATTTGCGGCCGCTCACCGTGTTTGTTGGGCAAAGCAATACCGGCAAGACTTACCTCGCCGCGTTGATTTATGCGCTGCACCGCACCTTTCATCTGCCGCTGGAACATGGCGAGCAGACAGACGCGCGTGATGTTCGGATGCGGGCTGACTTCGGGGATGCGGCGGCGTTGGAAGCCGAACTCAAACGGTGTTTCGACATCAACTCTGTCTCGGAACTCATCCGCTTTACTGAAGATGCTGTCTGCGATGAGATGGAGGTGACGCTAGAAGTCTGCGAGGATAATCAGACGCACTGTGTTTTTCAGTTGCTCGCCTCCCAACACGGTATCGCTATAGAGAGTTCTGTCAACCTTCCGCTGCAGTGGGCATTGAGCGAGGCTGCGTCACTTGACAAACAGAGCCAGGCTTATTTCCTGCCAGCGGTTCGCCGCGGACTTCTGGAGGCGCACGCGCCGTTCAAAGCCAATGGGTTTTCGACGGATTTCCTGCAGCAACTCGTCAGCAAGCGCAAGGCACGTCATAGCACTTCTGATGCCATGCGCGGCATTGCCGACTTATTGGAATCCGAGGTGCTTCAAGGGAAGATAGAGGTGCGGCATCCGGTGTCAGAGGCGCATCCCGAATTTATCTATCGCCCACAGAAAGGATTGCGGGAGTTGTGGTTGCGGCAGGCATCGTCTCAAGTCTCGGAACTTGCGCCGTTAGCGTTGTTCGTCCGGGGGGTTCTTCGTCCGGGGGATTTGCTGATTATGGAAGAGCCGGAAGCGCACCTGCACCCTGGGGCACAAGCTGCGATTGCCGTTACCCTTGCGCGTTTGGTTCGGGCGGGAGTTCGGGTAATTATCACGACACATAGCGACTGGCTCCTCCAGCAACTCGGGAATCTCAGGCTTGAGGGAGAATTGGAGAAACTGGGTGAACCTTACAGCCAGCACGGAGCAACGTTGCGGAGCGAAGATATTGGGGCATGGCTGTTCCAAAAACACGGGGATGTGGAAGAAATTCCGTTTGACATCGTTGGCGGCATAGAGCCGCTAGAATACGGTGCCATTGCTGAGGCACTCTATAACCATTCGGTAAACCTCCGGAGTCGAATCAAAAAGGCAACAGGAGATTACGAAAGTGACTATGAGTGATGTCCTGGGGCGGATTCGGAATCGGGTGGGGGAGAAAAACCTTTTCGCTGGGAATATTCTCAAACGACACGGATGTAGCGTGAAACTGAGCGACATCTCTTTGGAGAAAGTCGTGGTGGATCTGGACGCGGTATTTCCGAGTGGGCGAGAGGGAAAACGGCAGTGTGAGTGTGTCGTTTTCTACTTTGACTCTGGTGCAAACTTCGTTGCTGTCCCAATAGAATTCAAGAGTGGTGAGGTTAACGCATCAGTAGCATCTCAACAGTTGAAACAAGGGGCAGACTACGCGGCTCGCTTCATACCGAGAGGAACTAAGCCTGTCTGCATCCCGATATTGCTCCACAACGGAAGCATTCACAAAGCCGAGGTAAGGAAACTTAAGAGCAGCGGAACGAATGTCCTCTTCCGCGGTAGAAAATTTGAGATTAACACGGCCCGTTGTGGTGCCAATCTCGCGGATTTGCTGGCACGCGCTGGACACCTCTGATTCAGTTTTTCTCATACAACTCAAAATTTACAACAAAAAGGAGCAACCCTTTTTCATGGCATACCTCAGATGGGGCATAATCGGGTGCGGTGATGTCGCCGAGCATAAAGGCGGCCCGCCGCTTTATACCGTTCATGATTCTGAACTTGTCGCGGTGATGCGGCGCGACCGGCGGAAAGCCGAGGCGTTCGCCGCCAGACACGGCGCGAAATGGGCTTACGCCGACGTAGACGCGCTTCTCGCCGATGACGAACTTAACGCCGTTTACATCGCTACGCCGCCGCATCTGCACTGCGAACAGACTATCCGCGCGGCGCGAGCTGGCAAGCACATCCTTTGCGAAAAACCGATGGCGATGAACGTTGAAGAATGTCAGCGCATGATGCAAGCGTGTTGGGACGCGGGTGTTACCTTGATGATTGCCTATTATCGCAATTTCTATCCGAACGTCGTGAAGATGAAAGCGTTGATCGGACAAGGTGCCATCGGTGAAGTCGTCCTCGCGCGTGTCAACTGCACCGGGTTCTTCAATCCTAGTCGGCACGATTTTGCCAATTGGCGCGTAGTCCCGGCGATTAGCGGCGGCGGCGTGCTGATGGACATCGGCAGCCACCGCATTTCACTGCTTCAATATTTGATGGGCGATGTTGTCTCTGCGCGGGGACATGCTGAGCCTGTCTACTTGGACGTTGATGTCGATGACTCCGCCGTGTTTACGCTCCGTTTCGCGAGCGGCGCGCACGCTGTCGCGAATATCAATTGGAACGTCGGCATCTCGGAAGACGCTGTTGAAATTTACGGTACGGAGGGATGTCTCCGCTGTTCGCCACTGAATAGCGGTAACCTGACGCTTGAGCAGTCGGGTAAAGTGTTTGAGATGCAGGAACCTCCGTTGCGCTACACGCATACCGGGCTGGTAGCGGATTTTGTCACGCATCTCAAGACAGGTGCGCGTATCCGCTGCTCTGGCGAAGAGGGATTGAAAACGAACGCTGTCATTGAACAGATTTATGCAGCGGGGCCCTCCCGTAGGCAAGGTTTGTAATCCCAACCAAAGACAGAGGATGGACGCAGCACGAACCCCGTAGGCGCGGTTTCCAACGGCCTTCGCAATCCCGGCGGCGGTGTCGGCGTGAAAAGCACGAACCCGATAGGCGCGGTTTCCAACCGCGCCTATTGGTGGGAAAGACTGGCATTTGCGTCCGTCACTGACTCCATTAAAAACTAAAACTTCAGGAGAGTTTGCCCGATGTGGAAGAGGTAGTTTCTTCCAACCACTCTCCATATCTGCGTGGCATCTCCGCTGGGGGTTCTAAACCGGCTTCCTCGCGCCAGCGGAGGAGGGGGTGCCGCCGGTCTGCCTGCGGCAGCGGCACGCGTTCGCCATAAGCAGCGGATTCAAAGATGCCCATCATTATTTCAATAACGTGACGTGCTTCCTTGCCGCTGCAGACGTGTTCGCGGCCTGCATCCAAGGCGTTGACGTATTCTTCCACGAACCAGTAATCGGCTTCGGACGCGGGTTTTTTGGCATCGTAGTGTTCGGGATAGATAAGTTCCAAGGCTTCCCACCGAGCGTGCGTTCCGTCGGGGAGATAGTGCGGATGCGGTAACCACCACGCGCCGCCGCTTTTCCAAAAAAGTCTGCCTTCGCTGCCATAAAGTTCCATAGCATACGCGCCGGTATCCATTTTGTCGAAGCGATGCTGGAGGAGTGTGCCGGTGACGTTGCCGGTATACTGCATCGTTGCGGTGATGTATTCGCCGGCGATGGTGCCCATGCCGCTCGGCGATGGCACCACGTCTTCAGGCGCGATAGGCCTGCCGCCTGTCGTGAGGTGCGCGACAACGCTTTGGCACTGCTGCCCGAAGTGCAACATGTTATTGAGGGTGTGCGTGCCGATGTTCATCAAGCCATATCCGCCGTAGTAGCCTTTGCCGCTGCCGTAAATATAGCGGAGTTCGCCGATTTTCCCAGCGTGAAAGGCGCGCGTAATCGCCTGCATCGGCGCGCCGACTCTGCCTTGGTGATGCACCGCGACTTGCACGCCTTTCTCTTCTGCTTTAGCGATAACGGCATCCGCTTGCACCAGATCGATGCACATCGGTTTTTCTACCTCAATGTGGACACCGTGCTCCAACACGCGCATGCACAAGTCGTAATGAAACTCTGTCCCGGTAGGAATCGCGACGATGTCGGGTGCAGTCTCCCGAATCATCTCATCTAAATCGGTGAACTGCGCGGTGACGTTGACTTCGTCGCCCAAAGTATCAAGGCGTTCTTGCACCAGATCACAGAGGCCGACAAGGTTTGTGCGTGCATGTGCGTGGTAGGCGCGCGCCGCCGCTGTCCCGCGTCCTCTGCATCCCAAAATGGCAATTCGATAGGTTTTCATGGGTTTCTCCTATGTAGTTACGCAGCACGAATCCGGTAGGTGCGCGGTTGGAAACCGCGCCTACCGGCGAGCAGAAATAGACACAAATCCGGTAGGTGCGCGGTTGGAAACCGCGCACCTACCGGCGGGCAGAAATAGACACGAAACCGATAGGTGTGCGTTGTAAGCATGCATCTCATCGGTGCGCGGTTGGAAACCGCGCCTACCGGCTGTCTCGGCTGAGCCGGCGCGCAGCGAGTTTATCCGACTGCCGTTTTCCCTGCAGGCACGGCGAGGGACAGGCCCTCGCCCTACAGCTCCGTAGGCGCGGTTTGAAACCGCGCAATGCTGCAGGCACAGCGAGGGACAGGCCCTCGCCCTACGGTGTGTGGGGAGCTGTCTCGGCTGAGCCGGCGCGCCGGGAGTTCGTCCGACTGCTGCTTTCCCTGCAGGCACGGCGAGGGACAGGCCCTCGCCTACAACTCCGTAGGCGCGGTTTGAAACCGCGCAATGCTGCAGGCACAGCGAGGGACAGGCCCTCGCCCTACGGTGTGTGGGGAGCTGTCTCGGCTGAGTCGGAGCGCAGCGAGTTCATCCGACTGCTGTTTTCCCTGCAGGCACGGCGAGGGACAGGCCCTCGCCTACAACTCCGTAGGCGCGGTTTGAAACCGCGCAATGCTACAGGCACGGCGAGGGACAGGCCCTCGCCCTACGGTGGTGTGGGGAATAGACATCCACCCTTACGTTCTATCGTCGAGATAAATACGCGGACAGCGCGTAATCAAACGGCGTAGATGTATCCATC
>PYJE01000118.1 GCA_003635305.1 Candidatus Poribacteria bacterium | reverse complement strand
GGTTCGTCTCCGAATCACGCTTTTTGCTTCACCATGCTGGCGAGGATGCCGAGGATTTTGTCGCACTGCCCGATTACATACACTGTGCTATCAATATAGAGTGCTTGTTCCTCCAATGCGTTTTTTTTGTCATTTTCCACCGTCTTTAAACGGGATATGTATACTTTTTGCGAAAAAGTATACATATCGTCGCGGATATGTATAAAATGTATACATATCGCTTTCTCGCAGCGAACTCGCGAACTCTTGTTTTCCTCGCGCCGCTCTTCGGCAGGAACCCTGTCCGCGTCATGTTCTGTTCGGGATCAGGCGATCGCGAACTACAGGGGCCTTCGGCAGGAACCCTGTCCGCGTCATGTTATCCATATTTCCTGGGAGTTTCCGTTGCAGCTTCAAAGACTGCGTGGATTGCGCCAAAGAGTTTCGGCAAATCCGCCAAGGCAAAGTCTGTTAGGTTTTGGGTAAACGCATCGCCGACAAGCCGCCCAAATTCCCATCGATTGCCATCGGTGACAATGCCATACACGGGAGAGACTGAATCGTCATTGATTTTTTGTGCGGCTATCAATTCAGAGAGACATTGCCCCCAGCCCTGTTCAAAATCGTTCTTTTTCGCCTCAACGATAAGGATAAGTGGGCTTCCGACAACACGTATCCCCAGTTTGGAGCGGGTAGAGACGAAGTAATCTGGGGTGCCGCTCAAGATTTCATCGTAAGCGATGGATTTCCTTATCCAAAGCGAATACCCAGCGGTGTATCCCTTGTAAATCTCCCACAAAATCGGGAAGATAAGTGTCTCGCACCGCGCGCCCTCGGACGCGAAAACGTCAATATGCTGCCGCTTCAGCCCAAATTCTTGCAAAAAATGTTCCGATGGCTTCAAACCCTGCTCTGGGACAAAGTCGTCCTGCACGTGGGTAATCTTGAATATTTCTTGCACTTCGGGAATTGTCTTGAAATCGCTAAACGCCATGGGCTCTTCCTCCTTCCTGTTAAGGATACCCCATCACGTTCCTTATGTCAAGGAAAAACGCAAAACTCATTCCCCTTGCACAGCACTAATTTCATCCTCCGAGATTTTGTGGACGCTCTTCGGATTAAATGTCTGCGTTGTATCGGCGCGCATCGCTACTTCGATTCGGCCGCCTGTCAGCACGAAGAATTGGATGAGAAAACCGCCGCCTTGCATCGCTTCGACCTGGTATTCGTCCTCGTCAAGGTTTCCGAGCCATTCGGGTAACGCTTCTTCAAACCGCGCATCGGCGATGACATTCTCAGGGAGCGCGATAATCAACGTGCCGGGCGCGTCGCCGATGGCGTTCCCGATAATCTCGCGCTGCTTCACTGTATGTGGAACGACATGGCTCGCATACGTGAAATCGTCAGCGTTGGCGCGCTGAAGCGGAACGATACCCCATGTCAGGTGGTGGATAAACGGATTGCCGTAGCCTTGCGCAAGCATGTGTTGCCGTGCCGGTTCGTCAACGGGATGCACAACGGCGACGTAGTCAAACCACCCTGAAGTGCGCGCGGGGTGACGTTCGGGCAGGCGCGCCGAAACGTTGATGTAATCGTGCCCGTCAACAGGCGAGGGATAACACCGCGCATCCCAACCGTTCACATAACCTACCTGTTTCAAGCCGCCAGCGACGAGAGAAGGCGGCTCGCAGAAAATCGCAGCGTGATCCAAGGTGGAATGCAGGATTACGCCTGCACTGGAGACTTTCACTGCCACGTCTGCCGCCTCTTCAAAGCGTTGCGCAGCGTTTTCAATCGTCAGATAGTCACCGAAATTTGTGGGCAATAGAAAACTCTTTTCCATGAGATACCTCCCTTACTATGGATAAGTTTAACACACATCGCGTTGAGATGCAACCATTTTTCAGTTGAAAAAAGTGCAGCAGTCTGCTAATATAGAAACGTTGAGTTTTCATGGGAAAAATCGTTCCGAACAGCACGAGGTGAAATTAATGAGAAAAAATACCTTTCGAGAGTTATTGAACGCCGATAAACCTACCGTCGGCACGCACATCCACACGACGTGGCCCTCCATTGTGGAGGCACTCGGCCACACTGGGATGTATGACTACGTTGAATTCGTTGGGGAGTACGGCCCGTTTGACTTGCACGATTTGGACAATTTGTGTCGGGCGGCGGAACTGCATAACCTATCGACGATGATTAAAGTAGACCAGGAGCCGCGCGGCTTCATCGCGCAACGCGCTATTGGTTCTGGCTTCCAGAGTGTGCTTTACGCCGATTGCCAAAACGTTGCGGATGTGAAGGAATGCGTTCGCATTACGCGTGCCGATACCCCCGAAGATGGCGGGAGTTATGGTGTCGCAACGCGCCGATTCTCTTATATGGGATACGGGGGGAGCCCGGACTACATTCAGGCACTCCGCGATGTCGTCGTCGTCATCATGATTGAGAAGAAGGGCACCGTCGAAAACCTCGAAGAGGTGCTGTCGGTTGAGGGCGTTGACATGCTTCAATGGGGCGGCGCGGACTATTCGATGAGCGTCGGCATGGCGGGGCAGCGCGGGGCACCGGAAATCCAAGCGGCGGAACGCAAGGTTTTTGAGACTGCGATAAAGATGGGTGTCCCCCCACGTGCGGAGATTGGCAGTGCCGATGGCGCGAAACGATATTTGGATATGGGCGTGCGGCATTTCTGCATCGGCACCGATATCTCCATTCTCTACAGTTGGTGGCGCGAACACGGCGATGGGTTGCGGAAGGCACTGGAGGGGCATTAAACCCCAGCCGTTAGGCGCGGTTTGCAACCGCGCCTACAGCACTGCATGCGCGCTGCCAACGCGACCGCGGTGCATCGCGCCTACAGCATCGCCTGCATCCGTTCGGCAACCCATGCTACAGCGATATCAAGCATCGCTTGGCCCTTTTCGGCAGTCGCCAACTTGGCTTGGTGGTGATACTCCCTGTCTGCCGAGGCTTGTCCGGTGTCGGATATGGTGAGTTTTGCGCTGTCGTAGTCTACGCCGTTCCAATCGACATTTTCGGGGAAGGCGGCAAGGGCGAACGCAGTCTCGAATTCTGCTGCGTGCCCAGGGCAGACACCGGATTCCATCTGTGCCTTCACCAATTCCTCGCTGTATGCCTCCCAATAGGAGTGATAGGCGAGGTTAATGCCGAGTCTTTCGCGGAATCCATCCAAACGTTCTTGCACGGGTGCCGTATTGCCGGCATGTCCGTTGACAATTAAGATGTTATGGATGCCGTGTCGGCGCATGCTATCGGCGACATCGTAAAGGACTTCGCCGAAGACTTCAGGGCGCAACGTAAGCGTGCCCTTGTGTTCCATCCAGTGTTCCGATACGCCAATGGCTAGCGGTGTCGTGACGATAACCTGCGGAAACAACTTTTCCGCCGCCAATTTGGAAACGTAGACAGCACTTTGCGTATCGTGATACATCGCGAGATGTTCATTGTGTTGTTCTGTGCTGCCGGTAGGGATAATCGCGCCTTTGAGGGTGCCGGCATCGAGTGCCTCGCGGATATAACGGCGTTGGTTTTCCCACAGTAGCACGGATTTGATTTGAGACATGGTGTGTCCTTCCTTATCAGGGATGTGGGCGGCTATAGAAATCCACCCCTACAAAATTTTGCGGAGAGCCGCAATGCCTACCTCCATAGCGTCCCGGGCTGGCGGTAGGTATTCTTGCAGGCTCTCCCAGTCGTATTCATTCTGCTGTGCGTCGCTGTTTTTAAACAAGATTTTCGTGCCGTAATCTCGGATTTCGTTGAGCGTCCATTCGTAAATATAGAAACCGAAAATATCGGCGTGCAGGGTTGCGGGACGGTGTTTCAGATATGCGTCCAGCACTATCTCAAACCGTTCACCGGTGAAAGAAACCAGGTCCTTCTCAGGTGGCCCGATGCATGCGCCATCCCAATCGATCAGGTGGAGCCGGTCTTCGGCATCCAGAATGAGATTGCCAGGTGTTGCATCGCCGTGTGTGATAACAAACGGTGTTTGCAGTGCTGCAGCGGAACGTCCGAGGCTATCGTATCTCTCCAAGGTTTGCAGAATAGCCGCGCGGTGCAGAGAGATTGCTTCAAGCAGTTGGCGTTGATAGCGGTTTTGGCGCGGTTCTCCTTTCTCGGCGGCGTTGAGAACGGCGTAGAGTTCGTGCCGAAGGGGCAAGTCATACTTTGCCACGTTCGCGGCAAGGCGAGGGCTTGTCCCTTGTGCTGCGGGAACCTGGGGATGAGGTTTGAGTGTATCGGTGCAGGCGTGGATTTTGGCGAGCACTTCGCCGCATTTCGCCAATGCTGCGTCTGCGAAATCTTTTCCGATTTTCCACAAGTCCCATCGGCTTTTACCGTGAATGAACGGAAATAGGGAGACGCGGAGCTCGTGCCATGCGATGCTGAGCGCGCCTGCCTGCGTTTTCAGCGGCGCGACCACTTCGGCGATGCCTCCCTGTTCTCGCAAGTGCGAGGCGATGTGCAAGGATGCCCCCGGCACAGAGGTAGAGGCTTTGGCAAAATAGCGGCCCCCTGTTTCGTCCGTGGCGATGTAGCCGTAACTGTCTTCGCCTTCCGGTAGAAACGTGAGAGTTTGCAGGTTCAGAGCGTATGCGACGTTGAGTCGGTTTTTTAATTCGGTTTTGTCAAAAGTGTTGTCAACTTTCATGAGTTTTTGAGGTGAAATATCGTCTCACAATACGTTGATTCCCAATTCTTCTCGGTTCGATTTAAGACAGGCCGCTTATACTGCCTAACGATGCGCATTCCCGCTGCTTCCGCGATGGTGGGATACATGTTAAATTTATCGTTGGCTACGACAAAGACATCATAATCCACTGCGAGAACTTGCTTGCAGTTTTTCAGGACTTCTGTCACGCCGTGAATGTAGGATTCCCGTGCTGCGCGCCCTTTTCCTCTGAAAAGCGGTCCGATTTCTAATTCATCAAGTCGTTTAAGCCCGAAGAGTTCATAGGCATAAGCGTGTTGTTCGTGATAGTTGATTAAGCCGACGTAAGGCGGGCTGGTGAAAATGCCCTTAATGCGCTGCGTTTGCGCAAGTTCGGCAAGCTGCGGATGTGCCTGCCGGAGCATCGCGACGATGTTAATTGTCCGCGAATCACCGGTTAAGCAGTGCTGAAACGTGTCGGTTTTCAGTTTGCTGAACTCAACCCATCGCTGGATGCTATCCTTGCTATATCGCTCCCACCATCTCAAGATGGAGAATAGCGGTTTGCAGATTTTGCCGTGTTTCCGGCAGTAGTAGGGTGTCGTTACGGGTTCGCGCAGCGTTCCTAAATCGGCGTGTGTCGTGGCACGGCACGAGCGGAGAGTCCGGCTTAAGATAAGCATCAGGGCACTTCGCGTGCCATGATGTTCCACTTTGTTGATTAACCTGTGGACAAAGTCTATCTCCGCCCGGACACCGGGCAGATACCACTGCTTCATAAAACTGGCGGAATCTGTCTGCATCTGAACATCAATGCCATAATCCGCGACGAGTTGCCGATAGGTGTTTAAAAATTCGGCTTCCTTCTCGGCACCGTAACGCTTCTGTTCGATTTGCCCGGTTCTGACTTTGCTTTTGAAAGAGATGGAGAAATACTGATTGTTAAAGTCTGCGAGCGTTTCTGCCAGTTTCTCTTCAAACGTGAAGACACCGTTGCGTGAGTAGAAGTGTCTGAGTGCCGCCGTGATTTCGCGGCTGGCCTCCCAGAGTTGAACGAAATCGTAGGTAGCCGCCTTCGCATTTCCGAGGAAAGCGTTAAATGCCGAAACATCGACACCGATTGCGTGCATGCCTTGTTCGTTCGATTCGATGAGCGTTGTCCCACTGCCACAAAACGGATCCAACACGATGTCCCCCGGTTGAAAACATGTCTCTTGCTTAAATGCGTCGGTGTGCGTATCCAAAAAATACGCCACCAGTTGCGGGATGAATTTCCCTTTGTAGGGATGCAGTCGGTGGACATGCTTCGTGGTTTCTGCCTCCTTTACCTCTTCAAAGGACAGGGCCCAGTTCAGTTCTTCGCCAAGTTCCGCCTTCCAGAGTGCTTCTCGTGGTTTGAGGGAGGCGTTGTAGTAGCCGACGAGGCTCTCCTTGGGAATCAACGCCACGCCGTTTTGCACCACAGCTTCGATTCGTCCGTATTGGATGAGATAGTTGATGTTTGCGGGTGTGACGTTTTTCTGCAGGTGTTGCGATGCCCATTCGCTTGCCTGTTTCAGTGTGAAAAGCATTTTAGGTTCCTTCTGTTCCAAATGCGATGGAAGTTATGCTTACTGCGCCGACAACGCCACTTTCCGAAGCGTCACTTTGCTCCCGCTTTTTAGCTGCAACGTTTCAGCGATGTTGCCGTGGTTAATCGCAATCTTAAACCGGCCCGTGGAGGTAGAAAAGCGGCCCAGGTATTCGCCGACAGGGACATCGCCGTAGTTTTCGACGAACTTAATTTGGATTGGCTGCCCGGTTGCAAACGTTGCCTCCAGCGTGTCGCCGAGTTGCCAGCCGCGTTCGGTAAACGCTTCGATGAGCAGATCGGTGACAGCGTTACCGTGGTCATCGATTTCGCTGATGGTAGCGGAAAGTGGTGATATGCTGGCGGTTTCCAGCGTGCTAGTTTTCGCGCTGCATCCGATGATTAACACTGTTATGATAAGTAGGCAGACAAACGTTACGCCACGTCCGTGCAGGCGGAAGCGATAGTCAAAAGTCATACGGATTCTCCATTTTTGTATTATTTATTTAAGTATAAACGAACATGCAAACGAATGTCAAGGAAAAATTTTTTTGACATTTCCCCAAAAATGTGGTATAATACTTTGCAAGTTGACAACTACTCCTCTCGGTTTGCGCGAAATGATAAAAAACGATAGAATCCTAACTCACCTTCTCATCTTTTTAGGCATCTGTGTGTATGTCGCGGTGTTCAGTCTTACTGAGCTGTCGCATTCCCATTTCCATTTGGAAAGCGAGTGTGCGGCGTGCTTTTACAACGCGCATCGCGTCGGTGTTGAAAGTCCAACCTTTGGGCTTGTCGCGCCTGCTATTTCCTTCGTGCAACCGTTGTGTGCTGAGGCAGTCATTCTCCCGTTAAGACTTCCGTATCACCCGCTCATTCGCGCGCCTCCCGTATCCTCCTAACGAATGCTCATTTTTATTTCGCGCGGAACACATCCGTTCTGCGCGCATCACGGCTTTTCGGCGCGCCATCTGTTTGCGCGCGCTTCATAACTGCACGCCCAATTCTGGGATGCTTGCACGTGGCCGGTGAAACAGCGCGCGCGGTTTGAAACCGCGCCTACCGGCACTTGTTACTTTTTAAATGCTATTTGGAGGATACGATGTTTACGAAATTTTTCAGCCGCGACATTTCTGTCGCTTTTATTGCACTGACGTTCGTCGCTGTGGCCGCCGCACTCCTTTTTGGCGGATGTGGCGAAGAAGATAACCCCATTGTTGATGAACACGACCACGAAGAAGAGGCACCTTTTCACGCTGATGCGGACGGCTTTGTCCTGAATGTGGGCGGCGTGGAAGTCTACCGGCAGTTCCAAGGCACGGAAACCGGCGGCCTCACCGTCGGAGTCGGTGAGGAGATTGAGGTGCATGTCGAATTCCTCAATCCTGCTGGCGCGTTGTTCACGCCCGAACCGGAAGGAGAAGAGGAGGAAGGCCACGAACACGAACACGAACACGAAGAAGAGGCGTTCGCCTTGAGTCTGACAGGCTACGACACCGCAATCGCCGAGGTTCATCTTCACGGTGAAGAAGAGGCGGAGGAGCACGGTGAAGAAGAGGCGGCGGAGGAGCACGGTGAGCATGAGGAAGAGTGGACGTTTGAGGTAGTCGGTGTGAAGGCTGGCACAACGCACATCACGCTGCAGTTGCTGCACGGAGACCACGCCGATTTCACCGCCGCTCTCCCGGTTCCGATAACGGTGCAATAACGGGGGTTCCTCATGCAAAATCATTTTCTGTTTTCTGGTGGCGCGCCTTGCCGGCGCGCCACCGTGTGCACTTGCGCTTGTCCGCCGTGGCAGCGGGTTTTGCTCGGCTTGGGGATAGTGTGTCTGCTCTGCTACCTCAGGCATGCCCAGGGCAGTGAGGGGAAAACGTGGCCGCTTCACGGACAGGTGCTTGACGAACGGAGCCGTGAGCCGCTCGCCGGGGTGACTGTCAGCATCGTGGTGGGGCAGCGCGAACCGCCAGTAACGACGCGCACCGACGCGGACGGCAGATTCCAACTTGGCGAGGTGCCAGAAGGGCACCGGACGCTTCGGTTCACACAGCCGGACTATCAACAATTTGAGTTGGTAGCTGATGTCGATGGGACTACACCCGAAATCCAGATTGTGTTAGAGCGATTGCCTTTTCAATTGGATAAGGTGAAAGTTTCGGGTTCACGCGGCG
>PYJE01000117.1:432-4152 GCA_003635305.1 Candidatus Poribacteria bacterium | reverse complement strand
ATAGATAAATCGATATCTGACTCTGCGCAGTCACCGCGGACTTGCTCCAGTCCTTCTAGCACTAATTTGTGCTGTTGCCCAGTGTACATTTTTGCGGCCGGGACTTCATAAGGCTTCAGATCAGCAGTCCGCTCTGCAAGCCGCTTCGGCGAACAAAAATCCTCAATCTGAAGTTGGTTGTCTGGTTTGTGTTTTTTCGTGCTTGTGCAAGAAGTGATAACCAAAATCTTCATAACCTAAGCCTCCGTTTCTCGCTGACGCTGATGCCAGATATACAGAATCGGGCTCGCGATGAAAACAGACGAATACGTCCCTATCACCACGCCGACGATGAGTGCCAAGGCAAACGTGTTAATCTCTGCACCCGCGCTGGAGAGGGTGAAGATGACTAACACCACAAACAGCGTCGTTAACGAGGTAATCACCGTGCGGCTCAGTGATTGGTTGATGCTGCGGTTCAGCACGTCAACGTAGGGTGTGCCGCGAAGCGTCTGCGTGTTTTCTCGGATGCGATCGAACACCACGATGGTATCGTTGAGCGAATACCCGATAATCGTCAGGAACGCCGCCACAGTCGGGAGGTTAATCTCCTTCGCAAGCACGGCGAAGATGCCGAGGGTTATCAAGACATCGTGGACGAGTGCCGCAATCGCACCGATGGCGAACCGGAACTCAAATCGCCATGAAATATAGACGAGCAAAATCACGATGGACCAGAGGACAGACCAGAGTGCCGCCCATTGCAGGTCGCGGCCAACACTCGGTCCTACCTCGGAGACGTTGACTCCTTCAGGCAGTGCATGCCACCCGTCGCCGCCTTCCAAGAGCGCGTCGTTGAGCGTCCTGCCAGCACTGCTTTCCATTTCAGGCAGTCTTTCCATAGCTTGTGTGGCTATGGAGATGGTTGCTTCGTTTTGGTCCGGATCCAACTGAATCTGAGCGCGCGGATAGCCTAATTCGGACAACTTGGCTTGCAACTCCGCTTCGGTTACCATCCGGTTGAATTTGGCGAGGACTTTCACGCCGCCTCGGAAATCGATACCGAAATGCGGACCGCCGTTCATGGCCAGGAATACCAAACCGATGACGATTATCACTGCGGAGATGAGAAATCCCGTGCGGTGTTTGTTGATAAAATCGAATTTTGTATTTCGTAATAGTTCCAAAATCTTTATCCTTTTTTTGTTGTTCGCAAGGCGTTCGATTAGAGTTGTTGGTGTTGTCACGTCTCTCTGCGTAACCCGCAATCGACGTTGTCGATTGCGGCGTTTTTGAGCAGAATTTCTCGTGGATTTCCGAGCAGGATTTCCATGCCTTAAATACTTAATTTTTCCACGTCGCGATTGCCGATTGTCAATCCGTAGAGTTCGCGGGTGACGATAATCGCCGTGAACATACTGGCGAGGATGCCGATGCCGAGTGTTACGGCGAACCCTTTGATCGGGCCTGTCCCGAATTGATAGAGGACGAGCGCGGTGAAGAGTGTCGTGAGGTTGGCATCCAAAATCGTAATAAAGGCGCGTTGGTAGCCGCTCTCGATTGCCCGCCAGACACCACCTGTGCCGGTAGAACCGGAACGAAGTTCCTCGCGTATCCGCTCAAAGATGAGCACATTCGCGTCGACAGACATGCCGATAGTCAGCACCAATCCGGCGATGCCGGGGAGTGTTAACGCCGCGCCAAAGCCTGCCAAGGCACCGAGGATAATCACCATATTCAACACGAGCGCGATGATAGCAATTGCCCCGGAGAGCCGGTAATAGACGAGCATAAAGACGACGACACCGCTCATGCCGATGAGTGCCGCCAGAATGCCATCGTCAATAGATTCCTGTCCCAGCGTCGGGCCTACCGTTCGTTCCTCGGCGATTTGGACACCGACAGGGAATGCACCTGCCTTGAGGATGTTCGCCAGATAGTTTGCCTCTTCAAAAGAGAAGTTGCCCTCAATGATGGCGTTGCCGAGAATCTGGTCATTGATAACCGGCGCGGATTGCACTTTGCCGTCAAGGAGAATTGCCAAATGCCTGCCGATATTGTCGCCCGTAATCTTGGCAAACGTGCTTCTGCCGCTACTGTCAAAACTCATGGAGACGACGATGTCAAAACTGGTTCTGCCAGTGGAAGGACCTGCGTTAACGATGCTATCGCCGCTCAGCAGGACAGGACTTTGCAAAACATACCAGTCGCCGGTTTCGTAGTGGTAGCGGATTTCGGTTCCGTCTGGGATGGTATCGGGTGGCGGTATATTGGCGGAGCCGCCCCACAAATTCCCACCGTTCGGCGATTTTTCGACCAGTTTGAACGCCAGCCGTCCCATATCCTTGACAATCTCAAGCGGTTTGGAGGAATCCTTCGCGCCCGGCAGTTCAACGATGATGCGCGGTTTGTTCGCCTCTTGTCGAATGGAGGGTTCCGAAACGCCGAATGCATCGACACGATTGCGCAGGACAATCAGCACCTGCTGAATCGCCTGGTCGCTGTATTTCTGAATGCCGCTCTCACTGAGGCGCAGCTGATAGGTAGTTTGCGTATCGGTTGCGGCGAGCGTCTGCACGTTTTCAAAGAATTCGAGTTCGTTCAGAAGTTCCTCCGCTTTCTCCAGATACTTCTGCTTTTCGGCTGCATTCGCGCGGAGCCGCGAGGGAATACCGACAAACACGTTAAGCGCGTCCTGTCCGTCTACCTGCTGGACCTCTCGACATAAAATTTCCTCGGTGCGGAGTCTATCGGGGATGGAGAGCCGGTTTTCTCGGAGGAGTTCCGATTTTGACGTTTCCAGATCCACTTCCAGCACGAGGTGGACACCGCCGCGCAAGTCTAACCCAAGTTTCAGGCGGTTCGCCGGGATGACTTGGCGGAGGAGGATAGGGAGACTCCCGTAGAGGTGCAGTTCTTCGAGGGTTGCCTTCGGGTTTTGAATAGCCTTCTCCGAGTTGAGTTGAACGTAGAAGTCGCGCGCCTCGGAGGTATCGAATTGATAATCGGTTGTCTCTTCTAATCCGAGTTTCCGGAGGTGGACGCGGAAGACATCCTGCAGTTCTTGCGTCGCATCCTGGAAGTTTTTGCCTTCCGGATAGTCAACGTCGGCGAGGCTCACCTTGAACGCGGTTTTTTCGTCTTCAACGTTCACCTCAAAACGGGGCAGTTTCTCCTGCATCCACAGGGGTAGATTGCCGTATAAGGGGTTGTAGAAACTATCCGGCGTGGGGATGAGATAGAGGGCGGCGAGCAGCAACACCCCGATGATGAAAACAATTTTCCAGATACTGAATCGGTACATCAATTCTTCCTATTTTTATCAATAAAACCTTTAGGTATGACATCACAAGACTTCAGTCTTGTGATGTCATCCCGCTTTAGCACTTTTTTCACTTGACAAACAAGTGAAACGATGATATACTTGTTGTCACCGTGTGGCAGTGACTGCCTCACGCGGCCTCCCGGTGCCGCGTCTCACTGCCAACTGACTTAGGCATCAGTTTGACACGGGCAGGGTGAAAACAATGTATACAACACGATATAAACTCTTCCGCGCGCCGCGTCTGCGCCATCTGAAACAGCAGACAGACACTGCGCGCCAGATATGGAACTACTTTCTCGGCTGGCAACGCACACGGCATTCGCTCGGGTTACCGTATATGAACTACCACGCGATGTCACGTGAATTCACGATTCTTCGTAATGCGCATCCAGACATCTTCGCACACTGGCGAGAAC
>PYJE01000117.1:0-412 GCA_003635305.1 Candidatus Poribacteria bacterium | reverse complement strand
CCATCCAGATATCTTCGCACACTGGCGCGAACTGGACTCATGGGCGGCGCGCGATATCCTGATGCGGTTGCATCGAGCCTACAAACGCTTTTTCACATATTGCAAGCAGCGTTGCAAAGGCGGTAACCCTCGCAAGGTGCGGCCGCCGCGGTTCAAGTCATGGCGGCAACCGTATTCGTTCACGATGTCACCGTCGGGCTACAAGTTTGATGAAGACACTGTTCACATACTCGGTAAGCCTTACCGATTCAATCTCTCACGTCCGATACAAGGAAACGTGAAGACTGTCACCGTGAAATGTGATGCACTCGGCGATGTGTATCTCACCGTTGTTACGGACGACGTTGCGGCCGAAGTCGCGCCCAAGACTGGTAAGGCGGCAGGGTTTGACTTCGGCATCAAAACGATGTTC
>PYJE01000116.1:12646-24831 GCA_003635305.1 Candidatus Poribacteria bacterium | reverse complement strand
TGCCGGCGCACCGGTCCGTGCATTATCGCTTGGATAAACTGAAGGACGACAGCGGCGCACCGCTCATCGCGAAAGACGCGCCGGTCAGTTACAAAATCACGAGCCGCGACGCGCGCATCGTCGTCCAAGGCTCACGTATCCTGACTAGCGGTGAAAACAGCGCGTTTGCCAGTTTCGGCACCGTCATGGCATGGTGCCCGCAATAAAGCGCAGCTCTGACGCAAATACCGTAATTTTCCACCGGTAGGCGCGGTTTCAAACCGCGCCTACCGAATCTGGTGTTGACATTTTCCCCGAAAAATGGTAGCATTCTTAACGCGTAGTGCGAGGGCCTGTCCCTCGCGAGGGCCCATTACTTAACACGTAGTGCGAGGGCCTGTCCCTCGCGAGGGCCCATTACTTAACGCGTAGTGCGAGGGCCTGTCCCTCGCGAGGGCCCATTCTTAACGCGTAGTGCGAGGGCCTGTCCCTCGCAATCTCCCGATCCATAAAGGAGACTCAGATGAACCACAAAACTGAATTCCTGCGGAGGCGACTCCCTTGCATCACCGGCGCGGTACTGCTTTTGTTATCCATAACAACCGGCGCATCCGCCTTAACCACGGAGCAACTCGCCGAGAAAGCGTTAGCCGCCACCGTCTCCCTTGAGATGAAGGATAGCACCGGCACAACGCTCGGTTTTGGCAGCGGCTTCTTCGTCAAACCGAACCAGATTGCCACCAACTTCCACGTCATTGAAGGCGCGCGGCAAGGCACCGCAAAGTTAGTTGGCAAAGACACGACGTATAACATCAAAGGCATCGTTGCCACCGATAAGGAGAACGATCTCGCGATTCTGAAAGTCACCGCGTCTGGTGTTGCGCCGTTGTCCCTCGGCGACAGCGATACCGTGAAAATTGGCGCGCGGGTCTACGTCGCTGGCAATCCGAAAGGGTTAGAAGGCACCTTCTCCGATGGCCTCATCAGCCGCCGCGAGAGTTATCCAAAAAAGCGGCTCCAGATGACGGCACCGATTTCGCCAGGCAGCAGCGGCGGGCCCGTGCTGAATAGCAAGGGAGAGGTTATCGGGATTTCTGTTGCGGTTCATCGGGCCCTTGACGCGCAGAATCTGAATTTCGCGATACCGTCAAATTACCTGAAGGCATTGCTAGCGAAGGCGCGTCCTGCCAAACCTTTGTCGCAGAATAGCCAATCCATATCTGCCGAGACTTACTTTCTGCGGGGAAATGCGAAATATGAGTTGGGGTTGTATCATGAGGCTATTTCTGATTACGATAAGGCTATCCGCCTCAACCCCGACTATGCCTTTGCCTACAACAATCGGGGAAATGCGAAGGATAAACTGAAGCAATACTTCGCCGCTATCGCTGACTTTGACAAGGCTATCCGCCTCAACCCCGACTATGCCGCTGCCTACCACAATCGGGGACTTGCGAAGGCTCATATGAAGCAATACTTCGCCGCTATCGCTGACTTTGATACGGCTATCCGCCTCAACCCTGACTATGCCCATACCTATTTCAATCGGGGACTTGCGAAGCAGAGTCTGAAGCAATATGCTGCCGCCATTGTTGATTATGACACGGGTATCCGCCTAGATCCCGATGATGCCAAAGCCTACTACACTCGGGGAAATGCGAAGTATAATCTGAAGCAATACTTCGCCGCTATTTCCGACTATGATATGGCTATCCGCCTTGAACCTGATAATGCCGATGCTTACCACAGTCGGGGAAATGCGAAGTATAATCTGAAACAATACTTCGCCGCTATTTCCGACTATGATATGGCTATCCGCCTTGAACCTGGTAATGCCGATGCCTACCACAGTCGGGGACTTGCGAAGCAGAGTCTGAAGCAATACTTCGCCGCTATCTCTGATTATGACACGGCTATCCGTCTCAACCCCGATGATACCGTTGCCTACTACAATCGGGGACTTGCGAAGGCCCTGCTCGATCGGACTTGGGAGGCAAAGCAGGATTTAGGGACTGCATTAAGACTCGCGGAAAAGGCAGGCGATACGGACCTCAAAGTGCACATTGAGGAAACTCTTCGGCTTCTTGAATAGTTAAATCTCTCGCGCAAAAATGCCTGCAGCAAAATTAGTTTGACATGGCAGCGCGAACTGTGGTATCCTATTTGCAATGCAGTAGTTAATTTCTTTGAGAAGCCGCAACCGATTTGCAAGGATAACTCTGTTGCGGATGGACATTTACCGCTTTTCCTCGCTAAAAATCCTTTTCTGTGCTAAAATGGTTTGCACAGACTGATATCAAGGAATTAACTGAAACCATCTTCAAACCTAGCAGGTGGAGTTATGCTTACCAACGATAAATTCCACGTTTGCTTCGACGGTGTTAATGATTTCCATTACTACCGGATGATGCAAGAATGGAAGCGCAACAGCGACTTGAGATTTGAATTTCCCCATACACATGGTTTGCCTGAGGAAAATCCTTGGGAAACGATCAAACCCGGTCGCGCAAAGTCAATTCGGCAGGATGAAACCTTCGTCGTTTTGATTGGGGAAAGCACGCGCTATCTCCATGTTGTGAACTTGGAGATAACACATGCATTGGAACTACACGTGCCCATAATCGGGGTGAACCTGAACGGTTTGAGATTCCAAGACCGCAACCGGTGTCCCGAGATTCTTCAGGATAAACTAGCTGTTCACATCAGCTTTAACGCCCTTATTTTGCAGTATGCCTTGGAGACTTGGCCGAGGTATCATGCCGAATTGCAGCAGCGAGGGAAATCGGGTCCCTACTACTACAACCAAAGTCACTACGATAAACTAGGCCTAGGACAGACGCAGCACGAATCCCGTGGGCGCGTTGGCAAACCGCGCAATCCCGCACGTGCGTGGTTTGAAACCGCGCCTACCGATGGGAAATGAGGGCATTTGCGCCGGTCTTAAGTTCTATGAAACCACGTCTGAAGTTACCCCTTATGTTCACGAAGAACCTCCGCCGCTCCATGCTGGCTGAGGGTGCCAAAATTTTCCTCGCGGTTTGTGCAGGTGGAGGGCTTTGGGGATTAGTTGAAGTTCTTGCCTTTTTCTTTCCCGATGCTATGAAATGGGCACAGAATAATTGGTGGGCGTTTCTTGCATATGCTGGAACCGCCTTACTTATAACAATCGTTTTTGTCTGGGTTAAATCTAACGCCATGCTTTCGGTTCGTGAAAGCTTGGAAGCAAGAGACTGTTCGATAGAAATTCAAGTCGGTGATATTTTTAAGATGAAAGGTGAATTTATTATCGGCACGAATACGGACTTTGCCACCGATATGTCCCCCGGCCCGATATCAGAGGATAGTTTGCAAGGGCAGTTCACAACAAAGTACTACGCAGGAAAAGGGCAACATCTATATCAGGATTTGGAAGAATCCTTGGCGGGCGAAAAGCACACTCTTGTCGAAAATACGCATCGGCAAACCAAACGTTACGCGTTTGGCACTGTGGCTAAGGTTTCTGCGCGAGATCAAAACGTTTACTTCGTTGCAATTGACGAGTTGAATAAACAGGGAGTCGCCACTAGTTCGCTTGAGCAGGTCAGAGAGAGTCTCAAAAAACTTTGGCGGTACATCGGCGACCATGGTGAAGTCGGGGACCTTGTCATTCCTATTGTAGGGACAAAAGGAGCTAAGATTCAGGTTCAGCGAGAGGTTATGATTATTGAAATTATTAACTCCTTTATCAATGCGACATATTCAGGAAAGAACATCTGCGAAAACCTGAAAATTGTTGTTTACGAGGAAGACTATCAAAATCATAACATAGATTTGGAGGAAGTGCGGAATTACCTCCACATTCACGCGACACAGAAACGGTGGCAAGTTGAGGAACCCAAAGCACCTGTTGGGGAATCTATCTAAACCAGAATTCCCTTACGCTCTCTACCGCTTCAGCCTCCAAAACGCGCAAATCATCGCTGTGAGAAGAATTCGCTTGACATTTTTCCCGAAAAAGGGTAGCATTTTTAACGCGTAGTGCGAGGGCCTGTCCCTCGCAATCTCCCGAGCTAACAAGGAGACTCAGATGAACCACAAAACTGAATTCCTGCGGAGGCGACTCCCTCACATCACCGTCGCGGTACTGCTCTTGTTATCCATAACAACCGTCGTCCCCGCCTTAACCACGGAGCAACTCGCCGAGAAAGCGTTAGCCGCCACCGTCTCCCTTGAGATGAAGGATAGCACCGGCACAACGCTCAGTTTTGGCAGCGGCTTCTTCGTTAAACCGAACCAGATTGCGACTAACTTCCACGTCATCGCAGGCGCGCGGCAAGGCACCGCCAAGTTAGTTGGCAAATACACACGGTATCAGATCGAAGGCATCGTCGCCACCGATAAGGACAACGATCTCGCTGTTCTCAACGTGACCGCGTCTGGTGTCACGCCGTTGCCCCTCGGTGACAGCGATACCGTGAATATCGGTGCGAAGGTCTATGTCGCGGGCAACCCGAAAGGATTAGAAGGCACCTTCTCCGATGGCATCATCAGCCGACATGAGAGTGAGCCCAAAGAGCGGATCCAGATGACGGCACCGATTTCACCGGGCAGCAGCGGCGGTCCCGTGCTGAATAGCAAGGGAGAGGTTATCGGAATTTCTGTTGCGGTTCACCGTGCTCTTGACGCGCAGAATCTAAACTTCGCGATACCGTCAAACACTCTGAAGGCACTGTTGGCAAAGGCGCGTCCTGCCAAACCTTTGTCGCAGAATAGCCAATCCATCTCTGCGAAGACTTACTTTCTTCGGGGAAATGCGAAATATGGGTTGGGACTATATGATGCCGCCATTGTTGCTTATACGTTGGCTATCCTCCTTGAACCGGATGATGCCGATGCCTACTACAATCGGGGACTTGCGAAGTATAATCTGGATCGGTATTTCGCTGCTATCGCTGATTATGACACGGCTATCCGCCTCAATCCTGATGATGCCAATCCCTACATCGGTCGGGGAAATGCGAAATCTCGTCTGAAGCAAGATGCTGCCGCTATCGCTGATTTTGACATGGCTATCCGCCTCGATCCCGATAATGCGCTTGCCTACAACAATCGGGGACGTGCGAAGACTGGTCTGAAGCAATATGCTGCCGCTATCGCTGATTATACGCAGGCTATCCGCCTTGAACCTGATGATGCCGAGACCTACTACAATCGGGGACAGGCGAAAGCTGGTCTGAAGGAATACTTCGCCGCTATTTCCGACTATGATATGGCTATCCTTCTCAAACCCGATGATGCCAATGCCTACATCGGGCGGGGAAATGCGAAGGATAATCTGAAGCAGTATGCTGCCGCCATTGTTGATTATGACACGGCTATCCGCCTCGATCCCAATAATGCCTATGCCTACTCCTTTCGGGGACTTGCGAAGGTTTTGCTAGGTCGGACTTGGGAGGCAAAGCAAGATCTCTGGACTGCCTGGGAACTCGCTGTGCAGGCAGGCAATACGGACTTCAAAGCGGTCATTGAGGAAACTCTTCGACTTCTTGAATAGTTAAATCTCTCGCGCAAAAATGCCTGCAGCAAAATTAATTTGACATGGTATCGCGAACTGTGGTATCCTATTCATATCTTAAATCTTTTGGAGTGAAACGATGAATCGCGCTAACATTTTTACCGTAACAAACGAAGATCTCGATCGGCTTGATCCGGCAGAGGCAGTTCGGTTCTTCCGGGAACTGCTTTGGGCAGAAGCGCGTCGGTTGGGCTAATTGAACCCGCGAGGATTGACGAGGAAAGGATGTTCTAGCTCCCTTCTCATTTTTGCATCTACCCCTTCGGCCTCCAAAACGCGCAAATCATCGCCGTAATCGGAATGGCTAGCACCAAACCTAACGTCCCTGCCAACAACCGCACAATCTCCGCAGACACCACGCCGATGCTCAATAACTGCGCCGGCGGCGACTTGAAAAAGTCTAGATTCGGCGCAGTTATTGTGATGACGAGCAGCAACTCTACACCGAGATACGCAAACACTAACGTGTTCACCATCGTGCCGAGGATGTCCGTGCCGACGTTGAGCCCGGAGGCGATGAGCCGCCACGTCGGCATGTTCGGATTGGCGCGCCGGATCTCTTCCATGCTAGATGCCACCTCAATCGCGCCGTCGACTGCCACGCCTAATACGCCCATCAACATCCCTGCGAGCAGAATCTGCACGAAGTCAAACGGCGGCGTGCGCGTCGCTTCGACAATGTCCGCCGAAATGGCGTTCTCGAGTCCAGAAAAGTGGAGGTGTTGCTGCGCGAACAGGACAATCAGCCCGGCGACGAGGATGCCGCCCATCGTGCCAAGCACCGCGGAAAACGTCTTTCGGCTGGGGCCGATGACGAAGACAAGCGATACAAACGCAATAGCACCAGAAGTAAGCGTCACGATGAACACGGCGTTCGCGCCTTGCGAGATGAGCGGCAGCATGAAGAAGTAAATTACCGTCGCCGAAATCAGCATAGCGCACGCCGTGCGGATACCTTCAATTCTGCCGACGACGATGATGAGCAGCAGCATCCCCCCTACCATCCACACCAAAAACCCATCGCGCCCATATTCTTGGACGATATTGACGAGGCCGATCTGCTCGGGGTCTCCCCCAACGCGGCACAGCACGATGTCCCCCGGCTCCGCAGGGATACTCAGCAACGGCATGTTATGATTAACGATGTTTCGGAGGACGAGGCGTTGTCCTTTATACATGCCGCTCAGCATCTCAACTTCAAGGATGTGATGCTCTGTCTTGGTATCGTAGACATGCAAATCGCGTGGGACAGAACTTTTTGGTTCGCGAGGGACAGGCCCTCGCGCTACGGGAGTAGGGGTGGCGCGGATACTGTAGGTTTGTTCGTATTTTTCATCGGAGATGAGCCAACGGCTGTCTTTCCACGGCTTGACAGAAACCGTGACCTCTTCGGAAATAGGGATGTTGTGTTTTTCAAACGCCTCACGCAAAGTAGGTGAAAAGACGCTGTTGTCTAAATCGGAGTTAACGGAATCAGGCGATTCCGTTCTATTATCAACGGTAAAAAGGAACTCGCCGCTGGACTCCAGCAATCGGATTACCTTGCCTTTCGCATATTCCGACTGCGTGAGGAGGCTTCCCTGTTCGTCGCGCTGTTCGCTAATCGTGGCGGAATTTCGTTGGACGCGATGGTAGACAAAAGCCGTGCCGACTAGCACTATCGCCATTGCAATCGGCACGGCGATGCGGGCTGCGCTGCGCGGATTCTCGGCACGGAACAGTTCCTCTAATTCCTCTTCTGAAGGCAGGTCTTCGTGAATATCGGTTCTGTCCACTTTGGCGTATTGGGTGAGAAACCCGGCGACTGTCGCCGCAATCGGCACGGTTAACACCAGTCCAATTGTGCCGACAACGGCTTGGATGATTGCCACGGAGGTAGCCTCGTCGTTGACGAGTCTGAGGAAGGGATAGAGAATTCCTGCTTCTGGGAAATCGATGCGCGGGAGAAGCATCGTCATCATGTGCGCGCCGAGGTAAGCGAAGATGAGCGTATCCGCCATCGTGCCCATAATATCGCGTCCGACATTCAACCCTGCACGGATAGATTGCCGCACGGTGATGTTCGGGTTCACCTGCTTGACTTCATGCACGCTTGAGGAGATGGACATACTCACGTCCATCATCGCGCCGACAGCACCGAGGATGATGCCTGCGGAGAGGATGCCGGTGAAATTCCAGTGATGCGATTCGGGTGTCCGCCACAGTGCGATGCCGAGTTCAAGGAAACCGAACTCTTGCGCGAGCCCAGTCAGCACCAGCGCGTGTTGGCTGATGACAGACAGCACCCCTACCGCCGCCAAGCCTCCGAGTGTCCCTAGCACACCGGAAACGACTTTGAAACTGAATCCGGTAATCAAGACGAATGTAGTCAACGTCAGCACGGCAGCGATGCCGAGCGCGATAGCGATGGGATTGTAACCGGCGATAGTCAACGGGACGAGCAGGTAAAGCACGGCGAGCGCAGTGACGAAAAGCGTCAGAATCGCGCGCACGCCTTTCATGCCTGCAACGAGGATCATCAGCATGCCGAGCGCGCCAGCGAGATAGAGCAAGAACGGTGTGCGGAAGTATTCGCGCATCCGGACATTGTCAAGCGTTGGGTTGCTCGGGTCGCGGAGTGGGATATCGAGGAACAACACATCGCCGCGGCTAAGCACGCGATCTCCGAAGGCGCGCCCGGTCCAAATGTTATTTACCTCCACCATCTCGCCGCGAAATTGCCCAGAGAGGATGCGAAACGTTAACACCTGGTCTGCCTCATCACTGGTGTCTATCGCAACGACACGCCCTAGGCAGACAAGCACCTGCAAGGCACCGTCGTGAGTAATCTCGGCGAACCGATAGAGTTTGACATGCAACACGGCGACGCTGAGCAGGATGAGCAGGATACTGATGATTTTGATGTTTCTTTCACGCATTGTTTGAGTTCAGGATTTATACCCAGTTCTCTCTCTCGTTTGCAATTGTCCCATCGCAACCGGGTCAAGAGCAGGCACTTTTGCCCTACAGAGACCCAAATTGGTATCATAGGATTCACGGTATTCGATCCGAGTTGTTTTTTCTCTATTGCAAAGAATATGCCAACCAAAAACGGCGCACCGGTCCCAATAATGAACCTCATTTGCACGATTCCGTGCAAAACGCCAGACGCAAAAGCACAGATTGGGGCAAAAATCATATTCTACTCCCCGTAGGGCGAGGGCCCGTCCCTCGCCGTTTCGCGCTATAGATGCTTTCGGATGCTCTCGGCGACGTGGCGTGGAATGCCCTTTACCGACAAGAGTTCATCTAAACTTGCCTCCCGAATCACGTCAACCGAACCGAAGTGTTGAAGCAGTGCCTGCTTCCGCTTCGGACCGATGTCCGGAATTTCGTCTAGAACCGACTCGCTGAGTGCCTTCTGTCGCAGTTTGCGATGATACGTCACGGCGAACCGATGCGCCTCGTCTCGTAATCGCTGGATGAGATGCAGCGTCGGGTTATCCTTCCGCAACACTATCGGTTCCTGTTTCCCCGGCACGAAAATCTCCTCAATCCGTTTTGCGAGTGCAATCATCGGAATCTTCTGCGGCAGTTTCGCTTCATGCGCGCGCATGGCGGCTTGCGCAGCACTCAGCTGTCCCTTCCCACCGTCGATTAACATCAGGTCTGGCAATTTGCGAAACTTTTCGTCTTGTGCGATGGCGCGGCGGAGTCTGCGAGTCAGCACTTCGTTCATCATCGCGAAGTCGTTCTGTCCAGCGACGGTGCGAATCTTAAACCGCCGATACTCCCCCGAAGCCGGTTCGCCATCTTCCATGACAACCATGGAGCCGACAGCAAACCTGTCGCCGAGGTTGGAGATATCAAACGCCTCAATACGCCGCAACGACTGCGGTAAGTTGAGGAGTTCTTGGAGTTCAGCGAGTGCAGGATGCGTGCCGCTGCTATACACCACGTTTTGTTCGTGTTGCGTAACGATAATATCGGCATTTTTCGTCGCCATCGCTACTAAACGGCGCAGCCGTCCCGCTCTCGGCGCGTGCAGCGTCACCTTGTTGCCGCGTTTTTCTGTAAGCCACTGCTCAATGAGCTCCACCGATTCAACCTGCGTTGGCAACGCAATTGTCTTTGGCACGAAGCCCGCGTTCTGATAATGCTGCGTAATGAAAGCGGCGAGTGCATCGGCAGGTGATTCAGGATTCGCATCGTTGAGGTAGTAGTGCTCGCGCTCAAGCAGTTTCCCATCGCGCACGCGCAATATCTGCACACAGGCGACATCGTTTTTCGCCGCAATGCCGAGCACATCTTCATCTGTGGACGAGACGTTATCCAGACTCTGCGTCGTAATTGCTTGTTGCACGTCGTTGAGCGTGTCCCGATATTTTGCCGCTGTCTCAAAATCGAGTGCAGCTGCAGCGGCTTGCATCTGCTGCGTCAACTGGTTCACGACAGCATCCGTGTTGCCACCGAGGAATTGGCACACCTTCTGGACTATCGCGCCGTATTCCTGCGCGCTGATTCTATCGGCACAGGGGCCCGGGCACCGTCCGATGTGGTAGTCAAGACAGACTCGGTGACGGTTGCCTATCTCCGCAAGCGGCAGGTTGCAGGTGCGGATAGGAAAAACCTTAGTCAGCTGCTTCATCGTTTTGCGCGTGGAACGGACGTGAACAAACGGACCGAAGTATCGCGTGCCATCATTTTCGGCAATGCGCGTAATCTGGATGCGCGGAAACGGCTCGTTTACCGTCACCTGCAAATAGGGATAACGTTTGTCATCTTTCAGTTTCACGTTGTAGCGCGGCTGATGCGCTTTAATCAGGTTGTTTTCCAGAATGAGTGCCTCAACTTCCGTCTCTGTCACGATGTAATCGATGTCCGCGACGTATCGCATGAGTTGCACAATCGTCGGAGTCGGTATCCCGCGGCGTTGAAAATAGGAGCGCACCCGATACCGCAAACGCAGTGCCTTGCCGACATAAATCACCGCGCCATCGGAGGCTTTCATCAGGTAAACCCCCGGCGCGTCGGGAAGAGATTGCCACAGTTTCGGTTGCAGGCTCATTTGCTCACCTCTTCTCATAAACCACCCGATAAATCTCTCTGCCTTCCGCGAGATACTTCAGTTCAAAACTCGTAGGAATATGGTGTTGCTCAGGCGGCAATTCCAGCGTCACGCGGTGCAACGGTGTCCGTTGTGAAATCCGTTCTTGGAGTTCGGCGAAGTATTCGGCGTAATCTGTCACGATGTGCAGTCGGCCGTCTGTGGTTAAGGTGCGCGCGAGCGAGGCCAAGAAGTCCTGATTCCGAAAAATACGTCGCTTGCGCTGCCGTTTTTTCGGCCACGGATCTGGGAAATAGATGTGATACGCCTGCACCGACTCAGTTGGCACATACCCCATCAAAAAGTAGGTGGCATCTGTCCAGACGAGACGGACATTTGTAAACGCGCCCGCGACTTGATCTGCAATAGGCTTCTTTTCCGATAGCATCTCATGGTGTCTTATATGTTTCTGAAACCGTTCCCGCGTCAGTTCGACATATTTATGCGCGCGTTCAATGCCGACATAGTTCCTCTCCGGGTGCCGTTTCGATGCCTCCAAGAGGAACCGCCCTTTACCGCAGCCAATCTCAATTTCAATTGGCCGCGCGTTTCCAAAGAGCGCGTGCCAGTCAATCGGGGCTTGCACCTCGCTGAGGGCTGTCGCTGTCTCACCGACGATGTCAATGAGTTGAGAGTGAACCGTCGTGGATTGATAGTAAAGGCGATTATAGCGCGGTTCTTCGTTCATGAGTCGCTGTTCAAAAACTTGTGCAGATGCGTTTTCACCAAGTTATCCTGTGGTTGATAGCCCAACACCTCGACTGCGGCACTAATATCAAGATAACTCTGCTGATACCCATCCGAATTCGCAGAGCGGCCGTAGGTAATCAGGTATCTCACAGGGCCGTCGTAATCCACGGCGAGCCCAAAGAGTTGCACACAATCTCGCGGCGTGAGGAGCGTGCTGCAGTGACGGATGCCGTTCGGTTCCGAAGTGCCATTGAAAGTGCCGATGCGGATGCTGATGAACCGCATCCCGTGTGCATCGACGAGATAGCGGGCGGCGATTTCCGCCATCCCCTTCATCGCGCCATACCAGCTATCCGGGCGAAATTGAGCACCGGTGGAGAACCTGGGTGGCGAACACAACCGTTCATTCCAGCCAGAGACGTGGTTCGTGCTGGCGTAGACGATTTTCTGAACGCCGCCTTCTCGCGCCGCTTCAAACAACGTCATCGATGCACCGATGTCGCTGACTTCGCCCAGCACTTTTCCAAGCGAATCTTGGCGCACATAGGCGAGATGGACAAGGACATCTTGTCCTTTGCACAATTCCTTCATGGCGGCGTAATCGCGAATGTCCGCCTGTTCCACGCGAGACATCGCGCCTTCAATCGGGTTGATGTCCATCAAGGTGAGCGTATAGGTATCCTGTTTTTCCCATGCATGCCAGAGCGCAGAACCAACTTTGCCTGCCGCCCCTGTGATAAGGACGCGTTGTTTCATATTTTTCCTTTCTATTCAAAGAGTGCCGCCACCTGACAGGAGAAGCCTTCGACGACATCTTCGCCAGTCAGTGTGTCGTTGTGCGTTAGCACCTCAATGTCTGTCTTGGAACGGTAGATC
>PYJE01000116.1:4436-12626 GCA_003635305.1 Candidatus Poribacteria bacterium | reverse complement strand
AGTTATCCTGTGGTTGATAGCCCAACACCTCGACTGCGGCACTAATATCAAGATAACTCTGCTGATACCCATCCGAATTCGCAGAACGGCCGTAGGTAATCAGGTATCTCACGGGGCCGTCGTAATCCACGGCGAGCCCAAAGAGTTGCACACAATCTCGCGGCGTGAGGAGCGTGCTGCAGTGACGGATGCCGTTCGGTTCCGAAGTGCCATTGAAAGTGCCGATGCGGATGCTGATGAACCGCATCCCGTGTGCATCGACAAGATAGCAGCCGGCGATTTCCGCCATCCCCTTCATCGCGCCATACCAGCTATCTGGGCGAAATTGAGCACCGGTGGAGAACCTGGGTGGAGAACACAACCGTTCATTCCAGCCAGAGACGTGGTTCGTGCTGGCGTAGACGATTTTCTGAACGCCGCCTTCTCGCGCAGCTTCAAACAACGTCATCGATGCACCGATGTCGCTGACTTCGCCCAGCACTTTTCCAAGCGAATCTTGGCGCACATAGGCGAGATGCACGAGGACATCTTGTCCTTTGCACAATTCCTTCATGGCGGCGTAATCGCGAATATCTGCCTGCTCTACGCGAGACATCGCGCCTTCAATCGGATTGATGTCCATCAAGGTGAGCGTATAGGTATCCTGTTTTTCCCATGCATGCCAGAGCGCAGAGCCAACTTTGCCTGCCGCCCCTGTGATGAGGACGCGTTGTTTCATATTTTTCCTTTCTATTCAAAGAGTGCCGCCACCTGACAGGAGAAGCCTTCGACGACATCTTCGCCAGTCAGTGTGTCGTTGTGCGTTAGCACCTCAATGTCTGTCTTGGAACGGTAGATCAGCACCACTTGCGCGACTGGTTCAATCACCCAGACGAGGCGCGTGCCTGCTTGCAGGTAGGCGAGTGCCTTTTCGGCGACACGCGACAGCGCGTCCGATGGTGAAACTACCTCAACGGCGAGGTCTGGTGGAATCGGGAACGCCTTACCCAGGTCATCGGGCATGTTTGCATTTGATAAAAACGCAACATCGGGGATCAGCATGCGTTCGCCAACTTGGAATCCCGTGTCTGCTGTATAGACACGTCCCAACTGATGTTCTCGAACATACACTCCCAAGGGCACAACCAAGTTGGTGGTGATATTACCGTGTTGCCCGGACGTAGGCGGCATAGGTATTAATTCTCCTTTGACGTATTCGTATCCCTCTAAGTCGCTAGCCAGGAATTCCTCCACCGTCATCGTGGGAGATGCCGGTGGAAGTCCCTCTGGAAGGAATTGAGGAGTTTCTCGCGCGTTCATATTCCTATTTCTCCTCCAATTCGGCGAGGATTTGTTCGCGCAAGGTGCGCGTATCCGCAACCGGTTGGACATAGAACCTATCTACGGCTTGCCCGCCGAGGGTAGAGCACTTGCACATATCAACGTTCAGTCCCAATTTTGCGAGGATGCCGCTAAGATAGTGGAGAAATCCCAGTTTTTCCTCGCCTTTGAAGACAATCTCGGTGTAACTCCGCGCCATTTCCACGCGCACATCGTCAACCCGCCAAGTGCCAGTCGGGCTCACGTAGTGTCGCTCGAAAATCTGCGCCAATGTGACTTCCTGTGCCAGGAGGCTGCGGATGTCAACATCGAGGTTGCGTTTGAGCTCCTCGTCGAGCGGCATCGGCTCACCGCGCAGATGCGGCGGCTGATGCACCAGCCGATAGATTTCCAATTCTACCGCTGTGTCTTGTTTGGGGTAAACGCGCGCGTCGCGCACGTCAATGTTGTTGGCGAAAAAGAGCCCACTCACCGTGTGTAGCCTGCCGATGCGGCTCCTCCCACACAGATGCAATTCCGTAAAGCCTAGCTTATCGACAAATTGGACGATAGCCGTGCTCGCATCCGTTTCCGACTCCGGAGGGCTGCTTGCTTCCGCCTGCGCTACCATCTTCATGTGCATTGCAATCTCTTCCGGCGCGAGACTGATGCGATAGGAGACAGGCATCTGCTGCAAGAACTGCTGGAACTCTTCCGGCGGGGCATAGGCACCCCACTGCGCCTCCTCTTGTCCGACATACCGGCTGCGCACCACTTCATACAACCGCTTCAGGTTATGCTTGACAAGATTGTTGAAGTTTTGCGGGCCGTTCGCTTTAGAATCGCAGTAGGTGAGCAGATAGAGCGCGGACAAGCGTTCCAGCGTGTTCACCGTTTGGCAAAACTCGGAGATGGTGCCCTCATCCCATTGATGGTAGCGCGCAAGGGAAATCATCGTCAGGTGCTCGCGAATAAGGAAGCTGATCTCCTCTGTCTGTTGCGCGTTGAACCCGAATTCGGGGGCGATACGTTTCGCCTTTTCCGCACCCGTTTCCGGATGCCTCGGGTCAGGTTTATCGATGTCGTGCAGAAAGAGTGCCATGTAAAGCGTTCCTGCGTCGGAGAGTGACTTGAAAACGGTGCTCAATTCCTCTAACTCGCTGTTCGCGGCCGGTGCCGATGGGTTTTGCGGGAATTGGCGCGCGCCACCGAACGGACCGGTCGTCTCCGTCTGGCGGATTTCATCGAGATACCCTATCGCAACAAGCGTGTGCTTGCCGACAGTGTAAGGATCTTGGCTCCGTTCACTGCGGGTGAGCATTGCCTGATCAAACCGCTTCCCGCCTTCGCCAAGCTGCCCCAGAATGCCGAGCCGGTGCAACCGCGTCAAACTCTTTTCCACATTGCCCGGTAGGTTCATCAACTCTGCCATGCGGTTCCGGAAACGTTCCAAGTCAAACGCCGAAATGTAGGAGAAGATGAAACTGGCAAGCGAAGCGTCTATCTCAAAATCATACTGCTGGAAATAGGAGAACAGCTCAAACAGTTCGTCGATATCCAACTCGCCGAAGTTATTATCGATGCAGTAAAGCAGATCTCGCCGCACGCCAAGCACTTCCGAGAACGGAATGCCGTTTGCGAGGAGCCGCCGAATCAACAGTTCTGCTTTGAAGTGCAGATATTTCGCCTTCGCGTAGTAGTCTGACATGAAGGCGTAACGGCACTCCTCCGGGGCTTCGTCAAGTTCAGTGACAGGTTCGTCGGCGTATCCTAATGCGGCGGCGACTTGCGTCTGCATCCGGTCTCCCGTTTCGGGTTCGTATGACAGCACATCGTGCTCATCGTTAGCGAAAACGTGGAGCAGATTCCGCACTTTCAGGACAAAATCGAGCGAAGGCTCCAATTCGTCATCGTGAAAGCGGTTATAGAGTTCCGTGCTCGCTGTGAACCCGGCGAGGCCATACATCCACAAGGCATACTGAAGCGTGCGCAAGCCGCCGCGCCCTGTTTTGATGTTCGGCTGGTTCAGGTAAATCGTGTCATCTGCCGTCTGAACCGTGCCCTCCCGCGATTTCAACAGATCCAAGACAAGCGAAATATCGCATTTTTCGTCCTGCACGGCTTTCTTGAACAAGTCGGTGAGAACGGCATCTCCGGCGATGAACCGCATGTCAATGAGCGCGGTTATGTCCTGATAGTTCCATTGATGGATTTCGCTCATCGGCCGGTAGATGAAACTGAATTCAAAACCGGGGATGACGGAGTGGAGGCTATCAAAGAAATCGTAGAACCAGCGGATGAGCTCCAGCGTTCGTTCGTCGTAGACTTCCTCAAGATCTACGGCGGAAGTGTAGACAACATCCAGGTCAGAATAGTAGCAGAGTTCCTGCCGTCCGTAGCTGCCGACGGCGTACAGGGCAATATCGGGTGTCCAAGGCCCTGTCAGATCCGACAGCAGTTCGGCTATCTCACTGTCGCCAAGTTTAGCGAGTTCCTCAATCTGGTTAGCGAACTCGGTCTGGATTTGATACTGGGCGACGTTGTAAACTTTCTGGAGGACCGTGTCCCACATCAGCGTATGCTGCGTGCACGTGGCAAGCCCGCTTTCACCTTTGAGGATGCAGGTTTTGAGATGCTCCCGTTCGGCTTGGATGAAAGCGGTAAGCTGCTGTTGCAACTCGTCAAAAGAGAGGTTCAGGTCTGGAACGTATGAATTAATTCGGTTTTCCATTTTCTCCTACTCCACAGTAATTTGTCGGGGTGGATTTGATGTTTCGTGCTGCGATTCACGTGATATATTATACCTCAAATCCGTTAAAAAAATCAACGTTTTTTAACAGGATGGCCGCAAATGCCATTATCCTCCACCGATGAGCGCGCTTAGTCAGCGTGCAAGGTAGGGAGCGCGGTTTCAAACCACGCCTACGGTGCTCGCGTCCTGCGCAAGTTCTATTTGGCATTATACCATTTTATGTCAGAATGTGCAAGAAAAAAAGCGCGGACAGATTTTTACCGCCCGCGCTGTCCTTCCTTGAATTGGAGAACTATTAAGGACCTAAAGGCCCTTAGGGCTTCTTGCGTTCTGCATGCTATAGACATTTAGGACCTAAAGGACCTAAGTAGGTTGCGATCGCCCCATCGCAACCGGGCAGGATCCGGAGATCCTGCCCTACAGATTCGCGGCGATGCGATGCATGCCTGCTCAAAAAAAGCGCGGGGGACAGGCCCCCGCGCGACGGTTGCTATAGACATTTAGGACCTAAAAGACCTAAGTCCGTAGGTTGCGATCGCCTGATCGCAACAGGGCAAGATCGGGCGATCTTGCCCTACAGAGAGGCCCAAGTGCCGCGCTACGGTATCCTTCACCTTTATCGTAGGGCGAGGGCCTGTCCCTCGCCACTGTTAGAGAACGCGATAACCCCGCAGGGGACAGGCCCCCGCGCAACGGGGGCTCTGCACGGCCCCTTTTACCGTAGGGAGCGGGAGCGTTCCTTTTTTATGCGAGAATGGACAACAAAATGTTCCTGATTAAAACGCCGCCTCCAGCAAAGCTAACATATCCTCTTCCGTGCAGGGACGGGGGTTGGATTTATAGCAGTGGTCCAACATGGAATCCGCGGCGAGTTTGGGGAGGCGTTCGCGTGGCAAACCGCAGGCACCGAGTCCCTTTGGCATCTGCAATTCCTCGTTTAACGCGCGGATTTCATCAATAGCGGCGCGCGCCGCTGCTTCTGCAGACATGCCGGCGGTGTTTACGCCTAATGCATGGGCAACTTCGGCATATGTGTCCATCGCATAGGAGAGGTTGAATTCCATCACCGGTGGCAACAGAATAGCGTTAGCGACACCGTGCGGTATCGGTGCTTCGGTAGACAACTGATGCGCGATGGAGTGGACAGCACCGAGTCCTTTCTGAAACGCGAACGCGCCCATGCTCGCGCCGAGCAACATTTCGCCTCTCGCTGTGACATCGTCGCCGTGATGATACGCCTTTCGGATGTTCGCGCCGAGCATCTTTAGTGCCTGCAAGGCTACACCTTCCGAGATAGGATGATACCTGGTGGCAACGGATGCCTCAATTCCGTGCGTGATGGCATCCATGCCGGTGGCGGCGGTGAGCGGCATGGGCATGCCTACCGTTAACCCCGGGTCGAGGAGAGAAATGTTCGACATATTTAACGGCGTGACGATGGCACGCTTCCGCCACCTATCTGTCGTGTTTCGTGAGGTATCGGTGATAATGGCTCCTTGCGAGACTTCGCTGCCGGTGCCGGCTGTTGTCGGGATGCAGATGAGCGGCGGCATGTCATCGCGGATGCGTTCCCTGCCGCCGACATCGACGTAGTAAGGCTCCAAGGGCGGTTCGTGCGTTGTCAAGATACGGATAGCTTTGGCGGCATCCATCACACTGCCGCCGCCGATGGCGATGATGACATCGCATGCTGCGCTCTTCCACAACGCCGCGCCTTTTTCCGTGCTGATGTCTGTTGGATTCGGTTCAATTTCGGTATAGTCGGCATACGGGATGTTGGCATCTTCCAACGGCGCGATGGCTTTATCAAGGATGCCCGCGCGGCGGACACCGGCATCGCTCACCACTAGCGGCTTTCGCCCACCTAGGTGCTTGACATGCACCGCTAAGTCTTCAATTGCACCCTCGCCACATTCAATACGTGGCGGTAAAAAGTAACTATGCATGCTTTTCCTATTCCAGATTTTCCTTGACTTCTTCTACCAAGGCGTTTAAATGCACGTGTCGGAAGAATTCAGACAGGCGTTGCTGTTTGAGCTCTTTCGGCAGCAGAACGAAATTTGCGCACCGCTTTTCGGCGATGGCAAGCACTTCGCGGTATGCCCGGCTTGTGGCGTATCCGACAGCGAAGACGTATCGTTCGCCATATTTTTGGAGATAGTCGCTCAGGCGCGTCGCGCAAAGTTGTATCTGCGCAGTGTTCTGCGCAGCGAGTTGGAAATCGTATCGGACGAGTGCTTCCTCTTCCTCAAACTCTTCGGGGACGGGGCCGTAGAGGCCGGAGAGCGTCACCTTGTGAATTCGCTGATGCTTTTCGGGGAACGCCTCTTGCAATTTTTTGGCCATCAACGTATGCGTGCGTGAGAGCGAATACGGCTTTTGTCCTGCGCACGGAATAACTAACAGCATCTCCATTCCCGCCGGCGGTTGATAATCCGCTGGAACGCTAAAATCGTCCGGGGTGTAGTCTAGTGAGATAGTCGGCTCCTCATCCTCTCGGATGAGCGTGGTTGGACTCGCCGCGGTATCGTAAGGGAAAAGTTCCAACTGGTTTGGGTTCCGAGTCGTCTTTTCAGCGGCCATCGGCACCTGCACCAATGTTCGTGTCAGGCGCGTCGCCAGTTCAAAGTCTTTCGTGGATAGCCATTGGATAGCATCTCGGACACCGCGGCCGCGTTGGAATCTTTCGATGTGTCGCGTTAACCCCTCAATCGCGTCGTCAGCCTGAATTGCCTCGCGCATGTCTACGAGCAGCTGCGTCTCCATCTCAAAATTGTGAAGTGAGATGAGCGCGTAGTATTCGCTTTTAAACTTGCCGGTTGAGGTGGCTTGATAACTCTTCTCTTCCATGAACCCCTGCTGAATTTCATCCAGCGTGATAGATTGGCAGACGTAACACTCGCACGGAAACGCGTCCATCTCCATAATCTTCAGTTTCTTGAGTGTTTCGGGGTGCGAATAGGCGAGGCTGCGCGAGGCTTGGACATAAGACGAACTGTCAAAACTATCCACCCCCATGTAGGCGAGGATGGGTGTCAAGATGCCGGATACGCCAAACGCGTGGATGGGGATGTTATCGCGCCGAGCCGCGGGAATTGCCTCTACAACGCCGTTGAGGAGTTCCAGGACGGCCGAATCGTTTTTGCCGCGCAACGGAACGAGTGAACCGACTGCTAACCCAAAAGAAGGCAGCAACTCGCCGATTTGCTCAAAGACGTTGTTGACGTAGCCTTGAATATCGGGGCCGGATTGCCCGTGGCAGCAGACATAGAGGTAGGGCATATCCGTTTCGCCGCTCAGCCGCTGCGCGACGCTGAGCGCGTTAGCGAAACTCTTCTCCATCCGTTGTTCTGCCTCGGCGCGCGCCAAATTCGGTGGAATGGGATAGTCTAACGACGCGACGATGTCACCCTCAAAATCGAGTTGTATTTCGAGAATATCGTCCGCTTCTGTCTCCTTGTGGATGCCGAACTGGGATAAATCTAACCCCGTATTGTAAAGGAGTTTGAAGCCGCCCGAATCCAAGAAAAGCACGCCTTGGTAATCGCCGTTCTGTTCAAGGTAATGCTCCCGCATCGACTTTTTCCGCCAATTCGCGAGATATTTCCCCGTGAAGTTGAAGTCCAAAAAATGCAGGACCTGGGATAGCGTGGGGGTATCGCGTTGCATGAAGTTGCGGAGGATGTATTTCCATACACCGCCGCCGCGCGCGCTCGTCCCAGTGAGGAAATTGATAACCGGGTAGAGAATCGGTGTCTCCAACTTTCTATTTCCCTTGCGAAATTGCAACTCGCCGATGCGTCCATGCTCCGTGGCAGTGACGGTGCGGAAGATAGTGGGCTCGCTGTCGGTTTTTGTATCGCGGGCGTTTCCGTGTGTGTGCATAAGTTGTTTTGGGTTCCTGTCTTCGGAGCAGGATTTTCAAGATATGAGCAGGATTTTCAAGATATGAGCAGGATTTTCAAGATTACCAAGATTGTCAGGATGAAGAAAGCGGTTCTCGATGACGTAACCCTAATCTTGCTCATCGTGTTAATCGTGGACATCCTGCTTCGTGTTTAATCCTGTAAATCCAAGCAGGATTAACAAGATTACCAAGATATGAGCAGGATTTTCAAGATTCACAAGATTGTCAGGAT
>PYJE01000116.1:4265-4380 GCA_003635305.1 Candidatus Poribacteria bacterium | reverse complement strand
GTTTGACAAATGCCGCGCTGCAGATGACTTTGGAAGGCGCGCGGACTGGCCGGGCTGGCTGCGTCTCGTCGCTTTCCAACGCCGCTAAATTGTGGCGGTGATAGAGGGTTTTTAA
>PYJE01000116.1:0-4158 GCA_003635305.1 Candidatus Poribacteria bacterium | reverse complement strand
TGCCGAATTTCCTCGGCAAACGCTTTTTGGATTTGGGTGACGCGGGCGTTGTGATGGGCCGGCAGCGGTTTGCCTTGCAAATCAGCATCGCACTGAAGCAGGCGAAGGATTTCGGCGACATCGGTAGTCTGTTCAATCCCGTTCTCATCAAGCAGCACAAGCCGACTATTCTGTCCCGCGCGACAGAAGACGTAGGTGCCTTCTACCTCGGCGGGGATGCCGGTGCGGATGCCATCTCTTAACTCGGCGATGCGCTGATATTCCGCCGGGTTTTGCCGTTTCAACTGCCGCAACAATTCCTCTGCCTCACTTAATCCGAAGCCTGGCTCCTCGGTTTCTTCTGCTAAAAGGCTGAGTTGTTCGCCGTTCTGCTCATAAATGGCATACATCGCGCGTTCGTTGAGCTGCTCGGAGTTGTCAAGGATTGCCGCGTCTTCGCCGATGGTATCGTGGATTTCCTGAATGCGGTGTTGGAGTTTCTCGCGTAAACCGAGGTTGCGCTCTATCCCCACTTCCGGCAGGAAGTTGAACCCGTGAATTTCGTCAAATTGACTGCCGATTCTGTCAATGCGGCCGAAGCGTTGAATCAAGCGCACCGGATTCCAGTGTAAATCGTAGTTGATGAGCATCCCGCAATCTTGCAGGTTCAATCCCTCGGCGAGGACATCAGTGGCGATGAGCGTCTTTATCTCGGTTTCATCCGCCTTCAAGCGATATGAATTGGCGTTCGGTGCGAACCTGTCGACGACATGCTGCTTCCTATCGCTGCTGTGGCTATGGATAACCTCCGTATCTGCCGCCTGCAGGTTCTCATAGAGATAACTTGCCGTATCAATATACTGCGTAAAGATGAGTCGTTTTTTGCCTTGCAACGACGGCGATGCCAGCAACGCTTTCAACTTCTGAAGTTTCGCGTCTTGCGCGGGGGTGATATGCTGAACCTTCTCGGAAATCCGGTTCAGAATACCGATGTCGTGCTGAATCGCCTGGCGAAGTTCGGGGACGTTGAAGTCGCGGATGTCATACTGCGCGGAGGCTTCGCGGAGTGCCGCCAGAAAATGCTCAATGTCCCGTTCCTCCGGGCTGATGTCGGTTTCATCGGAGGTGCTCGCTTCATAGAGGATTTTCTGGGCATCGTCACCGGCTGGCACGATGCCATTGTCAAGCGCGCGGAGGAAATCGACGTGGACGTTATGGAACCGCGAGATGGTTGTCTTGAAGGCGTGAATACTGGATTCAAACCGTTTAAAGAGCAGGATACGCATGAGGCCCCGCAGGTTTCTACCCGCGCTCTGCAAATCCTGATACGGCGGGACATGCTGTCTCTCTGCCTTCACATAGTGCCAGAGGCCATATCGGGCATAAGTCAACTGCACGGCGGCATCCGATTTACCGAGGTAATCGCGAATCTGCGCATAGAGTCCCTGATAGGTATCTTCAATGCTGTATTCAATTGTCTTGAGCACGCGCTTTGGAAAAAATTGCTTGGTATCGCCGACGCGGACATAGGCTCGGCGTTCGCGGCTTAGGTAATCGGCGAATTGCGTCGCCTCTAGGGGTTCATCCGTTTCGGCATCGTAGCCGTACCAACGCAAGATGTGGTTCCGCGTGCGACGGATGAGGATGTGTTGTAAAAGCGCGGGGAGACTCCGTTCGCCGCTCTCAATTAAGCGAAAATAGTCGCGAAGAGCTGGGGTATCCAACGGCAGCTGCGTCTCATCGCTGAGATGAAAGAGTCTGAGTTGGTGATAAATATCCCACGCGCTTTTATTGCGCGGTGTCGCCGTGAGGAAACAGCATTTCTTATCGCCACTCGTGAGGAATTCCTGCAAGACTCGGTAGCGTTGTGTATTCGCATTGCGGAAGTTGTGGCTTTCGTCAACGAGGATAAAATCGCAGTGCCGATAGCGGATATCTTCAGAGAGCAACTCCCGTGCGTTCTCTTCGCCGCTACTCAAAAGCCCCGTGGAGAGGATTTGCGCGCCGAGGCGATAGGCGGCGTTATAGGATTCCCACATCGAGATGAGCGCGGGCGGACAGAGGATGAGCGGACGCGCCTGTGCAACTTGTTCAAAGTGCTTGACAATCGCCGAACCGATGTAACTTTTGCCTAAACCGACGACATCGGAGATGAAGACACCGCCGTATGCGTCAATAATCCGAATCGCTTGGGAGACTGCTACCTGCTGAAAATCCGCAAGTTGCGCTGTCAACTCGTCTGCCGGTGCGATGCGGCTCTCATCCGCCTCTACCCTATCTTTTACCAATTCGTAGAGCGTCTTCATGTAGATGTCGTAAGGACAAACCGGGGCGAGAGCCCAAGAGGTTTGCATCTCATCCATCAACGCCTTGTCAAAATCCTCTGCTTCGTCCCACAGCGCGTCGAACCAGTCGCGGAGCTGCGTCTGATTGGCGTTGCCGTGCACGACGACGTTCAACTCGGTGTTGCTGGTTAACCCCGCCAAGGTGAGATTTGACGAACCGACGATGGAGATGCCGGATTCATATCGCGCGTTTTGTCCATAATCGAAAATGTAGGCCTTGGCGTGGAGACGCTCCTTCGTGTAAACCTTGACTTTCAGTTGTCCGCTAGCAATCATCTCCACGAGGGTTTTGATGAGCTGCGCCGAGGCATCTGTCTGCGGCATGAATTCAATGCATGCGCGGAGGTTTTGCGCGGTTTCACGGGCGCGTGTTTTGCGTTCAACAACACGTGAATAGCGGCGCGCCGAGTGAATTTCTTCAACAGACTCTAGCTGCCGATACCCTTCGGCGAGTTGCTCAATTGTCTCGCGCGTGCTCGTATTCCCGATGAGGAGACGGAGCTCAGTGACGTTTTGCAATGCCTCGGCGATGCCGATAAAGCCAGAGAGGAAGAAGTATCCGACAGCGAAGCGGGCCTGCTCTGTCGCGTCCAAGATGAGCGTGACGTTGTCGATGAGTTTTTCGTTGCGGTTGTCAATAATGTCTTGTGGCATAGTGCTTTCTTTGGAACCTCCGATTGCAGCCGGTGAGGAGCAGGCGAACCTTACCTACAGAGGCTTTTATTCGTCAGAACGGGCTCTCATTCGTTCTAGTATTTCTAACACCTCGGCGAGTTCCGCTTCCACTTCTTCACGAGCCTCGCGTTCTTGTGCAAGTTCCCGTTGCGCGCGTTCTTCCGCCGCAATGCGAGCTTGTCGTTCCCGTTGCACCGCCAACTCTGCCGCGTTAAAGCGAACCGCCGGCGGCTCCACCCACGCTCCGAGCGACGGATTGTAGAAACGCAGCTCCCCTTCATGCTCACCGAGCTCCAATCCCAGAACCTCCGACTGCAACCGCTCGTTCACAAATGCCATCTCTGCATACTCGCCGTTCACCAGACGATACCCCACGAAGGGCAGTTTCGTGCTCTCGTAGGGCACGTAGACGTAATACTCCTTCACGCCGAGGATTGAAGCGTAGGTGGTTTTCTTATCCGCGAAGTCTTGACGATAGGTGCCGAGACTTGCGACTTCGATGATGAAATCCGGCGTGGCCTCCTCTTCCCAGACGGCATATGTCCGCCGGTCCTTTTTGCCGACACCGAAAATCACGAACACATCCGGCGCAACCGCCCGCCTGTTCTCGGGCGTGCCGTAATATATGAGCAGATTGCCAGAGACATACACATCGGGGGCATCCCGAAAGTGGTGCTCCAGCGTCTGAATGAGGGACATCATCACTCTTCGGTGTTTATCGGTTTCAGCCATCGGTTTTCCATCTGATTCGGGGAGGATGAGTGTCGGCGCAGAACCTATTTGCTGCAGCATCGTTCCATCTCCTTAAGTTTAGGAAGGCGCGCAGAACGCGCGGCATCCTTGCTATTCATTAAATAGTATACCACATTTTTCTGAAATTTGCAGGCCTTTCTTTCGGCTAATAGTATACCACATTTTTCTGATATATACGTTGCGTCTTTCGGCTAGGAGACCGCGTTTCTCTCAATATATACACGGTTTTTTCAGTTTGAACTCCGCGCCTTTTTCAGGCGGGTTTCGACGAGATTGATAACTGCTTCGTAAACGCCGTCGCGCTCGCCTTGCGACAATTCCAAGATGTCAAAGATGAGGTTGTCAATTGCGATGCGCGCTGGGGAAGGCGATAAAACATCCCAGTCTTCAGATGCGAGGAGGGATG
>PYJE01000115.1 GCA_003635305.1 Candidatus Poribacteria bacterium | reverse complement strand
TGCGTCCGTTCTGTTAAAATATAGAATTAGCATCCAACACATAGTATACCAAATCCACACCGCGTTTGTCAAGAAAAAAATCTCTTGCCGCAAAATTGGAAATATGATAGGATAGTTGCATTACTTTTGTGAGGAGAGAAGGTGAATAAGGTTCAAAGAAAAAACCTCCGCATTCGGCCCTTCGCGATTTTTCTTATCTGTGTGCTCGTTCCGCTGAACTGCTGGTGGGTATCCGCATCCATCATCCGTGGTGGCGGGAGTCCAACCCAGGTATCACTCTTTTACAACGCCGTTATCACGATTTTGATGCTGTTGGGCCTCGGGTTGCTACTCCGAAGACTCCACCACGCGCTCATGCTCAACCGTGCAGAATTGCTGGTAATCTATACCTGCATTTCGGTAGGGGCGGGGCTCGCCGGTGTGGATAGATTCTTGGTGCTAATGCCGCTCATCGGGCATGCACACTGGTTCGCCACACCGGAAAATGACTGGATAAACCTGTTTCACCTGCACATCCCGCAATGGCTGGCAGTCAGCGATAGACACGCGCTGGAAGGATATTACCGCGGGTTTTCAAGCATTTATGAACAACCGCACTTCACCGCATGGCTATCCCCCATCTTTTGGTGGACGCTTTTCATCGTCGCTGTCCACCTCGTGATGCTCTGCCTGAGCCTGCTCTTTCGGAAGCAGTGGGTAGAATCAGAACGGCTTAGCTATCCCATCATCCAACTGCCGTTTGAGATGACTGCACCCGGCGGCAGGTTCTTCCGTTCGCCGTGGATGTGGGTAGGCCTGACAATCGGCATTACAATCGACATTATCAACGGGCTCAATTTCCTCTATCCCGTTGTGCCGAGTCTCGGCGGAAAATTGTATGATTTGCGGCAGATTTTCACGGAACGTCCGTGGAACGGCATCGGGTGGAGTCCACTCGGCGTGTTCCCGTTCGGCGTTGGGCTTTCGTTCTTTATCCCACTCGATCTTTCCTTTTCGTGCTGGGCATTTTGGCTCATCTGGCGTGCAGAACGGCTTCTGGGAGTCATCGCCGGCTGGCGCGGGCTACCGCGCTTTCCTTATGAAGCGGAGCAGTCACACGGCGCATATCTAGGACTTTGTGTTTTAGCTATCTGGATGAGCCGGCGTTACCTGAAGCAGGTGGCGCGCCAAATCGTATCGCCGCGGGCAGACGAACCGGTTTCGCATCGCGCTACGGTGATAGCACTGCTCGGCGCGGCGACGTTCATCGTCGCGTTCTGTCTGAAAATGGGGATGACATTTTGGATCATCGTGCTCTATTTCGCCGTCTGGTTTGCGATTGCGATGGCGATTACGCGTCTCCGTGCAGAACTCGGTTCACCCGTGCACGATTTGCACTTCATCGGGCCCGATGAGATGTTGCCGCGGTTGTTCGGCATCCGTCGCCTCGGTGCTGTTAACCTAACCGGATTTGCCTATCTCTATTGCCTCAATCGCGCGCACCGTTCGCACGCGATGCCGCATCAACTCGAAGGGTTCAAATTAGCAGAGGGAGCAAACATCCCGCTTCGGCGGTTCGCGATGCTGATGATGCTCGCATCCGCACTCGGCGCACTCGGTTCGTTCTGGGCATACCTCTCTATGTATTACGCGGAGGGGGGTTTCGCTGGGTTCGGCAGAGAGTCTTTTAATCGGTTGGAGACGTGGTTAACCTACGCCGCGCCGCCCGATGTGCCAGCCATCGGGTTCGCATCGTTCGGGTTTGGATTAACGCTCCTCCTCGCCGCCATGCGAATGCGATTTTTGTGGTGGAACTTGCACCCTGTCGGTTACGCCATCTCCGGCAGTTGGGCGATTAACCCAATGATAGGTTCGATTTTTGTCGGATGGCTGCTCAAATGGCTAGTGCTAAAATACGGCGGCATCCGTTTGCATCGGAAGGCGATTCCCTTCTTCCTCGGCATCGTGCTCGGTGAATTCGCGATTGGCTCGTTTTGGAGCCTCCTCGCGGTTGTGCTGGATAAACCGATGTATCGGTTCCTGTTTTAGCCTTTCAGACGAAACGGAAAACGAAACGATTTTTTCTGCACAATTTTTCCGAATGCATGTTATACTATTTTTAATAGGGTGGCCGCAGACGAACCCAGCAGACGCGATTTCAAAACGTGCCTGCCGGTGAGGCATAATGGCATTGCTTAATAGGGTGGCCGCAGACGAACCCGGTAGGCGCGGTTGAAAACCGCGCCTACCGGTGAGGCCTGATGGCATTTGCTTAATGGAAACTGAAAATTCGATAGGAAGAAAACAAATTGGCATTGAAGCAAAAAGCCGAACTCATATCCGATACACTAGAGGAATTGCTCGGTGTGCCGACACGGGGCGGCACCGCAAACGTTCTCGATAGCCTCATTTTAACGATATTGTCGCAGAACACGACAGATGTCAGCCGCGACAAAGGCTACGCGCGCCTCCGCGAACGCTTTCCAACATGGGAAGCGGTGCTACACGCCGATGAAGCCGACATCACCGACGCGATTCGCATCGCCGGACTCTCGAAGCAGAAAAGCCGCACCATCAAAAACTTCCTGACGTGGCTCCAGGAAGAATACGGCGAATTATCGTTGGAATTTATCCACGACATGGAAACGGAGGCGGCGTTAGCACTGCTGTGTCAGCACAAAGGCATCGGCATCAAAACTGCCTCAGTGGTGCTCTCCTTCGCTTGCGGCAGAGAGGTTTTTCCGGTGGATACGCACATCCTGCGGATTTCCAAACGGCTCGGTTTAATTCCGCAGAATTGTAGCGCGGAGAAGGCGCACCAAGCCTTGCCGCCCATCGTGCCAGAGGGAAAAGCGTATCCGTTCCACATGAACCTTATCTACTTCGGCAGACAGATTTGCAATGCGCGGAAGCCACGCTGCGAAAAATGCCCGTTAACAGAGCAGTGTCTCTATTTTGCAGCAGAAGTGAAGGGTTAGCGCGGTTGAAAACCGCGCCTACCCGGGCAGTAGGCAAACGCGCAACGGAAACGCGCAAAAGGAGGGACAACGTGTTGAATTGGAGAAACTGGACATGGAAACATCTCTTTGTGGCGTTGCTGGTATTACACCTCATCCCTATCTGGATTTTCGCCTATTTCCCCTCACAGGACGGACCGAGTCATGTCTACAACGGCCTGGTGCTGAAGGAGTATGCGAAACCCGCAAACTATAAACTGCGCGATGCCTGGGAACTCAACATCACGGTTTTTCCGAACTGGCTGTCGCATATCGCGTTGATGCTGTTGCTCTATGTGTTTCCCCCGGTCATCGCCGAGAAGGTCTTCCTCACGATAGCCATCGGGATGATACCGATAGCATTCTTCTATTTCCTGCACGCCGTTCATGGAAAACCGAAGGAAGAGGAAGGCGAAGCAGGAAGGAGTTGGCACACGTTCGCTTGGCTCGGTTTCCCGTTCGCCTATAACTACCTGCTCTACATGGGGTTTTACAACTTCACATTGAGCATCGCGTTTTTCTTCTTCAGTTTCGGGTTCTGGTGGAAGCACAAGGACGACATGCAGGTGCAACACCTAGTCTGGCTTTATGTGCTACTGCTGTTGACGTATCTCTCGCACATCGCCTCTTATGGACTCGTCGTGTTGGGGATGTCCATCGTCGCCGGATGCTTGTGGGGCGGCAATGCGTTAGCAACGACTTGGCGCGAACGAAACGCCAGATGGACACACCAACTCTGGCAGAGCCTCAAACCGCTCATCCGCTTCGGACTTTACATGGTGCCGATGTATTTTGTGCTGCTCGACTATTATCTGTTCAGCATAAAGGAGCATCCAACAGGCAACCACCGCGGCATGGAGTGGGTTTGGGATTACTTCGTCGGTATCAAGTCCATCGTCTATTTCACCGATTGGCATGTTCCTGTCAACCAAGGTTTGCTCATCGTGTTAGGGGCAGCCATCGTTATCGCTATCGTTTACCGCATCCGCCGTGAAGAGTGGGTAAAGCAAACCGATGCGTTCCTGCTGATTGCTATTCTGTTCACCGCGATGTTCATCAGGGCACCGTGGAGTTACGGACCCGGGGGTTGGATCAACGACAGGATTCATCTCTACATTCTGCTGATGTTGGCCCCGTGGTTTATCACAAACATGGACAAAGTCGTTCGCTACGTTATCGCGGCGTGTTTGATTGTGTTCAGCCTCATCCACTTCGGTAGAACAGCATATGACCATGGGCGTATCGCGCCAGAGATTGAAGAATTAGTCTCCGGTACGCATCTCATAGAACCGCACACGGTGTTTGAAATTCGGACTGCGGATTGGCACAGATCAGAGGCGTTGGGAAAAATTAAATACGTCACGCCGTTTGCACATTCTACTGCTTTTTACGGCGTGTATGCCGATGATGTCGTGCATCTCGCAAACTACGAGTCGGCTTACTATTACTTTCCGGTCAACCGTAACACTGAGAGAGAAGATATCAGGGAAGGCACGCTTTGGAGGCGCGCTACCGGCTCCGTGGATTATGTTGTCTCTTGGCACGACCCGGGCGCGGAGGCAGAACTCGCGGCGAAGGATTATGAGGTTATCCATGAGACGAAACACCTCCAACTCTTCAGAAAAAAGCGGGTTACGGAACCAACGCTTGAACAGTGGGATGTACCGAGAGTCGGGTATCGTGTTATCCGTTTTGATATGCAACCGAACGGTGCTGAAACCGCGCCCGGCTATCAGGCCATCGTTCCCAACACCGCGTATGTCAGCGGAAAATTCGGATGGGATACGCGCGCACCGCACGAAGCACATCATGTTGGAAGAAGCGAATATGTTGTTCGTGAACATCGTCCTCTGACTCAGGAAGGCGATGTCAGGATTGAGACACTCGTGTCGCTAGAGCAAAAGAAATCCCTTCAAGATGCCGTTTGGAGCAACGAGGAGGCAGCCTTCAAAATCGATCTTCCCAACGGAACGTATCGCATCACCAACACCTTTTGTGCATCAGAAGATGCAACGCATACCGTCAGTCTATTGGCGAACGGAAAACAGGTTCTGAAAGAACTCACCGTGTCCGGTGATGACAATGCAATTGAGCATTCCTATCGCATAACAGTCACCGAGGGGTATCTCACCCAAGTGATTTCCGCGCCCCAAAAACGGGTGCGTATTGAAGATGACTGGGAAACTAACAACCACTATTGGGTCTGGAACAGTTGCATAGTTAAACGAATGAACCCGAGCCGAACTCGGTAGGCGCGGTTTTCAACCGCGCTTATTTCCCAAAGAGCACCTACCAGCGGAATTAGGATTTCCGCAGGCCAACCCAGTAGCGCGGTTTGCAACCGCGCTCATAATATAATAAACATTTGCCCGCATCGGGCTAAAAAAGGAAATTTTAATGATTAAACCACATGGAGCCGAAACCTTAACACCGCTCTACGTTGCGGACGATGCACACCGCGCGGAACTGACGAAGGAGGCGGAAACGCTTCCATCTGTCCTCCTTTCCTCCGGTGCTGCTGCATCCGCTGTCATGCTCGCATCGGGCTACTTTACGCCGCTCACAGGCTACATGAACATCGCCGAAGCGACGAGCGTCGCCGCCGAGATGAAGTTGCCGAACGGGCTCTTCTGGCCGGTGCCGGTGATGAATCTCGTACATGACGAACAACTCACGGATGCGGTGAAACTTGCAGAGCGGATTGCACTCCGCGATGCGAACGTTGAAGGCAACCCACCTATCGCGGTGATGGAGGTTTCGGGAATTGAGACACTCAGATCGGAACAGAAGCACTTTATCATTGAGAAAACGTTCGGCACGGATGATCTGGAGCATCCGGGTGTTAACGCGTTTGAGAGCGTCGGATATAATGTCCTCTCCGGCCCGATTCAGGTGCTGAATTATTCCTATTTCCGGACAGATTTCCCAGAGACGTTCCGCACCGCCGTAGAAATTCGTGAGGATA
>PYJE01000114.1:23186-58791 GCA_003635305.1 Candidatus Poribacteria bacterium | reverse complement strand
TCCGTTCGGCATCGCGCAGGCAGTTTACATCTGCTGCTTCACCATACCCGCAAGGATGCCGAGAATTTTGTCGCACCGCTCAAGCGTGTAAACCATCATATCCACGTAGAGCTGCTGCCCCTTCAATTTCAGGAACCGCCAATTGATGCCTGTGGTAATGGCACCGTAAACACACGGGATGTCATTCCCTTTCTCGGCATTAAAGCGTTGCGCAGCAACCATCTCCGCCGCGCACTGCCCAAGGCCGACTTCCAAATTGTCGTCTTTTGCCTCTACCAGAATAATGACGGGAGCCTCTAAAGAAAACTGCCACGGCGACAAACTGACCAGGAAATCACAGACACCTGTCAATTCCTCGCCAGCATCCACGGTAAAATTAATGCCCGAAAACAGACTGACGCGGTGCTCGAAATGCTCGCGGAGCTCAATCAGCACCTGGGCGACAATCATTTCCGATTTCGCTTTCTCTGTCCCGATGGCAGCGGCTAACCACACATTTCTCGCCAACAATGTCGTCAGAAATTCACTCGGTTCCACCGGAGCCATGTCCGCAAAGATGCCCGTGGCGTTAATTCGTTCTAATTGAAACGCCTCCCGCACCGTATCAATCGTAAAGTCGCTATACGCCACGATGAGAAATCCTCCGCTGCTCGGCAGTGCACCGACACGTCATGCCGCCTGCGACACCATACTCGCAAGAATACCCAAAATCTTGTCGCACTGACTAATATGATAGGTACCCAAGTCAATCGAGAGTGTCTGCCCCTCCAATTTCAGGAATAACCAATCCATCCCCGACGTGGTAGCACCATAGACGCACCGAATGTCGTTCCCTGCATCCGCATTAAAGCGTTGCGCCGCAACCATCTCGGCGACACATTGCCCAAGCCCATCCGTCAGACTATCCCTTTTGGCTTCAACGAGGATAATGGCCGGTGCCTCTAACTCAAAGGCCTGCGGCGACAGACTCACCAAAAAATCACATACACCCGTCAACCCCTCGCTGACATCCACGTTGAAGTCAATCCCCGAAAATAGACTCACCCGCGACTCAAAATGCAAGCACAACTCTACGAGAATGTCCGATACAATCAGTTCCGATTTCGCTTTCTCCGTTCCCATCGCTAAAGCAAACGGCAGATTCCGCTCCAAAGTTGCCGTGAGATGAGCACTCGGCTCCACCGGCTCGATACCGGCAAAAATGCCTTGCCGCCGAACCGTCTCTAGATGAAAGGTTCTCGACACTTTGCCTAAGGTAAAACTGCTATATGGCATAATGAAAACACCTCCGCTGCTGGAAAGTCAAGCCGCCTGCGACACCATACTCGAAAGGATACCCAGAATCCTGTCGCACTGCGCAATAGGGTAGACTGTCAAGTCAATCGAGAGCGTCTGGCCCTCTAATTTCAGGAATAACCAGGCCATCCCCGACGTGGTAGCACCATAGACGCACCGAATGTCGTTCCCCGCATCCGCATTAAAACGCTGCGCCGCCACCATCTCGGCGACACATTGCCCAAGCCCATCCGTCAGACTATCCTTTTTGGCTTCAACGAGGATAATGGCCGGTGCTTCTAACTCAAAGGCCTGCGGCGACAAACTCACCAAAAAATCACATACACCTGTCAGGCCGTTGGTGGCATCCACATTGAAATCGATGCCGGAAAACAGACTCACCCGGTCGGCAAAGTGCAAGCAGAGCTCTATGAGAATATGGGCGACAATCAGTTCCGATTTCGCTTTCTCCGTTCCCATCGCTAAAGCAAACGGCAGATTCCGCTCCAAGGTTGCCGTGAGATGAGCACTCGGCTCCACCGGCTCGATACCGGCAAAAATGCCTTGCCGCCGAACCGTCTCCAGATGAAAGGTTCTTGACGCTTTGCTTAAAGTAAAACTGCTATATGGCATAATGAAAACACCTCCGCTGCTGGCAGCGCACCGACACGTCATGCCGCCTGCGACACCATGCTCGCAAGGATACCCAGAATCCTGTCGCACCGTTCAAGTTGGTAAACTGTCAAGTCAATCGAGAGCATCTGGCCCTCCAATTTCAGAAACAGCCATTCTGTCCCCGATGTGGTGGCACCATAAATACACCCAATGTCATTCCCCGCCTCCGCATTAAAACGCTGCGCAGCAACCATCGCCGCAACACACTGCCCAACGCCTAACTTCACATCCGCATTCTTGGCCTCAACCAGCGCGATGACCGGAGCCTCCAAATCAAAACGCTGCGGCGACAGACTCACCAAAAAATCACACACACCTGTCAGGCCGTTTGTCGCATCCACATTGAAGTCGATACCCGAAAACAGACTCACCCGGGACTCAAAATGCAAGCAGAGCTCCACCAGCACCGGCGCAATAATCAACTCCGACTTCGCTTTCTCCGTCCCCATCGTCAAAGCAAACGGCAACTGCCGCTCTAATGTCATAGTGAGCGGCTCACTCGGCTCCAACGGCGTAATATCCGCAAAGAGGCCAGGCTGCCAAACTGTCTCCAGATGAAAGGCTCTCGACACTTTGCTTAAAGTAAAACTGCTATACGCCATGAGGAAAATCCTCCTAGTTACTATCTTTTTATAGTATAACCGATTTCTCAGCAAAATGCAAGCAAAAACGACTTTTGTCCCCAGTAGGAGAGACCTCCCGGTCTCGATGCGTGGGACTCCCAGTCTTGACGCGCGGCCGTCCCAGGACCTGGCGGTTCCGCCTACTGAATGCCTCTGCAAAATCAAACCTACAATCTCTTCCCACCATGAATGCTCGGCTCCCGACACAGCATCCGCCGCAACAGCGAAACACCCGCATACACATCCGGACGCACCGCCTCCGAAATGCCCAGCACCTCCGATAACAACAGCCGGTCCAACTCACACCGATGTTCATCACGCCGCTCAGCCACATCCATCTCATTGAACGGACGCAATTCCCGATGTTTCAACGAATGGAAAATCCGTTCAGCATTCGCTAACGCCGCATCCGAAAGTTCACGGACATCCAACGAGGGCATCGAATCAAACGCGGCACGACTTAGCAAGCCCCGGCCGCCTTGCTGCTTGCCGCTATGATACCAGTGACACAATAAACCGAACGTTGAATTGCACCACAGTGTCCAGGCGTATTCATGCCGCTTATCCTCAAAGAAAACATTGCGGAGTTTATTGACACCAATAGTCTTCTCGTCCGTGAACATCACCGCTAGCGAATTGGCATTAAACTGGATTTCTAGGTTATAGTGGACGTGGCTGTTCAGTTGCAAGATTTGCCGGACCTTTTCTTCCATGTTCGGGCGCGGGATAGCGTGCGCGTCGGGAGCAACCAGCATTGCGCGTTGGGAATCCGAATCCAAGTGCCATAGTGCCGGATACTGCGCCGTGTCAGGACATCCTTCCTCAACATCAAACGCGCCTCTGCCGATAACACCGCATATATCCTTAGTCCCTGTGCCAAGCGTCCCGATTTCGGAGGCAGCACAAATTGGAAGACGCATATCTGAAGTTTGCCGCGGCAGCCGCAGCACACCCCTCGCAAGATGATACGCCGATTGAACCGCAATCATGTCTTTGACACGCGCGACAGGCCAGCCGCTGTGGCTTTCAGGTAAAGGCGCGGAGATAACATGGCCTATCGTCTCATCGCCTAGCTTAAGCGGGGCCCCGCCGCCAAGCACATCCTCGTCAAGCCGACGGCTCTCCTTAGGCAGGTAAATTTCCTTTGCTATTTCCTGTGCCTCCAATTCACCACCGGGACATCTGGTAAGACAGACGAACGTCGCGCTACCGGTATTTTCCCCCACGCCTTTCGTTGCGACAACGAGACATTCCGCTATTCCCGTATCCGCCGAAAACGTGCACTCCCGAATGTCAAGATTTGCAACGCTAATGACGATGACATCACGATACTCCGTTGCCCACATCCGGCGCACCTTATACCAACTATCCCCGGTGATGGCAGTCAGCGGTAACACGAACGCCATCTTGCCATCCCGTTTCAGCATTCTATCGGCAAGATCAGCGAAGTGCGCCCCGAGTCCCGTGTTATTGCCAGAAAGTCGTCCTTTCTGTGCGCGTAGCGACGCGCGCATCGCCTCATCAACCTTCTTGTCGCCAAAGACATTCTGACGTGTATACGGCGGATTTTGGATGACAATATCCATTTCGCCGTGCCGAAACGCTTGCTGGAGAGTTGTCGTCTCCGTGCCATGCCCTGTCGCCGTCGCTGTTGTCCCTAACGTCAGAGGGAGTGTGCCACCCGGGTCGCTCAGTAAATTCAGCGCGCCGATGCCGTAGAGTCCATCCTCGCGCGGGATACCGTAAGGCATCGTATGAATACGCGTAGAGCCGATGCGTATTTGCGGCTGGGTGCTCGCGATGATAGCCGCCGTGAGATGCACCGCGTTCGGCAAAATGTCACATCCGACGAGATTCTCCTCCAACATGTGCTGATGGATGTCCGCCGAGTCACCCCCGGCTTGTTCATGCAACATACGGATGCGTTGATACACACCGTTGAGGAGAGAACCCGTGCCGCATGCGAAATCCGCAACCTTCAGGCGCGGTTGGCGCGGTTTCAAACCGCGCCTACTGTCACTATCAATACCCTTTGAAACCGCGCCCTCCAGCACCGGTAAAACCAACGCACAAAGCAACGCCGAAGATTCCGGACGCGTATAATTCGCCTTGATAATCTTCCGGTCGGCGATGAGTTTCTGGAACACGATGCCAGCGAGTTCGTGTTCCTGTGCAAGCCCCATTCTCTCCAAATCGCGCGCTGTATTCCGCAACACGTTCAGCACCTTGCCCACCAAATTATCATCTGCACTCAGCGTTTTGACGAGCTCATAGGCGACGCTGAAAATCGGCGCGTAGTTTACCTCTTGGATAGCGCGCCACGCTTTCAACACCTCGTCAGAATCAAGCTGTCCATAATCCGCGATGAGTTCGCTGAGCGAGGGGACATCCTCCAAGGCCGGCGTTCGACTGAGGTAACTTTGGAAAACGAGCGCGTTGCTGATAATGAGCATCGCCATCTGTTGCGTCTGTTCACCCGGCTCCTGCACAAGGATAGTCGCGATTTTTTCACCGAGCCGCGGACGCTGTTGGAGAACCCTATCAACGATGGCGGCAGCGCGCCGGATACCGTGTTCCAAAACTTCGGCAGCTTCCGCTATCGTGGCAATCGGTGTCGCACCGATGGTAATCGCAGTCGCGATATCGGCGATGCTCCCTTGCAACCAACCGCTTTCTGGGAAACGACTCGGTTCATCAACGCTCAGCAAAATATAGTGGAATTCCTGCTCTGCCTCAAGGCGCGCCCGAATCTCGTCCCGCGGCATCGTCCGGAATGGATGTGGAATCCGAATTGCGATGGCACTCGTAATCGTCTGCAGCGTTGTCTTAAGCATTTTACCGAGGTAGTGCCTGCGCGCTTGTTCTTCGCCAGTCTCGTTCTCGCCACGGACGGGGTCAATTTTCACCTCAACGGCGAGCGGGTATCGTTCCGTGGTTCGGACAATCGCATCCGGCTTCCGGTCATTTTCAACGAACGGACGCGGTGTCTGCTCATCAATCTCCCATTTTGAATGCATCGGCGTTAGAATGTCAAGGAACATCGTCGTGATGGTATCTTCGCTGTTGCGGCGTTGGTTCATGCTGTCGTCCTTTTTCAGGGGAATTATTGCGCAGGACAGACGCAAATGCAAGAAGCCCACACCCGTAGGCGCAGTCTTAAACCGCGCTTACCGGATTTGTGCCGCATCCATCCTATCATAACACATTATAGCAAATTTGCATCCGGATGTCAAGGCATTTTTTGTTCTCACAGATTCGTTTCCCTCCCCGTATCGTTATTTCTGTAGTTTGAGGTCTCCCGCTCTCAAACGCCCATTTCTAGCCAAAAAAACTGCAAACCTGCTATAATATGCAAAAACCTCACCTTCAGGAGAATCACACTATGAAACATATCACGCTTTATCGCGAGCCGGGCCGGTATGCCGGCTGGCCCGCAAACTACGGTATTTGGGCATGGGATAACGAAATCGTCGTCGGATTCACCGTCGGCTACCACAAATCGGATGCCGGTTTTCACCGCCGCGACAGAGATAAACCGTTCACTGCCATGCAGGCGCGCAGCCGTGATGGCGGCGAAACATGGAGCGTCGCCGAAACACCGTGCCGCCTCCCCGGCAAAGGCACACTGTCCGCCAACGAACACGGACAGAACCCGCACAGATTGGAGGCGACAGGTGCCTACGAATCGCCGAGACGCGTCAATTTCGCGCACCCCGATTTCGCGATGATGTGCAGCAGAACTGGGTTAACTGCAGGCGCACACTCGTGGTTTTATACCTCCACCGATAGATGCAAAAACTGGGAAGGCCCGTTTCGGTTACCCGATTTCGGCTACACCGGCATCGCCGCCCGCACCGATTACCTCGTCTCCACCTCCGACGAATGCATGCTTTTCCTCACCGCTGCCAAAGCGAACGGACAAGAAGGCTTAATATTCTGCGCTCGCACCGTCGATGGCGGGCTCTCCTTCTCGCACCTCGCTCAAATTGGCCCGGAACCGGAAGGGTTCGCCATCATGCCCGCAAGCGTGCGGCTCTCCGATTCGCATATTTTGGTGGCGGTTCGATGCAGAGGCGGCGGCACATCACCTGAAACGTGGCACACTCGGAGAAACTGGCTTGAACTTTACGCATCAGATGATAATGGACAAACGTGGCAGTATAAAAACCGCCCCGTGGAAAACACCGGGAGCGGCGGAAATCCGCCGACATTGACGCTGCTGCACGATGGACGGTTGTGTCTTATCTACGGCTATCGCGATGCACCTCACCGCATCTGCGCCAAACTGAGCGGCGACGCAGGCGAGACATGGAGCAATGAAATCGTCTTGCGCGATAACGGGGGAGACCACGACATCGGATACCCCCGCACAGTGCAACGCCCAGATGGCACAGTCGTCACAGCCTATTATTTCGATGAGGAGCCTGATGGCGAAAGGTTTATTGAGGCGACATTGTGGAAACCCTAACCCCTGTAGGGGAGCCCTCCCGGTCTTGACACCCAACCCCGATAAGCGCGGTTGAAAACCGCGCCTACGGAGCACCCCGATAGACATCCCCTGGTAGGCGCGGTTTGAAACCGCGCCCTCCTACTGCGCCGCTGACGCAAAACATACTTCTCTCAGTCCCCGTAGGCGCGGTTTGAAACCGCGCCCTCTTACTGCGACGCTAACGCGAAACATACCAACCTGTCTTTGCCGCGAACGTAGAGCAACCCATCTGCCAAAACGGGTGCCGCCCAAGCCGGATATTGAATCAACGCCTTGCCGTTTTCGTCCATCGGCACGGTTTGTGAGACTATCTCCAATTTTTCAGGCGTGCACTTCAGCAGCATCAACCGTCCAAACTCGCCGAGGTAGATGAAGTAATCGTTCACCCAAAGTAGCGAAGCACGCTCGTCAACGCGCTGTCTCCACATCACCTTGCCTGTCTTGAATTCAACGCATCGCAATTCCGCGCCGTTGGAACGTTGCCCGCTACACGCGTAGAGATAGCCTTCGTGATGGATAGCGGTATTCCAGTGCAATTCCATCGCCTTCTCACGCCGGCGCGGGTTGTCCTTCCAGACAACGCGGTAGCCGCCCGGACGCACTTGGATGACAGAACTGCCGATGCCATACGACTCGCTGATGAAAACCAGATCTTCGGCGATAACAGGACTGGACGCGTTGACAGATTCGATTTTGGGGTGCCGCCACGGATAGTGGAAATCCATTGTGCCGGTAGCAGGCTCAAAACCGAGAAGTCCGCCGCGGAGAAACGCCAATCCCCATCGCCGGCCTTTGATAGTGGCGATAATGGGACTTGCATAACTCGCCAACTCGTCGGCAATCTGGTAAACAACCTCCCCGGTGTGTTTATCAAAGGCGACGATGCCGCTGCCGTTCGGCTTCGGTTTACCGTTCGCTCCCCAGATATTCTTCGGGCTCCCGGGCGGCGAACCGCCAATCTGCACGATGAGCAATTCGCCTTCTACGACAGGCGCGGATGCAACGCCGAAAAAGTTTTGGACGACGTGAAACCGCGCTGTCGTGTCCACTTTCCACAAAAGCGCGCCATCGAAAGCATTCACGCAGTGCAACAGCCCCTCCGCGCCGAAGATATAGACGCGCTCCTCGTCAACAACGGGACAACACCGCGGTCCGTTGTTATAGCCATACATATCCTCGTAGTCTGTCGGATATTCAAACCGCCAGCGTTCGGTGCCGGTTTTGCTATCCAGACAACTCAAGCGCGCCATGTCCCGATGCCGGGCGAAGATGAACAACTTCCCGTTCGCGACGGTGGGCGCGCCGTAACTCGTGCCGATATCCGTCTGCCAAACGACGCGCGGACCCGCCCCCGGCCACGGCGCAATGTCTATCTCCTCCGGGGACTTGCCATTCTGACTGGGGCCCAGGAAATTTGGCCAATCAGAACCTTCCGCACAGACAACCGAGAGAAGGCTTAAAAGTAGAAAGATAGACAAAAAACGCCCCGGGGGCCGTAGCGCGAGGGCCTGTCCCTCGCCATCGCCCACGCACAACGAGAGACAGGCCCTCGTTCTACGTTGAAGAAGATAGAAAATTTTCATCACTATCTCGCCTTAATCTCTTCCCATGCGCGGTTATAGTGCCGAGTGAAATCACCCGGGTCTATCAACCACTCCAGCGATGCCAAAACCTCTTTCGGTGGATAGATGAATTGATGCTCGCGCAAAGAGGCCGGCAAATGTTCCTTCGCCGCCGGCACACATGTCCCGTATTTCGTGAAGACTGTAATCTTCGCGTTGATTTCCGGACGCAGCAGATAGTTAATAAACTGCGCGGCCAGCCTCTGATGCGGCGCGGCTTTTGGAATGCAGACAGCGTCAATAAACTGGCTTGAACCCTCCTTCGGAATGACGTACCGAATCGTGGTTCGCGTTTCGGCGGCACGGAACGCATCGCCGCTCCAGCAGTGCGCCATCACCACATCGCCAGCGAGGAGCAACTCCTCCGCTTCGCTTTTATACTGCTTCACGAGCGGCTTCTGCACGATTAATTTCTCCTTCGCTGCTTGGAGCTCCTTCGCATCGGTTGTGTTGAGGCTATATCCGAGCAGTTTGAGGGCGACACCGAGCGTTTCACGCTGGTCATCGAGCATACTAAACTGGTTCGCGTATGTCTCATCCCAAAGGACATTCCAACTGTCAGGCGCGGGTTGGACAACAGCCGAATCATAGGCGATACCCGCGGTGCCGAACGTATACGGCACGGAATAGCGATTCTCGGCATCGAAGTATTTGCCCAAAAACAGCGGGCTGACGTTCTGAAAATTCGGGATGGCACCCCGGTCCAATTCCGCCAACAGGTCCAACTTGATTAAAATTGATACCATGTAGTCGGATGGCATGATGACATCGTAGCCGGTGGCACCCGCTTGGAGTTTTGCGAGCAGATCTTCGTTGCTAGCGTAAGTATCCACGATAACGTCAACCCCGAATTCCTCTTCAAACCCCGTGCGGATGTCGTCGCTGACGTAGCCTGCCCATGTGAAGATGTTGAGCTGCTCGTCTTTCGCGTTGCTCTGTCCAATGGAGAGTGCAATCAAAGTGAGCGTTAAGAGTAGACATTTTGTTCGCATAGTGTTACTTCCTTCTAGGGCGGATATAGCCATCCGCCCTGACAAACCGTCCCTATATCCGTAGCGCGAGGGCCTGTCCCTCGCGAACTTGGCGGATATCAACGACATCCACGCTGAGATGGTATGACTAACTCCCTTCCGTTGGCAAACCTTCCGATTTCCAACCACGGAAGCCGCCGGTGAGCACAGAAACGTTATCATAGCCCATAATTCTCATAGTGTTCGCCGAGAGCGTAGCACGAGTGCCGCCGCCGCAGTAGGTGACAATATGCGCATCCTGGTCAGGCGCAACTTCGTCAATATCCAATTCAAGGTAGCCGCGCGGTAGCGAGACGGCGTTCGGCAGATGTTCCTCGTCGTAATCCGCCTCGTCGCGGACATCGATGAGAATGACAGAGTGTTCCGCCTCCCTAAGTTCCTCGGCGGAGATGTGTCCGACGTTCGCCTTTGCTTCGGCGAGTAGTTGTTGCAAGTTTTTTCCTCGCATACAGTTATGTCCTCCTTGTTATGTTTGTGGTTATTTTAGCAGCATGTGCGGATATGTGTCAAGTTTTTTCTTCTGCGCGCCAGAGCCTGCTCTGTTTTCAGTTTTGCTATCCACAGTGAAAATAGACAACGGCCCCTCCTCTGTAGCGCAGGATCGCCAGATCCTGCGCTGTTTACGCTCGGGCGAAGGTCTGGCACTTATATCAAACGTTTGTTTGAAGGAGGATACCTCCCTTAATCCTGTTAATCCTAAAATCTTGGAAATCCTGATTCAGACAACAAAAAACTTGACAAAATTTACATCTTCTGCAATAATCGTTCCAAATCGTAGGCGCGGTTTGAAACCGCACAGACCGGGTTCGTCCGCGAAAATCCTATAAATAAAAAGGAGACATCCCCATGAAAACCACACGTTTTTTCCTCTCAACGCTACTGATTCTTCCCGTGCTCTTTTTGCTCCCGAGCAGTTTCGCCCAGGATTATTCCCGATGGGCATTACCCGAAGGTGCGAAAATGCGCCTCGGCAAAGGCTCTATCAATGAGATGCAATATTCCCCAGATGGCAAACTGCTAGCGGTTGCGAGTTCCATCGGAGTGTGGCTCTACGATACAGAAACGTATCAAGAACGCGCCTTGTTAACAAGACTCACCGGCTCTGCCGACAGCGTGTGTTTGAGCACGAATGGGCGCATCCTCGCGAGCGGCAGTTGGGATGGCACCATCAAGCTGTGGGACGTGGCCACCGGCACCCTGCAAAGAACCCTCACCTCACTTGGTTCTGTTGTTATGAGCGTGCGTTTCAGTCCGGACGGACAAACGCTCGCCAGCGCAAGTGCTGGCGAAGACTGGGGATACGTGATTGAGTTGTGGGATGTAACCACCGGGTCCTTGCGCCGTTTTCTCTCCCCGGAAGATCCCAGTGAGGCTTTGAGCATGGATTTCAGTCCGGATGGGCAGACGCTCGCCAGCGGCTATACGGACGATGAGATGAGGCTGTGGGATGTGGCCACCGGAGACCTTCAACAGACGTTCAGCGAACACACTGAGCGAAGATACCACGTGCGTTTTGATAGCGTCCGTTTCAGTCCGGATGGACAGACGTTGGTGAGTGCAAGTCAGGTTGTGACGCGCCAGGGTGGGCACAAGATCTACAAGGTCTGTCTCTGGAATGTGACGAGCGGCGAGCCCGTGAAAATGCTCACTATTGGCGGTGTTGATGCTGTCTCTAGCGTGTCTTGGAGTGCGGATGGACAGACACTGGCGAGGGGGAACTTGGATGGCACGATTCGGCTGTGGGATGCGGCTAGAGGCGAGCCCGTGAAAATGCTCATTGACCACACCGACGCTGTCACCAACATGTGTTGGAGTGCGGATGGACAGACGCTGGCGAGTGCGAGTCGGGACGGCACGATTCGGCTGTGGGATGTCGCTACCGGTGTACCTCGCCACACGTTTACGGGACATACCTCGCCTGTCTCAAGGCTTTATTGGAGATTACATGGGCAGACGCTCGTCAGTGGCTACGAAGACAGCAAGGTTTGTCTGTGGGATGTCGCTACCGGTGTCCCCCGCCACACGTTTCGTGGGCATCCTGAGAATGACAGAAGTTTGAGTCTCAGTGCAGATGGGCAGATGTTGGCGAGTGGGAGGGACGACACAACGATTCGATTGTGGGATGTCGCCACGGGTGCCCTTCTCCACACGTTTCCCGGGCATACCTTGCATGTATCAAATATGTGTTTCAGTGCGGATGGCCGGCTGTTGGCGAGTGGGAGTTGGGATGGAACGATTCGGTTGTGGGACGTTGCCACCGGCACCTCCCTGAAAACGCTTGGCACACCCATAGGAACGCTCACCGCCTCGGCCGATCTTGTCTATGATAATCGTATGGCTTTCAGTCCGGACGGGCAGATGCTCGCCCGCAGTGCCGGTGGTGTTCGTCTGTGGGATGTGGCTACTGGCACCCTTCTCCACACGCTCACCAGCCAGACCGGTGAAATCTTAAGCGTCCGTTTCAGTCCGGACGGACAAACGTTGGCGAGTGGGGATGGTTTCAGTGACTGGACTGAGTTGGGAATAACGGAGCACACCATTCGGTTGTGGGATGTGGCTACCGGCGAACCCCGAAAAGCCATTACAGGGCACGTTGGTACTGTTGCAAGCCTGTGTTGGAGTCCAGATGGACAGACACTGGCGAGTGGCGGTGGATCTAGCGGCGGCGAGCCACCAAGCCCGGACTACACCGTTCGCGTGTGGGATGTGACTACCGGTGAACTCCGAAGGACTCTCATCGGACACACCGGTGAAATCTTGAACGTCCGTTTTAGTGCAGATGGACAGACGTTAGCCAGTGGGAGTGCGGATGGCACAGTCCTCTTGTGGGACATGGCACCAGAAGCCCTTCCGCAGAAAAAATAGTGGAGAAAAATGGAATCACTACAAAAATCAGTGCAAACAGTCATTGAATCAGGACGCATCGGCAGCCCAGTGTTTCTACGATGCGTCTGTCAAATCGCAACAAGGACATCGCTCCTACAGCCAGCCGCAGCGGTGATGACTCTCGCAAACGGATGGATGCCCGCGGAACCGGAACGCATCTACGCGCAAGGCGACGCGGATGCAACCCAGATTACGCTCACGGTGCAATACGCCGGCGGACAATCGGCAATGCTGAGCGTCAATCGCACACAGGTAAGCCCCGAATGCGATGTCATGTTAATTGGCAACAAAGGCGTTATCTACCACGAAACGCCTATCGGCAGGCACTCCATGAGCGCAACGCCACTCGAAATTGGCGACGCAGCGGAATTGACACCTCTTATCGCGCAGGTACTTGAAAGCGGACAACCAACTCTCCTGTAGGCGGGTCCTCCCGGTCCCGATAAGGACAACTCGCCATGTTCGGGATTAGGCAATCCCGAACTACGAACGGTAGGAGGAACCTCCCAGGCTCGAGCTCGCCTGTCGCAACTAGGCATCACGCCTACAGGGAAAAATCATTTTGGAGGAATAACCATGAAAAAATATGGTGTGCTATTACTCGGCGGGCATCGCACACACCAAGAAAACTACGCGCAGAATTTCGCGCAAGACGCACGCTGCCAACTCATCGCATTCGCCGATGAACCGGAGGCACCGGCGCAACGCATCGCATTAGGAAAATCACTCGCCGAAGAATTGAAACTGCCGTTCATCCCAAATCTGGACGAGGCACTCGCGCGCGACGATGTGCATATCGTAAGCCTCTGCACCGAAGTGGAACGGCGCGGACGTATCGGCGCGAAGTGCGCCGCAGCCGAGAAACACATCTATCTTGACAAGCCGATGGCACTGAACCCCGAAGATGCAAACCAGATCATCGCCGCTGTGAAGCACAGCGGTGTCCGAACGCAGATGTTCAGCAACATCCACAGCACTTGGGCGCGAAGTGTAAAACAGGGACTAGAAAACGGCGACATCGGCGAACTCCGCGCGCTCCACTGCGATGTCCTTTTCTCAAAAGGGCATCCGGGCAGCGCGCCCATCGGCAAAAAACGAACCGAGAAACCAACCGTGGAACGATATAGCTTCGTTGAAGCGAAGCGCGAAATGTTCGATGTCGGCGTTTACGCGGTATCTATGGTGAATTGGCTCACGCAGAAACCTGTGCAGACCGTCTTTGGTTCAACGGCAAACTACTTTTTCAAGGAGCATCACGATTGCGACATTGAGGATTTCGGCGCGCTGATGCTGACGTTAGAAGGCGGCATCACAGCGACAATCGTCGGGGGACGATACGGATGGCAAAGTCACGCGCGCGGCGGCGTGCAGAAAGTGCATCTCGTCGGCACAGAAAATACGTTGACGTTCGATGCCGCAGCGAACCGTTTGGAGGTTTTTGCCGCTGAACCAGCGTTTGAACCACCACCGCCGCATCCGCTAGATCCGATGGGGATGTGGAGCAGCACGCAAGCGGACATCGGCATGCAACCTAAGCAGGCATGGATGGCCGTGGACAGCGGTGACGACGGTCCACGGGAATTCAGCGCGTTTATTGATTGCATCGAAAACGGGGTAGAGAGTGAGATGAACGCCGAGTTCGCGGCGCAATCGGTTGAGATTATCACGGCGGGGTATCGTTCCGCGGCAAGCGGGAAGGTAGTTAAAATTCCTCAGTAGGAGAGCCCTTTTGCGCTCAGGCGAGCGCAAACTACAGGCGTTAATGTAATCGCGCCCTCTCAGTAGGAGAGCCCTCCCGCACTCGATGGGTTCAATATCGGGACAAGGATGTCCCGCCTACAAAAGGCAACATCGGGACAAGGATGTCCCCCTACGCGCGGTTGGAAACAGCGCCTACCGCGCGTGTGCCGGAGCAACATCGGGACGAGGATGGCCCGCCTACCCAGTAACCCCCATTGCCTCCAACTCCGCAATCTGTCTCAGCCACGATTTTCGGATTTCGGGAGAATAGTCTCCCGGTAGCAACGATTTTCGGGTGCAATTCACAAACGCTTGCAAAATCTGATACCGCCGAATCGGGCCGATGTTGGGCAAGATTCTGTCAGTGACAACATCGACAATGTCATCAACAGTCAAGTCTTCCTTGAGGTTCTTGGTGGCCTCGAGGTCTGCCCGGAGAGAGGCGAAACTCGCGGCAGAATAACCCTCGGTATGCTCCAGCAGCAGTTGCAATGCCGCATCGGGAAGAGTTTCGTTGAAAACGTTGCCCAGCGTCCAGCGGAGGAACGCCTCCCGGTCTTCCCCACTCGGGTCAAGCACCGGAATGACGATGTCTCCGACGCGGCCTTCGCGGCGCAAGTCTGGTGAGAGATTATAGATGCGCGCCGTCATCAGCAGCCACGTGATATTGCCACGCAACTGCGGATCGGACATCATCGCTTGGATTTTTCCGGTGAGCCGGCGTTCCGTGCTATGCGCATCCCTGCCAACATCGCCGAACTGCGTATCCGCCTCATCAACGAAAATCAGCACCTTCACGAGTGCCATCAGCAACCGCCGCAGCCGTTCAAAGATGACATCTGTTTGCCCAAACCACATACTCCGAATGTTTTTCAACACGAGGACAGGAATATCCAATTCGCCAGCAAGTCCCTCAAAGATAAACGTCTTTCCGCTTCCGATAGGCCCGCAGACACTTAACCCAGAGATAGCATCCGCGCCGATAGAGGTAATCCGTGGAATCAGACGCGTCTTGAGAAATTCAACCAACTTCCGGTTGCCGACGATGTCTTTTAGCGTATGCGCCGGCTTTTTGAATTCCACAACGTCTTCACCTAACTGCGCTTGGATAAATTCAGAAACCTTCTCAATGACTGCCTCCGGACGAAGTTTCCCGCCGGCATAGCACGTCGCCACCAGCAGCTGCCGCAACGCTTGTAGCGATAAACCAGCCGTCAGCATCGCGAGTTGCGCCTGGGTGCCCCAGAGGTTTAACGTCTGCCCCGCGGGCTTTTGCGTGCGATTGAACCACGAGATGAAATGCCGGCGCGCATCCAACTCCGGTGAGGGAATTTCTACACCAACAACCTGCGGAAGCCGCATAATTCGCGAATTGACAAGACTTTTCGACTCCGTAACGAACACCACCGTATCGGTAGCTTTCATGAACTCTGAATCCGAAATCCAATCCTGCACGATGCTGACGCGATGTCTATCCGCCTGACTCAAACCCCGAATCTCGCCTTCGGGAAGCAACATATCGGTTGCCTCAATGATGATGAGTAGCTTCTCGGTTAACAACTTTTCACCCAGGTGGTTCGTTGTGCGCGAAATCAGACAGAATTGGCGCAGAAGTTCCAACGCCAACGTCGGACTGCCAATCGCGTCATCAAGATAGCCTTCAAACGCATCCTCGCTAGGTGGATATGTCCCACCGGTAGGCGCAGTTTTCAAACGCGCAGGCGCGGCTCCAAACGCATCCTCGCTAGGTGGACGTGACTGCTCATAACCAGCACCCCTTTTACGTTCCGGCGACGCAGCTTGTCGCCATAAGTTAAAAACATCGCGCATCTTCTCTCTATCGCTAGTTCGGAGGAAGCGGAGCGGCCCGTTGAGTTCATAGACAATCAGGAGAAACCCCGGAATATCCCAACTGCGGGTGAGAAATTTCACAAGCGGAATATAGTCCCCTTGCTCGCCATCCTCAATAAAGAAGAGATCGTGGATATTCCCCGAAAGCACGATGCTGCGCGAGGTGCCGGAATTGATGAGCAGGCCCGCCTCGGTGCGGAATGTATAGTGTGGATTTTTAATCGCCATGATGTCTCTCGCAGTATCTGTAGTTTGAGAATGCCGGCAGGCGCGGTTTGAAACAGTTCGAGAATGCCGGTAGGCACCATTTGAAACAGTTTAAGAATGTCAGTAGGCGCGGTTTCAAACAGTCTGAGAATGCCGGTGGGCGCGGTTTGAAACCGCGCCCACCGCGTTTGTTCTGCTCCATCCTATTTCATATTACGAAGGCACAACCTACGCAAAACACTGTTCCCAGCGCGGGAGGAACCCCTCTGTCACAAACCTATCAAGCTGCCAGAAATGCTTTTGCGGTGCTTTCTGAAAAAAGTTCCCCATTGCCAAGACGAGCGTATCGCTGAAACCGTGCTTGGTTTCCATCTGCACTAGCCTCTCATAAGTATGCAAGAGTGCCGTGTGGATGCGGAGAAAGTTCAACGCGGCGAGGGTGAAAGCGTTCAGTTTCAGGTGCCCATCCGCAGTCTTCTCCCAATGCCATTCCGGTTGATAGAGCCGCTCCAGTCGCGCTTTGCAGCATTGCACCGCTTCCGCAATCACCTCAACTGCAACAGGTTTTTGCAATCGACGTGCCAACTCTTGCTGTAAAGTGTGCTGCGCCTCCGCGCAGGTTATCCACTTCTGGAATACCTCCGATGCATGCGCGAAGCACTTGCGAAGATCGGCGAACGTTAAGTCCAACTTACTTGGAAAAGCCTTGAGCAGCGAGGAACTCGGCAGCAGATGCGCCGCATCAGGATGCAGCATCAAAAACTTATACTCCACCGCATCCGCTAAAAGTTCCGCGATAATCGGCGTGAAAGCGACAATGGAACGCTCATAAAACTCAGCATCTATGAATTGCCGAAGCTTCGCCCGGTTGAGGCAGACTTCCCCCGAATCCGTGGTGGCGAACGCCGCAGCAAAAGTAGCCTGCTCGCCTAAAACCGAAGCTTCCTCAATTAAAGAGAGCGGCCTATGAAAACTCGCCAATTGCCGATAAGGTTCTTCAAAATCGAGCAGACATTCCTGCCACTGATGCCCCCAAGTATCGTGGATAAGGAACTGGTCCAACTCATCTAACGGCAGGAAGCCTATCATCCGGGTCAGCTGCAACGTGGTGAGTTCCAACGATAACCCCGCATTTTCAGCGAGCTGTTGCCGCAAGGCGAAATCCACCTTTTCGGCATTGAAGGTGCTGAAAACAGGGAAGTGCGCAAACGGCTCTACCTCCCAAATTCTTTGGAGAAATTGGATAGCCGCGTCAGGTAACCCCTCCCGCTTTGCACTCGCTACCGTGGGCAGACAGAAATAGAGCGCGGAGGCAGTTTTGACCAGCTTCACCTCGCCTATCTGAAAAGGCGCGTCCGGGAATAGACACCGAAAAAATCGCAAGACCTCGGCATCTAAATCGGATGCATCGGATAGCAGATTGAATCGCGTCTCTAACACCCGCATAATTTGATGCCGACAGGCAAGCGGCGCGGCGCGGCCAGTAAGTTGCCACGCCAAAGCATCCATCGCTGCTGAATCCAGCCCAAACACCTGTTGGAGCCGGTGCTTGAGTTGCTCCCTTTCGGCTGGATTCGCAGGCGCATCCGGTGCAAAGCGGCAGAAAATGTGAGAGCCTGCCGTATCAAGGTTCTCAATCTCCGGATGATGGACAAGTGCCGGGTACCGCTCAAGGGACAGCCAGACACCTTCGATGAAGGCAGCGTCAACATCAGGAACGCTAACGCACTGTCTGATATCGCGGCGCGCGGCTTCGGAGGCGATAGACACCAATTCAGCATGCATTTCAAGCGCGCCTGCTTTCTTCTTCCGCGCGAGTGCTTCAAACGCCTTCAAACCTTCTAAGGCATCTTCCCAATAGCAGGAGATATGCTGCGCGCCCGAAGTGTAGGTGTTCATGATTTCCCCCAAAGCAGTAGGCGGGACATCCTTGTCCCGATGCTCCCGTAGGAGAGTCCTCCCGGTCTCGATGCTCTCCCGGTCTCGATGTTTTTCGGTAGGCGGGACATCCCTGTCCCGATACCCCTGTCCCTCCTACCGAAATGAGCCATTTTATAGCGAGCCATACGGCGTTCACAGCGGCAACTCCGAATCGGCACTCGCCGGTTGCTTCTGTGGTTCAGTTTTCTGCGCCGCGGCGGTATCAGTCTGCTGCGCACCGAAAATGAGGGAGTCAAACTCATCGGAGGCAGCCGTTGTGCGCGCGGCGGTGAGGAATTCCTCCTCCTCGGTGCGCGAATCGGTGCCTGCCAACTCCTGCGCCACTTGCGAGCGCCCCTTCGCCTTCTCGCGAATCTCGCGCATCCGCGTCAACTCCGCTGAAGTGCCATCCATACTGATACCGGAGAGCATGTCGGCAATATCCTCCTGCTCGCGGGCAGTAATCAGATCGGCGACAGCCTCAGACTGCTCCGTCTTAATCTTGTTCAAGTCGCGATGGAGCGTCGTTATCTGAAGTTTATGCGCCTCAATATCCTGCTGCGCACGCTCAATATCCGCCTCCAACTCGACAACGCGCGCGTTTTTCTCCTCCAACGTGGAGTGAAAATCGTTGTAAGCGGTGACACAGCGGACGTATTCCGAATGCTGCTTGACTTCCTCCGGGGCCATCCCCGAATTCTGCAGTTCAGCCGCCGTAGTCTTCGCCTTAGCAATCGCGCCCGATTTCAGGTCTTCCAGTCGATTGATATCGTCTGTCAGACTCTTCAGCGTCCCTTTTTTCTGTTCGACAAGTGCCATGAGCTGGCCAATGGCCTGCTTATAGCGTTGGACGTTCCCCTGCTTGTCGCGTATAATATCTTCATACGCACCGCGCACGGCTTCGGGGTTCTCCATCAGCCTATCGGCCGATTCGTGCGCACGCCCGGTAAGTGTATACCAAATCGCCTTGAAAAAACGGGTAATTCCGTTTGCCATTGTTTTTCCTCCTTATATCTGAGCGGTTTCTGGACAACAGCCGCCCATCTAACTTCAATGAATAGCCGGCGCAAACGCCGCCTTTAACTTCGGTAACCAACGTGTAAAAAATGCCACTGCGCGGACATCCTGAATCCGCGGCGATAAGGGATATTTCCCTTCACCGGTACCCCCAGAGGAGTAGCTGTTTGGAGGTTTCGTGAGCAAAGGTTTCATGCATGCTAAACCTTGTCTAGTTCATCTGATTCGGAACCCGATGCATCGGGCGCGAGGGAACGAATCTGTTCATCAACCCGCTTTGCAAAAGCGAGGCTTTCGTCAAGCTCTGCGCGGAGCCGCGCGAGCTCCGTCTCGTTGCTTTCAGGACTAAGCGTCAGCACCCGCGCATAGAGTTCCGAGAGTTGCACAATCGTCTGCTGAACATCCGCGATTTGCTGTTCCCTATGACGCGCTAGCACGCTTTTAACGGTAGCACCCAACTGAGCGTCTCTCGCCTTCTCATGCATCTTGAGCGTATCTTTCAGACATTGCACCGCCTGCGTAAAGAGCTCAGAGACTTTATCGGTAATCTCTGTTGAAACGGTGAGCGGCAACGTTCCCATCCACGCACCGCTGCGCGCCTCTTCCTGAAAGGATTGATGCAAGGTGCGGAGTTCGTGGAGCATCGTCTCCGTGCGAGCATCGCCATCCGCCGCCAACTGCTGATGTAAGGCGTTCAGTTCCTCCTCCCGCTTCTGGTGCACCTCGTTGAGGAGCTCATCATGCACCCGCTTAGCGATGTCGTCAGTCCCCGCTGCCCACTTGGTGATTATCACACCTACCGGCACGCAGATACCCAGCACCGCGCTAGCGAAGGCGTAGAGAATCCCCGGCTCTAAATTGAGCACCCAAGAGGCAAAAGCAACGGATACCCCCGCCGCAAACGGGAAGACGACGTAAGAATTGCCGATAAGGTGCAGTAGGAATTTCTTCCGAAACAGTTTCTGATCGATCAACTTTCTCACCGAACTCCAACTTTTTTTGCAACTTGCAAACTCATTATGATAAATTATCGCATATTGTTTAGAAATTTGCAAGGAAAAATTGCAAAAAACAACTTGACAAGCATCCGAATTTCTGATTAAATAGGGGGAGCAAATGCAACAAAGAAGAAACAGGACAGACGCAAATGCAAGAAGCCCACACCGGTAGGCGCGGTTTACAACCGCGCACACGTGAAAAGGCGCACTGACACCGCGACACCTAACTTTCACCTAGTGGCTATACATCAGCCCACACCGGTAGGCGCGGTTTACAACCGCGCACATGTGAAAAAGCGCATTGACACCGCGCCACCTACCGCGCGCATCCTGCGTCCATCCGAGAAAATCAACATGATTTACAAAACTTTCACCTATTGGCTATGCCCCATCGGATTCAGCATGCTGGCACTACTCCTCGCGAACGTGCCGCTCTTTAACCTGCTCGGTTATGAGTTCTCGGCTGTGATGGCACTCTGCATCACATTCGCGGGCGCGTTTATTGCGATAACAGTGCTACGGCAGATGAAACGCGAACCGGACGCGCTAACCGGTTCGCCCGCGCAGGTTGTGATGCGCTGTTTCTGGCGCGCCCTATCGGCGAACATCGTTATTCTGATGGCACCCCTCGGCATCATACTGCTGAACGCGTTTCGAGTCCAGAACTGTAACATCGGCGAAGGGTTTCTCTTTTTCGGATTATTACCGGGGGTTAGTTGCATTTACGCCACTGCCGCGGGCGTATTCTTCGGGACGTGGTGGCATCAACGGTGGAAGGCGTTCTCCGCTTACATCGGCTACATTGTCCTCACCTGCATCCCTTTAGTAGTTAACCTCGTGTGGCATCCGCCGGTGTTCGCGTATCACGCGACATTCGGCTATTTCCCGGGGCCGATTTACGATGAGCGGATTGTGATAACGGGAACACTGCTCCTCGCGCGAACCTGCACGTTGATAGGGGCTCTGTTATTCTTAAGCATCGCCGTGAACGCCTGTGAGGTGAGCAGGGAGAGCGGATGGATGCCGCAACTGAAGTGGCGCGCCTTGTTGCACTTTCGTTCAATGAGACACCTGTCCATCTATTTCCTCGCTATCATTGTCTTCGGGACGTATCTCTATGCCGGTGAACTAGGGATTCGGCCATCACGAGACGATATCGCACGAAAACTAGGAGGCTTCCGGGAAACAGAGCATTTTGAAATCTACTACGCCCCCTCGCTAGAAAGGGAGATTGAACTCATCGCGCAGGACTGCGAGTTTCAATACGCTGAATTAGCGAATTACCTGGGAAGAGAAACCCCACAGAAAGTGCGCGCCTACATTTATGCATCGCCTGAGCAGAAAAAGCGGTTGATTGGCGCGGGCGGCACTTCAGTCGAAGATCCGTTTGGACACGGCTTCCATATCCACGCGCAAGGCTTTCCGCATCCTGTCCTAAAGCATGAACTCGCGCACGTCTTTACTGTACCCTGGTCTGCCTTGAAGGTGAGTCTCAAAATTGGGTTGCACGAAGGCATCGCTGTCGCAGCAGATTGGGAGGAGGGAAGATTGACACCGCATCAGTGGGCAAAGGCGATGCGGCAGCTGCAACTCGCGCCATCGCTCTCGGACATTCTGGGCATCGGGTTTTGGGGACAGGCAAGTTCAAGGAGCTATCGGCTGGCGGGTTCTTTCGTGCGGTTCCTCGTGGATACTTACGGCATAGAGAAGTTCACGCGTGTCTTTCCAACGGGCAATTTTGAAAAGCACTACGGAAAAGCGTTGCATCTGCTGGAAGCGGAGTGGGCAACATTTTTAGACAGCGTTCCGTTGCCAGATTCGGCGGTGGAGTATGCGAAAACCCGATTACAGCCGGGCAGTATCTTTGAAAAAGTCTGCGCGCACGAGATTGCAGCTTTGCGGCACGAAGCATGGCGGGCATACCGCCGAAGAGACTTTCTCACCGCCGCGAAAACCTTTGAACAGATGCTCGCTTTTGAACCCGATAACGTGAGAAACGTGCGCGGGCTCATGTTCAGCGCATATCGGATGAAAAATTACGAACGCGCGCGCGCCCTCGCGAACAGTCTCGTCGCAGCCCCATCTTCTGGTAACGTAGCGCGAAGCCCTGTCCCTCGCCATGTCAGCAGTCCTAGGAACGTAGGGCGAGGGCCTGTCCCTCGCCACGTCGGAAGCGCACGGAAGGCAGAAGCACAACTGTTAATAGGCGATATCCACTGGATAAAAAATGAACCCGCAGCGGCAACGGCGGCATACCTCGCTGTTCAAACTACAGATACGCGGATGCAGCGCAACGTCACTAAACGCCTCGCCGCACTTTCAGAGGAAAGCGGACAAAAGCACCTCCGCAGTGTGCTTCTATCGCAGGAAAGTAACACAGAAAAGATAGCGCGTTTATTCGCCTGCAAGGAGAGCCCTTTGACACATTTCCTCGCCGGAGAACTGCTCCACAGAGAAGGCGCATGGGAGATGAGCAATCAACATCTCAAACAGGCAGTAGAACTTGGTGAAAACACCATTTCACGTTTTCCACAACTGATGTTGGAAGCGACAAGATTAACAGGACTCAACGCCTATCGTTTCGCAGATTACGCAACCGCCGAAAACGCCTTTTCAGCCATAGCAAAAGACGAGACTTTACCCCTGGGCACCGTCCTAAACGCGCAAACGTGGATACGCAGATGCCAATGGCGCGCAAAAACCCAGTAGGAGGGACAGCCCTGGCCCGACAGGATGCCACGGTAGGAGGGACATCCTTGTCCCGATATGCCAAATCGAGACGCGGGAGAACTCGCCTACTGAAGAGGGACTGCCCTCACCCAACATCCTTTACAGCGGAAAAGGAGAAATAATGAAACTTTTTGTCCCCGGACGAATCTGCCTCTTCGGCGAACATAGCGACTGGGCAGGCGGACATCGCCGAAGCAACGCACAACTTGAAAAAGGCTATACCCTCATCACTAGCACAAACCAAGGAGTCTACGCCGATGTCCAACCGCACCCAACATCGCTGAAACTGAAAACCACCCTGAGCAACGGCACGCGCCACGGGCCCTATACTTTGCCGATGGAGCAAGACGCGCTCCTCGCCGAAGCGGAAAAAGGCGGATTCTTTAGTTACGCCGCCGGCGTGGCATACCAAATCTTGACTAATTATCGCGTGCAAGGACTTGAAATCGACAACTACCTCACCGATCTCCCGGTAAAGAAAGGGCTCTCCTCTAGTGCCGCCATCTGCGTCCTTGTCGCGCGTGCGTTTAATCGCATCTATGATCTCAAGATGACAACGCGCGGCGAAATGGAATACGCCTACAGAGGCGAGACGACGACACCCTCGCGCTGCGGTAGGATGGACCAGGGATGTGCTTACACACACCCTATCCTGATGACATTTGATGGAGACCGGGTAGATGTCAGCGAAGTCAGCGTCCCCGAAGCCCTGTATCTCGTCATCGTCGATCTGGGCGCAGGAAAAGATACACGCCTTATCCTGAACCAACTGAACCACTGCTATCCGTTCGCCGAAACGCAGTTGGACCAGGACGTGCAGCACTACCTCGGCCCGCTGAGTGCCGAAATCACGAAATCCGCCTATCAAGCACTCCGCGAAGGCGACGCAGAGGCAGTCGGTGCCTTAATGCGCCGAGCACAAGAAGAGTTTGATAAACATCTCATCCCCGCCTGCCCCTCCGAATTGCAGGCACCTGTCCTCCATAAAGTGCTTAACTATGAACCCATCCAGCCTTACATCTGGGGTGGCAAAGGTGTCGGTTCGCAAGGCGACGGATCCGCACAATTCATCGTCAAAGACGAAGAAAGCCAACGGAAGGTAATCGAAATTATTGAACGCGATTTGGGGATGTCGTGCCTCAAACTGGTCATCGAAGCCGGGCGGCATATCCGCAAAGCGGTGATTCCAGCGGCAGGGTTTGGCACGCGCCTCTTTCCTGCCTCCAAGGCAATCAAAAAGGAACTGTTCCCCGTGATTGACAGCACCGGGCGCGCGAAACCCGCGATTATGGCCATCGTGGAAGAAGCGGTGAACGCCGGTATCGAGGAAGTCTGCCTCATCGTTCAGAAAGGCGATACCGAACTCTTTGAATCCTTTTTCAAGACACCGCCGCGCATTGAACACTACAATAAACTCAGCCAGGAAAACAAGGGATACTGTGACTACGTGCTGGAACTCGGCAGGCGCGTGACATTCGTTACGCAAGACGTGCAGGAGGGATTCGGACATGCCGTTTATTGCGCCCGCGACTGGGTAGGCAACGAACCGTTCCTGTTGATGCTCGGGGACCATCTCTACGGCTCCGATGAAGAGAGCTCTTGCGCGAAGCAGGTTTTAGACGCATACGCGCGCGTCCGACACAGCGTCGTCGGGTTAAAGGTTACACCGATTCAGGAATTGTCTAATTTCGGCTGCGTCACCGGAGTCTGGCAAGAAGAAAAGGGAAGTCGGGAACAGCACTCCCTCTTGCAGGTGACAGAGTTTTATGAGAAACCGGACGCGGACTATGCGCGCGAGTATCTGCATGTCGACAGCATGGCACCGGACGAATTCCTATCCGTTTTCGGCATCTACGCGCTCACCCCGCAGATATTTGCCTTCCTTGAACAGAACATCAAGCACAACCACCGCGAACACGGCGAATTCCAACTCACTTCATGTCTAGATGAGTTGCGGAAAGCGGAGGGGTTTTCGGGCTATCTCGTCAAGGGTAGACGCTTTGACATCGGGCTTCCAGAGGAGTATCGGCAGACGGTCATCGATTTTCGGAATGCATGAGGGCAAGTGACATATGTCCCTAGGAGCCGGGCACGCTGCAATAAATGCGATACTCTAGCCCCCAGTTGAATAAATCTAGGGACCGCCGTCACCGGTGGAGAGGTGTTTCTCATCATTGGAACAGGTGGTCTGTCCGCCGCAAGTGTAACGGTTATAGCCCTCAGTCACCCTAGCTGCCGCTGCATTACCACACGGCGCAGAACCCGTAATCCCAACTCGCGCAGTCTGGTTGCAAACGTGCGATTCATCCATCGGAAGGTAAACCACTGAGATGTAACCCGCGATCGGATTCATATCCTTGACAACACGCCGAGGCGGAAACAGAGCCCCGCAACCACCCCGGCACGCAATCTAGTGCTCACGGGGTGCCGGACACGAACCGGGTTTGTCGGGACAGTCGTAGTATCGTAACCCGTTATGTGGTTTCACATTGCAAACGCCGGTGTAGTGCGCGTTCACCGCGGCTTCAAACGCCGCTAGCGAATTGCCTGTATTTGCAAAGGATACCCCGCAGCCGTTCTTGCAACTCATTGAAAGGTCTAGAAGCGTCTCGGGATGGATAACCCTGTTTTCTTCAGTGTTGCCCATCTTCTCAAACCTGATTTTATCGGGATGTCCTTCGGGGAGGTTCTCGATGTCAATCAGGACGTTGAGCGTGTTCCACCTCTTCTCGTATCGTTCGTATCGAAAGTCGATCTCATCAACAAGCGTTGAGGCACTGTTCAGGTGCAGGCGGATTTCGTTGTTCTTCTCGGCGAGCCGCCTCCGGGAGAATCCATAGGTGTTGTCATCAAGTCCATATTTGAGCAGATCGCGCTGGGTGGCCAAACCCGCCGTGATGATATTGTGGCTCCGCAAATTTACTTTTGCGTTACTCCACTGGCCTACTGATGCACTCAGCCTAACTATTGCACGCATTACCTCAGGCGTTCTCGGTTTGACAGCGGGTTCACCACCGGCATCATCGCCGTCATCGCCATCACCGTCCCCTTTCATTGAAAGGTCGAGAACCGTCTCAGGATGGATCTGCTTGTCCTCTTTATCGTTGCCCATCTTCTCAAACGTGATTTTATCGGGATGTCCTTCGGGGAGGTGCTTGAGGTACAGGTCGTTGAGCGTGTTCCAATCCTTCTCGTATAGTTCGTATTTCTTGTCGACCTTATCAACAAGCGTTGGGGCGTAGGCCAGGTGCAGGCGGATTTCGTTATTCTTCTCGGCGAGCCGCCTCCCGGAGAATCTGTCGGGGTTGTCATCAAGTGCATATTTGAGCAAGTCGCGCTGGGTGGTCAAACGGGTCTTGACGATATTGTGGTTCTGCAAATTTCCTTTTGCGTTCCCCCACTGGCCTGCTGATGCATTCAGGTTAACTATTGCATTCCTTACCTCAGGCGGGTCTATGGGCAATTCGGCATCGCTGTCATCATCACCATCAGACTCCACAAGTTCCGGTGAGGATGGTGTGGGTGTCGCCTGTTCGGCGGCATCGATTTGCAAGGGTGCGAGGATGCTGGCGATGAGTATGACGATTGCGGTAACGATAGTTCTTCGATTCATTGATTATTCTCCTTAATGGGGCGAGATCTGGCGCTCTCGCGCCGGAGCTTGACCTGTTTGAGCTCAGGCGAGCTCAAACTATAGAGAGAATATACCGTAGCGCGGGGGCCTGTCCCCCGCAATCGTGGCATGGCGAGGGACAGGCCCCCGCCCTACGGGAACCCACCGGTAGGCGCGGTTTCAAACCGCGCCTACAGGAAGCCCCACTCTGTATCGCCTGAGCTTGACCTGTTCGGGCTCAGGCGAGCCCGAACGACAGAGGGGAATGGGAACCGTAGCGCGGGGGCCTGTCCCCCGCGGTCGTGGCAGGGCGAGGGGAACCCGCTCGCATGCGCGTGTGGCATGCGAGGACCCTCGCCCTACGGGAACCGCCCGGTAGGCGCGGTTTCAAACCGCGCCTACGGGAAGCCCCACTCTGTATCGCCTGAGCTTGACCTGTTCGGGCTCAGGCGAGCCCGAACGACAGAGGGGAATGAACCGTAGCGCGGGGGCCTGTCCCCCGCGATCGTGGCAGGGCGAGGGGAACCCGCTCGCATGCGCGTGTGGCATGCGAGGGCCCTCGCCCTACGGTAACCGCGCGGTATGCGCGGTTTCAAACCGCGCATACGGGAAACCCCACTCTGTCGGAACTACTCAGCTGGTGCGCGCTTAATCACCACCAACGTCAAATCATCATACTGCTCCGTTTCACCCACAAATTCGTGGACATCCTCTACGATGCGGTTAATTATCTCCTCCGCCGTGTAATCTGCCGGCATATCGGAAACTAAATCCATTAACCGCTCTGTGCCATACATCTCGTCCTCGGCATCGAGTGCCTCGATGATGCCATCGGTATGGAAGATAAAGGCATCGCCTTCTTCCAAAGTGAAAGAGACGGCTTCATAACTGGCTTTGCGCATGCTGCCAAGGGGCAAATCGCTGCTCTCTATCTCGGATGTCTCCGCACCACGTTTCAGAAGCGGATAAGGCTGTCCGCCGTTGGCGTAGTCTATCTGTCCACTCTCCACATCCAATACGACGAGGTTCAAGGCGATGAAACTCGGGCCGTATAGACGCGGTGCTAACCCGATATTCAGTTCTCGCAGAATGACATCAGCTTCAGACCGGAAGCGTGTGACTTCGTAAAGCATGCCGTTCGTCAACACAGCACTCATCGCGCCGCGCAACCCTTTGCCAGCCGCATCAGCGACAGCAATGGCGGTTTGTCCGTTGGCAACGGTGAGGTAATCGAAGAAGTCTCCACCAACCTGTTTCGCAGGGACAGACATCCCGGCGACATCGAACCCTGGGATAGCAGGAGCTTCCTCAGGCAGCAACGCCATTTGGATGGTTTGCGCTTCATCCAACTCGGCGCGGATACGCGCAATCTCCGCCTCTTCCTGTTTGCGAACCTCAGCCTGCAACTGCATCGTGCGCCGCCGAGTCATGTAAAGGCGAACCAACAACGTGATGACAGCAGTGATGAAAATAAGCGTCGGCAGATAACTCCGCCACTTTGTCCAAAACGGCTGCGAAATGGTAACGTTTAACACCGCCGGACGCTGCGTATACGGAGTGCCATCGCGCAACGCTTTGATGAGGAACGTGTAAGTGCCAGACTTCAATCCCTCATAATGGACTTGCAATGCCCCGGCAGTGCTTTGCAACTGCTGTGTAATCCCCCCGTAGGAGACCGGTTGATGCGTTTGGACAGAAGATACCGACGCACCTGTCAACTGTGCCGCGGTCTCCGCCGAAATGTCTGTCCACGCGTTCGTGTCTAAGCCAACCAATTTAAATTGATAGCCGAGTGCCTCTCGCAACGGACTTATGCCTCGGAAATCGATGGTGATAGAATCTGCGCGCGCAGGAAGCGTCACACCCGCAATCTCATCCACATCGCCGTAACCAGAAGGTTTGAGATGACTCGCAACCCCCGGTCTTCTGGAAAGCGAGTAGGTTCTATCTGCCTCAATAGAAGCTAAGCGACAGAAGGGAAGCCCGCCATGCTCCGGCGTATAGCGTGTAGCACCACCCTCCGTCGCGAACCACATCTCCTTTTCTTTCGATTCGTAAACCTGAGAAACGTTGTTGTGCCGGAGGCCATCCTTTGTCGTGATGACATAAAAAGTCTCGCCGTCATACCGCACAACACCGCCGCCCCAGGTGGCGAACCAGATGTTGCCCCAACTATCCTCCTGGACATCGCGCACGTCGTCGACAAGAAACCCATCTTTCGGCGTGGCATAAGTCATCACGTTTTTGCCGTCGTATTTGACAGCCCCCTGCGCCGTTGCTAGCCACAAATCGCCAGACTTCGCAGCCAACTGCGCGCGCGCAGGGGCAATGTCAATGTCACTGTTCCTGATGGCCGCGGTTTCGTCTTCGTCACCACCGCTGACCTGGTAATTCGTCAGCTGTTTTTCAAAAAGGAAGGTTACTTCTTGGGTAACCTCTAACGGGCTCATCCCTTCGCTTGAGTTCCGGGTTTGCCAAACCGCAACCGGAAGGGAACGAGCCGAATGCTCTGTTGCCACCCACCGTTCTTTCTCCCCTTCTGTCCACATCCAGCGCGTCAATCTCCCAGTAGCAGTGCTGAAAAACCATTTGATTTCAAAATCGGATGCGAAGGACTTGCCCAACGTTTCGGGACTGCTGGTATGCACCAGCACCGCGGCGTGCAACGGCAGAATTTCCGGTTGTAGGTTGCGCGCGCCTGAGCGCAACACCGCTGAATCAAGCGATGCAGGATAACGTTTCACCTGTCCGTTGTCAAAATGACACCAGAGCCGTCCCAACTTATCCTTGTGAAGTGACGTAATCGCCGAGGGTGCATGACGCAACTCGCGAGTCTGCTGAAACAGAACCCTGATGAACCCGGCCTCCGGCGAGAGCCACTGCAAACCGTTCGCATCCGGTTTGAAGAGCCATCCGCCTAAAGCAAGCCACGGCCCCCCATCTCCAACGCCTCCTTCCGACAGTATCACCTCAATGTTACGCGTATTGAGCCGCTCACCGCCGGGGCCGATCTCAACCGCAACGGAGAGAGAAACCTGGTCGAATTTACCGTTGGCATATCGGAAAAAGGTGTACCGCGTCGCATCCCTGCCGGGTGCCGGGCGGTTGATAAACCAGACATGCTCATCAACTTCAAAGATTTTGATAATCTCCGTGCGTCTTCTAAAATTATTGATATTTTCCGCGCGTCTTCTGCCGCCTGCGCTCGCCGTTCTCCTCCTTCTCGTTTCCCTAGATGTCTCTATTCGCAACCGATGCGTTGATAGCGCGTTCAGTCCCGCTTCAGCGAGTGCTGCATCACTTGTAACCGCCGCGTCGTAAAGCGCGACACCGCCCGGGATGCTGAACCACAGCCGGCCCCGGCTATCCTCATACACGAGACGGACGCTTTCACCACCGATGCCCGCGCGCGTGGAATAATTCATCATCGCGGGCCGCGGATTGTAGGCAGTCACACCGTTATCATGTCCAAACCAGAGCGTGCCGTCTATCGCCTCAAAAATAGTGAGAATCCGGTTGCTGCCGAGTCCATCGTCGGCATAGTAGTCAGTTGGGGCGAGGGCGGCATCGTATTGGTGTGCGCCGCGCTGGCTTGCAAACCACAGATTCCCAGCTCTGTCTTCCAGCGCGAGGAACCCGCGCAGATATTCAGGACGCATGCTAATCTCACCGTCGGTGACAGTCCTGAGGGGCCGGAGGGTTGTCCCGTCCCACTGCCGGAGGTTGCCTCGCGCACTAAACCAGATTCTACCTTTTGTGTCACTCTGAAGTGAAACCCGCCTGTCTGGCGGCGCGGGTGCTCTCGGCGTTTGAGGCACACCCTCGCCGCGCTGCACCCTAGGCGGCGGAGGTGCCTCCCCACGCCCTTCGCCTCTCCCGGTTCTCGTCCTCGGCCTTGGATGAATCCGCTCAAAGGTGTCGCCTTGCAGTCGGATGAGGAAATTTCCTCCGCCAAACCAGAGCGTTTCGGATGCATCCTGCGCTATCGCATGAATTGCCGCGCCGTGTTGCAGCTCCGGTGCGCTGACACTGTCAAACGCCCGCGTCTCACCAGTATCAGGATGAACGCTCAACACTACGGCGCTCTCGCCATCGCTTCCCCCCAGCCAGAGGAGCCCCTCCGCGCTTTCAAAAAGCACGTTTATCGCGAGCGGATTTTGCCAGGAAGGCCGGTCCGGGCGCACCTTATCCGCCACAGGAAAACTCCGCAGCTGTGGTGCCTGCTGCACACCCGCGGTGGTATACTGCACCAGTTGGACTCCCTCGCCGCCAGCTACCCAGATATCACCACGCCGGTCGGCGAGAAGCGCGTTCCCTGTCGTGATAGGTTCAAATAGCTGCCCATCAAACCGGGTTACGCGGCCCACTGCCTCAGTCGGCACACGTGACAGAAACCAGATATGCCCCCATTTATCTTCAACGATATGTTGCGTAGAACCGAGCAGCGCGCCCGGCGCAACCGCTGCCGCGGGGGCCTCTGTCCGTCCATCAGAACTCCACCGAAAAACGATTCTCTCTGCCTGCGCATCGGTGACGGTTCCCTCCCGCATCCCGGCATAGGCAACGAAGGTGTTCCCATCGAATCGGGTTACACCCCCGCGGTTAGAACCGAACCAGAGTATCCCCCGGCTATCCTGAAAAATAACGGGGACAACGGGCGCGACGAGGCCGTCTGCAACCGTGTAGGTTTGCATCTGCTCCGCGCGGACAGCAGTCACCGTTGTGAGCAGGACGAAACAAATTAACCAGATTGGTGCGTGAACTAAAGATGTTTTCATAAGTATCCTCGCTCCCGAAAACCGTCCCCGGCACGTCCGGCACGGATTCGATTTCGTGTTTATCCTTTACAGATTTGAAATGCGCGCTATTGCGTCCGAAATTACCGCATCCGGATAGGTAAGGGAGATGCGGAAATACCCCTCACTCCACTGCCCATAGCCGAGCCCAGGCGTGACGACAACGCCAGCCTCTTCCAGAAGCGCAGTAGCGAACGCACGACTTGAGCCGTTAAACCGCGGTGGAACCGGTGCCCACACATACATCGTCGCCTTCGGCACCTCGATATCCCAACCATTCTGCCGCAGTCCGTTAACGACAATATCGCGACGCTGCTGATAGACAGCGTTCAGTGCCGGCGTGATTTCATCCGCCAGAGAGAGTGCCTTCGCACCCGCGAATTGAAGCGCGCGGAGACAACCGTTATCGATATTGTCTTTCACCAATTTCACCGCCTCAACCGCAGCCCGGTTGCCAGCGACGAACCCCAATCGCCATCCTGTCATATTAAACGCTTTGCTCAGCGAGAAGAATTCCACGGCGATTTCGTCCGCTCCATCAACTTGCAAGATGCTCGGAGAGCGGTAGCCATCGTAGGTATTTTCGCTATAGGCGTTGTCATGCGCAATGAGAATATCGTTTTGCCTCCCGAATGCCACGGCGCGCGCGAAAAAGTCCAAATCGGCGACAGCCGTCGTCGGATTGTTCGGATAGTTAATCCACAACACCTTCGCAAGGCGTTTTACCTCATCGGGAATTGCGTCAAAATCAACGTAGAAATCGTTCTCGCGCAAGAGCGGCGCATAGTAAGTCGTCGCACTGGCGAAAACATGCCCAATGTTATAGGTAGGGTAGCCCGGACTCGCCGCGATACCGATATCGCCGGGGTTGAGCATCCCCAACGCCATTTTAACGATGGCATCTTTGCTACCGAGCGTCGTGACTACCTGTTCTTCAGCCAACGAAACGCCGAAACGATGCCGATAGAAATCGCGAACCGCCTGCGGAAAATCCGCAACCGGACTGTCGCACCCATAGCGGTGTCTGTCAGCATCAGTGACATCTTGGACAGCACTGCAAAGTGCCGCCACAACCGGATCTGGTGTCGGCATATCCGGATCGCCGATGCCGAGACTGATGACATCAACACCGCGTGCCTTCGCCGCCGCCATCTTTTGACGCAAATCCACGAAAAGATAGGGTGGAAGTTTTTGTAAACGTTCTGCAAATGTTATCAAATTGTTTGTCCTCGTTCGTTAGCACCTATGCGCGCTTACAAAGCGCGCCTACTGAACTTCACGGCGCGCCTACCGAACTCCAAAGCGCGCCTACTGAACTTCACAGCGCGCCTACCGAACTCCAAAGCGCACCCACCAAACCCCGTAGGCGCGGTTTCAAACCGCGCTCACTTCAACTGAAGAATCACCCGCTGCGCCTCGCTCAATCCCTCCATCACATCCGGACTGAAATGCAAACCCTGGCCACCCCAATCCGGCATGTAGCCGATGCTATAACAGTAATAGAGCGTTCGGCGCGGTTTGCCAGAAACGTTAATGACAGAACCGTGCGTGAGTGCCTCCGTAAAAATGATGGCATCACCAGCCGCCGCCGGAATCGGCGCAAGCACCGGGTTCTCGTCCGGATGATTCCCCCAAGGTCTGGGAAAATTGCTTTTATGCGCGCCCGGAATCGCAGCGAAGCAGCCATCCTCCACATCGCAATCCAGCATCGGGAAAACTGCTTTCGTCAGCGTCGATACCATCTGTCCGTTCTTGCAGTGATACTGGCACTTCGGAATAATCGGTGTGCCATGCATGTGCAAGCCCGTATAGCCGCCGCCCCACCGATAAATCGTGTAGGTATGATTGAGCCGATACGGTCCGCCCGTCACGCCTTCAACAACATCCAGCACCTCCGGAATGTCAATCAGTGCGTTGAAAACGCCGTCCGCCTCCAAGATGTTGGAGATGTAGAGCTCCTTCTCCGTGCGCGGCGTGCCCAGACACAACGGCGGCGGATAGTCGTCAGGCGGCATTTCCTCAAACGTGTCAAGGACGCGATTGCACGCATCGACCACGGCAGGCGGTATGATACGTTTTAGCACAATATAGCCTTGCAAGTCAAATAAATATTTTTGTTCGTCTGTCATTGGCCAATTTCTCCGTTCTTCCTGCCTCGCAGCCCCAATAAACCTCTTCCGTAGGAGAGCCCTCCCGCGTCTCGATGCCCTCCCGCGTCTCAACAATATTTCCTCCCCTACAAATCCAAAAGCGTCTGCGCTGTCCGATCTTTATAGGGATCGACAAGCGGCGGCAACTTCGGCCGCGTGCCATGCGCATAAAATTCTTGGATAGACCAGAACTGCAACCGCGGATACGTCGCATTCCCGATAGTAATCGTGCCGAGCCTTCCTGCTGTTGCGTAGACACGACTCCGTTTTCCGATGGGCCGAAGCGTGATGAACACACCACATGCCGCGTTCCGTTCAATAAGCGTATAGCAGAACCGTTCTACATCGGCGACGTAACTCCGCTGTTTTCCACCCTTCACTTGCGCAAGCGTGAGTGCGGTGTAATCCTCCTCAGGAGACATTCCCAAAATGCCCTGTCCATCAATGCCGCTGTCACTGGTTTGCCGGACATTCGGCATCATCCCGGTTTGCCAAACCGCCCACTTCTCAAACTGAAACGGATTCGTCTGTGCAAGCCGCTCAGCAGAATCAAAGTCGGTGGGGATACCCTTTATCGGCAGTGCCGGATATTTCCCCGCAAACCGCACGGTGTTGATGAGCTCTAGCGCGAACACTGAAACATCTATGCCGATAACCTGCCTACCGAGTTTTAACCCAGCTTCAAGGGTTGTGCCGCAGCCACAAAACGGGTCGAGGACAAGTTCCCCCGCGTTTGAGGATGCAGTCAAAATGCGTTCAAGCAACGCCAACGGTTTCTGCGTCGGGTAGCCAAGGCGTTCTTTATTTTTCCCAGTCAAGGGACTAATATCGGTCCACATGTCATCAAGGAGGATGCCTTTGTCTTCATCCATGTAACGGATGCGGTAAGGGGTTCCCTTCTCGCTGAAGTAGACGCGCCCCTGTTGATAGAGTTGTTCAAGGTTTTCCATTGTGACGCGCCATCCACTCGGGTGCGGATTGGTATAGCCGCGCCACTCGTAGCAGAGGCTAGGGCGCGGGCCCATACCCGCGCTCCGCCATAAAGGTGTCAGCGCGAACCGTCTCCCTTTTTCATCGCCCTTGGGATAGCGTTGCGCGGCATCCGGATCGGGGACATAAACCCCGTTAAATTGGTGTTTCGGCATGGCGTAAAACAATATGTAATCCTTACTCGCGCCGAATTTCCTTGGTTTGTGCTGATTGCCTTTCGCGCTTCCGCCGGTCCGGTGCCATGCAATCTCATTTCGGTAATTCGCTGGCCCGAAAATATCATCCATGGCATACTTAAGATAGTGACTCGCTGTTCCATCGCAGTGGAGGTAGATGGCCCCTGTCGGTTTGAGCAGCCGCTTCATTTCAACGAGCCGTTCCGCCATATAGGTAACATACGCTAGCATACCGGAGCGGCCGGGTTTGATAAGCAAAGCGCGAATAGTATCTCGTGCGGGATGTCCTTCAGATGTGAGATGTCTGAGCCTTTCCTCCGCCTCGGCTCCCCACGTCCACATATCCGTAAATGCATCCAACTGTGCCTTCTGTTTCCCTGCATCGTTTCCCCACAAGATGGAGTAAGTCGCCTTGGAGTTAAACGGCGGATCTCCGTAAATTGTATCCACGGATGCATCTGGCCAGTGCGTCATCACCTCAAGACAATCACCGTAGTAGAGGTGGTTAGGCGCAAGAGCCAAGTCTAACGCAAGCGGGGTATTAAAGTGCATGCGTGCTCCTTTAATGTCATAGCGTTAAGCGCGTCTGTGCTGTCCGATCTTTGTAAGGATCTACGAGTGGCGGCAGATTTGGCCGCGTGCCGTGCGCGTAAAATTCTTGGATGGACCAGAACTGCAACCGCGGATATGTCGCATTCCCGATAGCGATGCTGCCGAGCCGCTCTGCAACGCTATGAACGCGGCTCCGTTTTCCGATAGGCCGAAGCGTAATGAATACACCACACGCCGCGTTATTGTCGTTTAGAACATGACAAA
>PYJE01000114.1:23025-23166 GCA_003635305.1 Candidatus Poribacteria bacterium | reverse complement strand
CACTCTCCGAATCGCGTAGGGTGAGGGCCTGTCCCTCGCCTCGCCCTGACGTAACCACCGGCTTGTTGAGGAGCATCCCTTTCCCATCAATGCCCCCATCGTTCGTCTGCTTGACACTCGGCATCATCCCGGTTTGCCACA
>PYJE01000114.1:19464-23005 GCA_003635305.1 Candidatus Poribacteria bacterium | reverse complement strand
GCATCCACGGATGCATCTGGCCAGTGCGCCATCACCTCAAGACAGTCACCGTAATAGAGGGTGTTAGGCGCAAGGGCCAAGTCTAACGCAAGCGGCGTATTAAAGTGCATGCGTGCTCCTTTAATGTCATAGATTCAAGCGCGTCTGCGCTGTCCGATCTTTGTAAGGATCTACGAGTGGCGGCAGATGTGGCCGCGTGCCATGCGCATAAAATTCTTGGATGGACCAGAACTGCAACCGCGGATACGTCGCATTCCCGATAGCGATGCTGCCGAGCCGCTCTGCAACGCTATGAACGCGGCTCCGTTTTCCGATAGGCCGAAGCGTAATGAATACACCACACGCCGCGTTATTGTCGTTTAGAACATGACAAAACGCCTCAACCTCGGTGACATAACTTCGCGATTTTCCACCTTTGACTTGGGCGTAGGCAAACTCTGTCCATTCACTCTCCGAATCGCGTAGGGCGAGGGCCTGTCCCTCGCCTCGCCCTGACGTAACCACCGGCTTGTTGAGGAGCATCCCTTTCCCATCAATGCCACCATCGTTCGTCTGCTTGACACTCGGCATCATCCCGATTTGCCACACCGCCCACTTTTGGAACTCAAACGGGTTCGTCTGCGCGAGACGTTCAGCTGAGTCAAAATCGGTGGGGATACCCTTTATCGGCAACGGTGGATATTTGCCCGCAAACCGCACGTTGTTGATGACATCTAAAGCAAACACGGAAATGTCAATCCCGATAACCTGTCTGCCGAGTTTTAACCCGGCTTCAATCGTCGTGCCACACCCACAAAACGGATCCAGCACGATGTCTCCCTCATTGGACGATGCCTTGAGCAGGATTTCCAGCAGTGCCAACGGTTTCTGCGTCGGATAACCGAGCCGCTCCTTGCTCGTTGATGCCAGCACGGGGACATCAATCACGTCACCTTGAAGTTTGCCTTTCGGATAGGTTTTCCCGTAATAGACTTCGCCGTTTGCGCGCCGCCTTTTGACCAGGGCGTACCTGTTCCCATCTTCATCGATTTTGTTGTAGCGTTTCAAATCGGTGTCCCGGTACTCGCCGAAGACATCGTTCCACGTGTAAGCGTCACTCTTCGTATAGAAAAGCACGGTTTCGTGTGCCTGCTGATACCGGCTCTTGCGCGGCGTGCCGCGATACCCTTTGAACCACACAATCTCGCCCCTGAAATTTTGCGGGCCAAAAATACAATCCAAAAGCATTTTAAGATAGTGGTTCGCCGTCGCATCGCAGTGCAAATAGAGCGTGCCTGTCGGTTTCAAGATGCGCCTCATCTCGGTTAACCGCTCTGCCATATACGTCAGGTAGGACAACATGCCGCTTCTACCGGGATAGGTGAGCACGGCGCGAATGACTGGCTCAGCGGGATGTTCAGGCCGCAGCAAGGTTTTCAGCCGCTTTTCTGCCTCCGGACCCCAGTACCACATATCGGTGAACGCCTCCAACTGCGCGCTCTGCTTGCCGGTGTCCTGCCCCCACAAAATCGAATAAGTCGCCTCGGAATTGAACGGCGGATCCCCGTAAATCGTATCCACCGATTCACTCGGCCAGAACTGCATCACCTCAAGGCAATCGCCGTAATAGAGAGCGTGCGGTTCAAACCCCAAGTCTAACGTAGGCGGCGTTTTCAAGTTCATTCATTTTTCCTTTCTGTGTAGGTAAGAATCGTCCCATATTGTCCTACCGCCCATCCACTCCCCGCGCTGCTCATGTGGATAGCCTTCAAATCGGTGCGGGTATCGGTGCGTTGAGGCCTCCAATTTTCGCCGCCATCCTTCGTGTGTAGCACGAGTCCCGCTTTCCCCACAATCCATCCCTCCGTTTCGGAGATAAAAAAGACATCGTCCAGATTGTTTTGCGTGTGTCCTTCCTGACGCATCCACGTTCTTCCGCCATTTTCTGTGTGCAGAATCAAACCGTCAATCCCCACAATCCAACCGACAGTGTCCGTGACGAAATAGACAGCATCAAACCACGCCTGACTGTAGCGGGTATCCTTGTGTCTCGCGATGCCCTCATCAAGATGCCACTGCTTTCCGCCATCGCGCGTGTAAAGCATCGTGCCGAGTATCCCGACTGCCCAGCCGCGCAGTTTCGAGGTAAAATGAACGTCAAAGAGGTTCGCGGTAGTGCCGCTTCTCTGCGGTTGCCACGTTTCCCCGCCATCATCGGTGTGGATAATCTCGCCGCCACTCCCAACGCACCATCCCGTCTCTTCATCTATAAAGAAAACAGCGAGGAGCTCTTGCTTCGTATCGGAACGTTGGCGTTGCCAGACGCTACCGCCGTTAGCGGTATGCAAAATCACGCCAGCCTCGGCGACTGCCCATCCTTTTTGTGGAGAGACAAAATGCGTCGCCCCGAAACACTCCGTCGTGCGGCTATCTTGCGCCTGCCACTCCCCCTTCGCTGCACCATCGCTAAACTGCAGAATCGCACCCCGGTCGCCCACAACGTAGCCTTTGTCCCGCGAAACGGCGTAAACATCAACGAGAAGATGACTCGGACTGGATTGCGCTTCCCACGTTACGCCGCCGTTACGGGTGTGCAAAATCGTCCCGTTTTCGCCGACTGCCCACCCCAGCTGCGCCGAGATAAAGTCAACACCGAGCAGGAGCGCGTCTGCACTGTTATGATAGCGCGGGCCGCCCCGTTGATGTCGCCACTTCTTCCCATCCGTGTGGAGAATCACTCCCAAGTCACCGACAATCCAACCGAGTAAACGGGAATCAGCATCCGCGTTGACGAAATCCACATCGTAGAGCGCAAAAGTATGGAGTTGTTCGTTGCCAAGATATTCAGGCTGCCCATAACTCTGTTCGTGGCGTTGGTTGCTGCCAGCTGTCACCAATTCCCAAGTTTTTCCACCATCGGTTGTCGCGAAAAGACTGCGCCTGTCCCCAACTACCCACCCCCTCATTTTGTCTGAAAAGTGCAGACTAAACAACGCCGATTCCGTTGCAAACTGCTCTGTCCACGTTTCGCCGCCATCTATCGTCGCATAGATATGTCCCGATTCTTGGCCGCTTGAATAGGTGATAATCCATCCGTGGGTATCGTTAACAAAATGAATGCCTCGCAGGGCCCGGTTCCGGGGCCAGGAGGTTCCGCCTACGTCTATCCACGTCTTGCCGCCATCGGTGGATTTCAGCAGCGTGCCCCAATCGCCGACTACCCAACCGGTGCCTCCTGCAATAAAAACATCATGCAGGTTATTTTGCGTGCCTGTTTCAAGCCGTTTCCATGACTGTCCGCTATCGTTTGTATAGATGAGCGTGCCTCCATCACCCACTACCCACCCCTCGGATGCATCACGGAAATAGACGTTCCGCAACGGTTTCCCGAAGATGCCGCTGTGTTGCCGATGCCAGTTTTTGCCGCCATCGTCAGTAGAGATGATAAGACTCTCTGCGCCATCCGTCTCGCCGTGCCGCGGCGGTTCAAAATTCCCAACGGCCCACCCGCGGCTCTCCGAAACGAAGTGGACATCGTAAAGATGCGCGCTCCAATCGCCTT
>PYJE01000114.1:0-19444 GCA_003635305.1 Candidatus Poribacteria bacterium | reverse complement strand
TCGCCGACTGCCCACCCCAGCTGCACCGAGATAAAGTCAACACCGAGCAGGAGCGCGTCTGCACTGTTATGATAGCGCGGGCCGCCCCGTTGATGCCGCCATTTCTTCCCATCCGTGTGGAGAATCACTCCCAAGTCACCGACAATCCAACCGAGTAAGCGGGAATCAGCATCCGCATTGACGAAATCCACATCGTAGAGCGCAAAGGTATGGAGTTGTTCGTTGCCAAGATATTCAGGCTGCCCATAACTCTGTTCGTGGCGTTGGTTGCTGCCAGCTGTCACCAATTCCCAAGTCTTTCCACCATCGGTTGTCGCGAAAAGCCTGCGCCTGTCCCCAACTACCCACCCCCTCATTTTGTCTGAAAAGTGCAGACTAAACAACGCCGCTTCCGTTGCAAACTGCTCTGTCCACGTTTCGCCGCCATCTATCGTCGCATAGATATGTCCCGATTCTTGGCCGCTTGAATAGGTGATAACCCATCCGTGGGTATCGTCAACAAAATGAATGCCTCGCAGGGCTCGGTTCCGGGGCCAGGAGGTTCCGCCTCCGTCTATCCACGTCTTGCCGCCATCGGTGGATTTCAGCAGCGTGCCCCAGTCACCGACTACCCAACCGGTGCCCCCTGCAATAAAAACATCGTGCAGGTTATTTTGCGTGCCAGTTTCAAGCCGTTGCCATGTCTGTCCGCTATCAGGTGTATAGATGAGAGTGCCTCCATCACCCACTACCCACCCTGCGGATGCATCACGGAAATAGACGTTCCGCAACGGTTTCCCGAAGATGCCGCTGTGTTGCCGATGCCAGTTTTTGCCACCATCGTCAGTAGAGATGATAAGACTCTCTGCGCCATCCGTCTCGCCGTGCCGCGGCGGTTCAAAATTCCCAACGGCCCACCCGCGGCTCTCCGAAACGAAGTGGACATCGTAAAGATGCGCGCTCCAATCGCCTTCGACAACGGTTTTCCACTCAAAATGCTTCGGCGGCGCATCACCACACGCCAAAAGGAGCGTCGCAATCAGGAGGTAAACCCTAGGCACTCTCAAACCTTTTGTTATTCGCAATGCGTTTAATAAGGGTAGTTGGTGCAATGACATCTATTTCCTGTTCAGCGTTGTCGATGCTATTTTTTCTTTGCAAACAGCACCTCACTGACATCGTGGAGGCCTTTGGGGGCATCCAGCACCCATCTCGCCGCACGAATCGCGCCTTTGGCGAACGCCTCCGGACTATGTGCACGGTGGACAACGCTGAGCTGCTCACCTTCCGTCGCGAAGAGCACGGTGTGTTCTCCCGCAATATCGCCGCCGCGAACTGCGTGCACACCAATCTCCTTCTGGCTCCGCGGCCCGACGATACCGTGCCGGCCGTAAACGCCTACCTCCGCCAAATCGCGCCCAAGTGCCGTAGCCACAGTCTCCGCCAATCGGAGTGCCGTGCCACTCGGCGAGTCTGCCTTGTGGTTATGATGCGCCTCAATTATCTCAACGTTGTAGTCATCACCGAAAGCCTTGGCAATTAATGCCAATGCCTGTATCATCACGTTTACGCCGAGGCTCATGTTCGGTGCCATGACGCAGCGGATTTTCCCTCCAAGTTCCCGCACGGCCGCGAGTTCTTCCGGATTAAACCCCGTCGTGGCGATTACCATCGCTTTATCTGCATCAACAACCTGCCGCAGGTGTTGCAGCGTCGCCGCGGGTTGCGAGAATTCAATCACAACGTCGCCGATGTCAAGCACGCCATTGAGTTCACCAATAATTGGGACACCGATGTCGCCTATGCCCGCAACAACGCCGACATCGCTTCCGATTTGCGGATGCGCCGGATATTCAATCGCACCAACGACTTCCATATCTGCTTGTTGGGCAACGCCCTGGGTAATGAGTCGTCCCATGCGGCCGCACGCCCCATTGACTATGACACCAATCATTTCTGTTTTCTCCAAATCAGTTTTTTTATCAAACGGACGCAGAACGAACCCTGCAGGCACGCTTTGAAATCGCGCCATCTCACACAGGCACCCACAACTAGGAGAAGACAAACCGAGCCTACCAGTGGGACATGATGGCGTTTGCGTCCATCTTGTTTATTAATCTTTGATTGTTCCCTCACATTATACACGCACTTCGCGAAAGATGTCAAGTTTTTTTCGGCACAGGCACAGAAAGCAACGCTTGTTCCGCCGCATGATAAGAACTCCGCACAAGCGGCCCCGATTCTACGTGCCGAAAGCCCATCGCCAAACCTGCCTCTTTGAGTTCCTCGAATTCCGCAGGTAAGTAATAACGTTGAATCGGCAGATGACGCGGCGAAGGTGAAAGATACTGCCCTATTGTCAAAATATCGCAACCGGTATCGCAGATGTCCTGCATCGTCTCTAAAAGTTCGGTAACGGTTTCGCCTAACCCCACCATGAGTCCCGATTTCGTCAGGATGCGCGCGTCAAACTGTTTACCCGTGTGGAGTAGAGCGAGCGTCTGTGTGTAATTTGCATAAGGACGCACACGGCGATAGAGCCGCGGCACCGTCTCTGTGTTATGATTCAGCACCTCCGGCTTCGCTTGGACAATCACCTGAAGCGCGTCCCAGTTTCCCTCAAAATCTGGGATAAGAACCTCCACTGTGCAATCGGGCTGATGCCGCCGCGCCTCAGCGATGCACGCAGCGAAGATGCCAGCACCACCATCCGCTAAATCGTCGCGGTTAACAGAAGTAATCACAACATGCTTGAGCTGCAAATACCCCACAGCTTCTCCTAGCCTCCGCGGTTCATCGGTATCGACATGAGTGGGATTCCCTTTTTTCACTGCACAAAACATGCATCGGCGCGTGCAGACATCGCCGAGTATCATGAAAGTAGCCGTGCGGCTGTTCCAACACTCGCCGATATTCGGGCATCGCGCCTCTTCACAAACGGTGTGGAGCGACAAGTTGCGCATTAACTTTTTCAACTCGGCGTAATGGCCGCCGCCCGGTATGCGCGCCTTAATCCACGACGGATGTCTCCGTTGCTGGGGTGTTGATGAATCAAATATCGGAAGCGGTTTGAGCATTGTAGTTTCCTTATCCACAAGATACGCGTAAAATGGCATCCCCAAAATACGAACAAAACGACACCCGTAGGCGCGGTTTGAAACCGCGCTGTCAACCTGCACGCCTACCCGCAAGCCAAGAGCGTAAAACGGCATCCCCAAAATACGAACGAAACGACATCCGTAGGCGCGGTTTGAAACCGCGCACTGTCAACCTGCACGCCTACCCGCAAGCCAAACCCGAGGAGCACAAAAATGGCGGGAGAGGGTGGGAGTCGAACCCACCTATCCACTTGCATGGACAAGCCGATTTTGAAGACCGGTAGGGCCACCGGACCCTATCCTCCCCCATAAGCAATCTGATCATTCTCCGCGGGTAGGCGTGGTTTGAAACCTCGCCTACGGGGTTAAGTTCGCATCTATCATAACTATTTTTGAAAGCGCGGATGCAACCTACGGACATTGCCATCCCGAATCGTGATGTTATCGCCATCGCACGCCTCTAAAAAAGGCACCGCATATTTCCTCGAGGTCTGCGCCAACTCGCGAAATTCTGCCACCGTCATCACCTCGTGTTGACGCAGATAGTCCGTTAATAAGCGGACTGTCTCGTCAAAAATATCTTTGTGAACGAAGAAATTATCGGCGATTTTGACGAACCGCCCCAATTTTACCAACGCAAAAAAGGTAGACTCAATGACGCGCCCCGTTTGGTGAAACGACATGTCGGAAAGTTGCGTCAGCACTTCGTTCAAAGTCGGCGTATTAAGTCCCGCATCCAAAAATAGTTGCTCCAACTTCTCCTTCGCGTTCTCCTCTTCTTCCGAGAACTGAATCTCATGCGATGCCAACCGGAGCAGGTTTCCCTCTTTCACGAGGTGCGCCTCGGCAATAAGCACCTCTGTCAACTTCTCAAACCCGATTGTGTCAAACGTGAGTTGTCGGCGAAGTTGCGAGGCGTTCTGACCGGCGAGGAGCGGCTGCGCCTCGTGAAATGCCGCTAAGACATCACGAATCCGCTGTTTCGCTTCGGTAGTGCGCGCAGCATCTGAAACAAGCGGCGTGCGACTCGATGTATCCCATCGAACGATTTTCGCCTCACTCTCCAACCTTTTCAAAATTGCCGTTACGCCCCGCTGCGATTGCGGTAGATAGTAGTAGAGAAACGACTCCGGCACACATAGCGTTGATGTCTGCGCCAAAACAGCATTCACCACCTGTGCATCGTCTGCTTCCTCCCACTCCGCCAACGTGGCGACGGTTTCTTCGGTAAACCGCTTATGCTTCGGCGCGAACGGATTAATCACCACGCCGCCGCCTACCGTATGTTGCCCCGAAAAATCGCGTAAAATCAGCCTGTCACCCCGGAACGTTAAAATAGGCCGTTCTAAACGGAGCTGCACCTGAACCGCATCGCCGGGCAGAAGTGCCTCATCCACGAGGAGAATCAGCCGACAGAAGACTTCACAGGTGCCCAAGTAAGCGCGAAGCCGCGTCCAATGCTCCAAAATCCGAGGAAAGGAAGATAACACCTGCAAGGAGATGTCGATGTTGTCTGTCACCCGCGAAAACGCTAGCGGACAGAGCACATCACCGCGCTGGATATCCTGAGCCGAAGTCCCGGACAGGTTCAACGCTGTCCGCTGGCCTGCCTCCGCCACCGTAGCAGGTTCGTTATGCACCTGAATACCGCGCACACGCACGGTGTCACCGCGCGGCAGAAGCATCATTCGTTGCTCACGGTTAATAGAACCGCCGATAAGCGTCCCGGTGACGACAACCCCGAAACCCTGTATCGTAAAGACTCTGTCAACATAAAGCCGCGGAATTCCATCGCCACCGCCGCCGCGCTCCCTTTTCAAGGAAACCTGCTTCACAATAGTCTGCTTCAGCAACGCAATGCCCGCGCCAGTGATGGCGGAGACGCTCACCGTCGGGATGCTTTCCAGCGTCGTGCCGACAAGCATCTCCTGCGTCATTTCTGTCGCCTCCACCAACTCGCTCGGCAACGCCAGATCGGATTTTGTCATGACGAGGATGCCGTTTGAAATGCCGAGTAAATCCAGAATAGCGAGATGCTCCAGCGTCTGCTCCTGCACGCCTTCCTTCGCGTCAACGACAAACAGCACCAAATCCATGCCGTAGGCACCCGATAGCATATTCCTGATGAATTTCTCGTGCCCAGGCACATCGACAATCCCCGCGCGCGAACCGTCAGGCAAGTCAAAATAAGCGAAACCTAACTCAATCGAGAGGCCGCGCTCGCGCTCCTCTTTGAGCCGGTCTGTCTCAATGCCAGTCAGCGTGCCGACAAGCGCAGTTTTACCGTGGTCTACGTGCCCCGCTGTCCCAATAATGAGGTGTCGTCTGTCTTGATGCATAGGATTTACTCAGCACCGCCATCTTCTGCATGGATGAGCTTGCCAATCCGGTTGAAACGCACGTTGCCCACCATCTTCCACACTTCCCACAGCTTCACCGGGCGATTCGCGAAGGACCAGTATATCATGAACGCCTGCCCTTTGATGTCCTCTACGTCCACTGGCCCCCATGTGCGGCTGTCGCTACTCTGATCGCGGTTATCACCCATGGCGAACACCATCCCCTCCGGCACAAGAAACGGCTTCCCATCCGGAAACTTCCGCCGAAACTGACTCGCTGTCAAGGTATAATCCGCAAACGCCTCGTCATCGGGTAAATACGCAGGTTGCCGAAACGGAGGGAAATCGGAACTACGCCTGAAGTGCGAATGGAATGCCACATGCTTTGCATACCCGCTATCCTCAATCAGCTTGCCATTCACATAGAGTGTCTTCCCACGCGTCTCCACCGTATCGCCTGCAACAGCGACAATGCGCTTGATGAAATTGCGTTCCCTATCGTGCGGCGGGATGAAGACAAACACATCCCCGCGCGCCGGCTTGTGGAAATCGAACACCTTGATGTCCGTCCCAGGAACCTTTATCCCATAGATAAACTTGCATACCAGAATCCTGTCGCCGATGAGCAACGTGTCCTCCATTGAACCCGATGGAATCTTAAACGCCTCCACCACAAACGGACGGATAAACCCGAAGACGAGGATGAGCGCGACAACGATAACCTGGGTGTATTCCCAAATAACGGTTTGGCGGAATTTCTGCCACCGTGATAACTGTGTATCAGTATTCATTAGTAAATCAGTCTCCTCGGCGGATGAGTTTGCCGAAAATTACATACTCCTTTGGGCGGGAGAAAAAACGAGATGCCCGCGCCCACGTGTTAAGTTTACCCGAATTCCTCAGTTAATTGCAAGAGAAAAATTGTGGGTTATTCATCAATCTCCAACATCGCCGTGAACGCCTCTTGCGGGACATCAATGCTGCCAATCTGCTTCAGCCGTTTTTTGCCCGCTTTCTGACGCTCCAGCAACTTGCGCTTACGCGTAATATCGCCGCCGTAACACTTCGCCGTGACGTTCTTGCGCAGCGGACGCACCGTCTCACGCGCGACAATCTTGTTCCCTATCGCCGCTTGAATCGGCACCTCAAACATCTGACGCGGAATGAGCTCCTTCAACTTGCCGACTAAAGTCTTCCCGCGGGCATCAGCCATCTCGCGCGGCAAAATAGTAGAAAACGCATCGACAGGTTTGCCGTTGAGCAGCACATCAAGTTTCACCAGATTCGCCGGTTTGTAGTCACCGATGTCATACTCCAACGAACCATACCCGCGCGTGAGCGACTTGAGTTTCGGATAGAAATCTGTCAACATCTCGCCGAGGGGCAATTCGTAGAGCAATTGCACACGTTGGACATCCAACTGATTCATCCGTTTATAGACACCGCGCCGTTTTTGGCACAACTCCATCGCATTGCCGATGTATTCCCGCGGCACGATGATGTCAATATTGACATGCGGCTCCTCAATTCGTTCGATGTGTTGCAGCTCCGGGAGATGCGCCGGATTGTCAACCGCAATAGACTCGCCGGATTTCAGGTAGACGCGATACATAACACTCGGCGCAGTCCGCACCAAAGCTAAACCGAATTCACGCTCAAGCCGTTCATGGATAATCTCCATGTGCAACAGCCCCAAGAACCCACACCGAAACCCAAATCCGAGGGCAACAGAAGTCTCCGGTTCAAAGTTGAACGAGGCATCGTTGAGCCGAAGTTTATCCAAGGCATCCCGAAGCGTGTGGAACTGATTCGTATCGGCAGGATAGAGTCCGCTGAACACGAGCGGCTTCATCTCGCGGTATCCGGGAAGCGGTGTTGATGTCGGATTCGCATGATGCGTGATGGTATCGCCGATTTTCGCCTTGTCAATCTCTCGTATCCCAGCGATGATGTAGCCGACAGCACCGGTGTCTAAAGCGGAAGTTCGTTGCATCTGCGGCGTAAAGATACCCACCTCTTCCACTTCGTAGGCGCGCTGCGTCTTCATCAGCAGAATTTTCTGCCCCGGCTCAACATTTCCATCAAAAACGCGGGTATACATGATAACCCCGCGATAATTATCGTAGACAGAATCAAGGACGAGAGCTTTCAGCGGTAAGGCGCTTTCTCCCTGCGGCGGCGGGATGTGATTCACGATAGCGTCCAAAATAGCCGGAATGCCGATGCCTATCTTCGCACTAGCGAGGAGAGCATCGTCACCCGGAATGCCGACGACTTCTTCAATCTGCCGCCTGACTTCGTCAGGACGCGCGGTAGGCAAATCAATTTTATTGATAACCGGAAGAATTTCCAAGTCATTATCAATTGCCAGATAGGCGTTCGCCAAAGTTTGTGCTTCAACGCCTTGCGCCGCGTCAACGATTAAAATCGCGCCCTCGCATGCTGCAAGGCTTCGCGATACCTCGTAGGTAAAATCGACATGCCCAGGCGTATCAATCAGGTTGAGCGCATACCGCTGCCCGCCGGTGGTATAATGGAGTCTCGCCGCGGTAGCCTTAATGGTAATACCACGCTCCCGTTCCAGTTCCATCAGATCCAACACTTGGGCGCGCATTTCGCGTGCGGCGAGAGTGTTAGTGTGCTCTAGGAGCCGGTCGCTCAGCGTGCTTTTACCGTGGTCGATGTGTCCTAAGATGCAGAAGTTTCGGATGTGTTTCTGTTGCTGTTGTGACATAGTTTAAACATTTTAACACAATTTCGGTGGATTTGCCAGAGAAAACGTCAGAGACATTTCGTTTTCGGTTTCTGCTGCTGAAATGAAAAAGGCGCGGCCGCGCCGGCCCGCATAGGACAAACTCGCCCGAGCTTGACTGTTTGAGCTGCGGAACCTCTTTGGGTCCGTTAGGTCCTTAATGTCTATAGAGAGCCCAATTAACGCCTGTAGTTTGCGATCGCCTGAAAATCTGGCACACGTGCCAGTTGTTCGCAAACGGGTCAAGATCGGGCGAGTGCCACCTACAGAGGGTGACACTAAAAAAAATCACCCATCCACGATACCAATGTCCTCTGGTGTCAAATGATACAGCCCATAGACGAATGTGTCAACCTCTTTTTCCAAATCCGACGTATCCGCACCCGGATTTGCCTTTTTAGCAGCGAGAATCTCATCAACTAACGCAATAAAAGCCGGTTGCTCATCCGCCGGAATCTGCACGACAGGAAGCGTCTCCAGCGAATGTTTGTTATACTGATATCCCTTCTTGCCGAGGACGGTGCCGCAATAGAACCGCTTGTAAGCGAACGTCAGCAAGGTGGAACTCAGCAAGCCCACCAAGATTTTCAAATCGCTCCCCGTTATCGTAAAACAGGTCTTTTCGATGAAATGTTTCCCTTCGTCGTAGAAAAAATTGGCGGCGTGCGTCGTTTCAGGATAGACGATTTTCGGCTTTTCAAACTCGGTGTGATAGGCGGAAATATCTTGCAACTCAAACCATTGATGCGACGTTTTCTTCCGCAATTTGCCGAAGTCTCTCTCGTTATACGCGATATTCAGCCGGTCCAATCTCGCTTTGAGACGCTGCTGGTCCGCGCGTAAAATCGGGGAGCCGGTCTGGTTTAACTTCGGCAGAAAATTGGCAAGCCATTCCTTGACCGCGGGATAGGTGTTGATGTCCATATCCAAAGCGGGGAACGTTGCAATTAACCACTCGGATTTCCAATTGGCTTGATACCGGCCGATGTCTTTCCCTCGCAAAATCGGTTTAATGATTTCAGCGGACTTCGGATCTGCTGATACGAGTCCCTCCTTCGTCTGGTTATCAATGAGGAAGGCGGTGTTGTAACCGGTGACGATTCCCCGATAGATGGAAATATCCCACTCTTTCAGCGGCGTGCCAACTGCTTCGATTTTCGCTTGAATCTGACGCTCAATATCGGAGAGGATGGCCCATTGTGCGCCCGGCTCTGGCAGCGGGAAACGGACTCCGTTTTCCTCGGCATACGCGGCGAGGGAGGTTGCGGTGTGTTTATATTTTTCGGTGACGGTGCAGGCGATAGCCTCGCGAGGGACAGGCCCTCGCGCTACGGGGACAGTAGAGGCTCTACTGCAGAGGAGAATGTTGGTATCTACGGTAGCATCGAAGATGTCGGGCCCGAGGTCTAGCAACTTTATGGGTTGGATGTTCTCCGCGAAGAAGCGACGCAGTGCTTTCCCGTAACCGGCGCGCATCCATTTGTTGCTGGTGATGTAGCACAGATGCCCGTCGCTAGCGAGGAGGCGGATGCCGCGTTCGTAGAAGAGGCAGTAAATGTCGCCGGTGCGTGCGAAGGTTTCAAAGTCGGCGTTTTGGTAGAGCCTGCCGAGTGCGCCGCCGCTTTTCTGCAGTTGGATATACGGCGGATTGCCGGTGACGACATCAAACCCTTCTGAAATGCCGAACATCCATTCTGCATCGAAGAAAGCGGCAGAGGCATTCTGATTGTAAGGATCCCACGCCGCAAGCTCCTGCGCCGTGCCACTCGGTAAGCCTAAATCGTGCAGCAACGCGCTAATCTCTGTCCGGAGCAGGGCATCCTGATGACGATACCGCGCTTTCGTGCGAGGCGTGCGAGCGGTGAAATGACGGCGGCGCACCGCCGCTAACTGCCGCTCCTTCTCACTGATGTCAGGGCTGCGGAGGGATAATTGGCCCTCAATGCCGAGCAGGGTATTCGCCGCGACGAACTTCGTCTCCAGATTCGGCAACGGACGCACACCGCGGTTTGGCTGCGTGTCGTCTATCCGCTGATCGACGATGAGCGAGATGAAGAAGCGCAACTTGGCAATCTGCGTCGCAATCGGTTGGATATCCACACCGTAGATGCAGTTCTCTATCAGGTAGAGTTTCCTGCCGTAGTCGAGTTCGTTCCGCTCAAACGCCTCATTGATGCTGGCGAGTTCACGTTCAAGTTCGTCAATAGTGCTTTCGCGGAAGGTGCTGTCGTCAATCTGCTCGGCGGCGGCAATGGTGCTGCGGACGCGGGCGAGTTGACGTTGTCGCCACTGCGCGTTGCCCGGGTCAAGTTTGCCGAGGAGGAAGACGAGTTTTTGCAGGATGCCCATGGGAAAGGCACCGGAGCCACAGGTTGGATCTAGGATATTGAGAGTGTCAATGGCAGTGATGAGCTGCTCGGTTTCCGCGGGTGTGAACTGATGCGGTTCATCGGTATACGCGAGGAGGTGGCGTAGGGCTGCATCCAAGTCGGTGCGCCCTTCAGAATTGTTACGTATTAACGCACCCGTGAAATAGGCCAGGAGCGATGCGTCTACCATATAGTTAACGATTTCACGCGGCGTGTAAAACGAGCCGGTTTGCTTGCGCGCCGTGGTGCGCGTTTCGGGGTTATAGGCGGCGAGCAGGTTCTCAAAGACGCGGCCGAGCAGCTCGGGGTCTAGGGCGACTTCCTCCTCAATCGGTGTGTTCTCGGCAATGGTGAACTTATAGCGGTTGAGGATGTGAATCAGGCCGCGCACGGTATACCGCTTATTTTTCGTGCCGTAAACGGCGTTGAGCTCTACCTCGTGTTCCTCGGCGAAGAAGAGTTCGTTGGGGACGTGGAGAGGATTATCGTCCCTGTCGGAGAAGCCGTCGATGGTGCCAAGGCATTCAAACAAGCCGCCGTTGAGGAACGGAATTGTCTCAAACAAGCGCAGGGCTGCGTCGGGTTCTCGGAAAGAGTGCTTGTATTGGTAAAGCGCAGGTGTCTCTGCCGCCGATTGATGCGGTTTGGCCTCGCGCGTCTGGGTGTCGTGGAACGCGCGCCGGTTTGGCTGTGCCGGGGTGTTCATCTCCTGATTGAGCGTCGCGAAGAAGAGGTTTTGGAGAATGGCTTTGTAGTAGCAGCTGTCGTCTGTCTCGGTAGACGTGCGTAATAAGCGCGCTATCTCCGTTTCGTCAAAGAGCGCGTCGGGAATGAGCCCTTTCTCCTTGAGAAACCAGACGAAAATGAGGCGCGTAATCAAGCGGATGACGCAGGTGGCATTGTGCACGGAAACGTCTTCGCCAGCATCAGCGGGGAAAGTGACGTTGTCTACCGCCCAGAAATACCACTCGGCGAGTTCACGGAAGAAGCGTTTATTGAGTGCCGAACTATCCAGAGTCTTTTGCCATGCCTGATGCAATTCCAAGAAATTGGTGAACCCGTGGGCGCGATGCAGTTCGCTGAGGGATAAATCCGAGAGAATTTCAACGTGTGCGCGGTGCGGCGTGACAACGTCAATATCCTTGATAAGGCTCACCTTTTCGAGGACATCGCGTTGTCCCTCGCGCCGACTAGGGCGGCGGTGGATGATAGAGAACGTGAGTGCCTGTCCGTGCTGGAAGAGGAGCATCGCGGGCATGGCGAACACGTTGTTGATGGCGCGGGTGATGTTCGCGAGCGCGGTGAGGCTGTAGCTGCGTCCCTTCAATTTCACGGTGAGGAAGAGGTAGGAACGGTAAATCGCCGCATCGACTTCGGCGTGTGCTGCGAAATCAAGCCCGGCGGATTCTCCGCCGGCAATATCCTCTTCGGTGAGTTGGAAGAGGAAGTCGCAGGTATCCCATTCGGCGAGCAATGCCTTTTCGGGGTTGATTTGCCAGCGCGCGAGGAATCCTTCGGCGGTGTTAGGTTTGATGTGCAGCGTTCTGTTGCTTTCGTAACCTAACACGCGAAGGAGGTGGCGCGCATTCTCGGCGAGCGGACCGGCGGTGAAGCCGTTAAGTGCCTCAGCGATGGCGGTTTTGTGTTGGACATCGTTCATGAAAATGCCTCGTTGGTGATGCGGGCGGACATGGAAATCCGCCCTGCCAAACGCTAAAGCGGCTTCACCTTAATATTCCGACACCAAATCTTCCCACCGTGGTCCTGGATGCCGATATGCCCACGCCGCGGAAAATCTTTGAGCGCAACGCCGAATTTATTCCGACTGCCATCTGGATTCCGGTGCGGCGTATCCCATAACTCCAAATCCGCCCGAACGATTTCCTCGCCGTTGAGCTCCACCGCCACGATGCTTCCATCACACGTAATGCGCATCGTATTCCATTCACCTGCCGGTTTGCAGGTATTCCGCGTCGGCCCAAGCGCATCGTAGAGCGCACCGCAGTCGTGGTTACTCGTCGGCGACTTGCCGTGCGTGTCTAAAATTTGAATCTCAAGGCCCGTCTGAACCGCATCTTCCAAATCCGCCCAACGCACGAAGATGCCGCTGTTCACGTTCGGTTCAGTTTTGTAATCCAGAACCAAGACGAAATTATCAAATCGCGCCTCCGTATAGAGGTATTTCCCGCCTTGCACGGTGCAGAGGATGCTCCCATCCTCAACTACCCAGCCATCGGCATTGCCCGTGGCTCCCCAGCCGCTTAACGTCTCCCCATCAAATAGGGATATCCAGCCGTTAGTTTGTTGTTTCACTGCTGCCATTTTCTCTCCTTAAAGCGCGGGGTGTAACCGCGCAATGCAGGCACGCTTCCAACAGCGCGCCCAAGACTTTTCTCATGAAATACTCGCTAAAAAAAGCCGCCCAACATCAACGTTATAATCAAAATCTGCCGCCGACCAGGGGCTGTTATAGCCGATGACCGGGACATAACTCTCGTGACGCGAACCGTGTGAACGGACAGAAACCGGTTTCTCCGCCACATCTAATTCGCCGAAGACGGTATCTTTATCCGCCAACACAAAGATGTCGCCGATACGTTCGGGATGAAGCCGAAATGCGCGCGCCGCATCTTCTGCAGGATAAACCTCTTCAACGCCGTTCGTTTGCCGGAGCACCCGCACAGCACGTTCGGTATCCGAACGGTTTTCAAGGAAAACATAAGCAGCACCGCCCAAATTACTGTGGTGTGCAACATACCGGTCCTTAATAATCGGGATGGCACTTGCAGGGACACCGTGTTGCGTCAACCATCGGCCCGGGTCCAGTGCCGTAGTCTTCGGCAACATCCCGTGGTCTGCCGTGATGTAAATCTCGCGTTCCGGATTATCATCGACAATGTCGCCAACGACGCGGTCCAACGCAGCGAGATGCAACTGAGATAACTCAGCCTCGGGTGGATAAGCGTGTTGCACCCAATCGGTTGTCGTGCAGTAAACCAGGTCTGCGTCGTGCTTTCGCAAAGTATGCCTCACAGCACGAAGCAACCACCAATTAATTTCAATCGAATAGACAGGTTCAACAGAACCAGCGACTTCAATGAATTCCTGCGGCGGTGCCTCAGCCGCAACGGCAATATCCGCTCCCGCACAAAGCATCTGTAACAACTTTTTCTTCGTGACAAAGAGCGCGGTTTTATCGGCGAAACCGGCGGCTTTGGCAACCTCAAACAGCGTCGGCGCGAGCAGAAAACGCCCATCTCTACATAATAAGTCCTCAATAAACGTCCCGATGCCGGTATCCCTATCCACGTGATAATTGGTGGTGATGCCGTGCGTTTCCGGAAACGTTCCCGTCGCGATGCTAACGTTGTTGACGTTCGTCACGGATGGGATAACGGCATTAGCGTGCCGATAGAACCCGGCTTCCGCCAATTTTCGGAGGTTAGGAATGTCGCTTGCGGCGAGGTAATCGTGACTCCCTGCATCAATGCAGAGAATGAGAATTTTCCGTTTCATGCTGATGGACTCCTGCTTACAAGAAATTATAGCATATCTCCCGCGAAATTGCGAAAAATAAATTTGACATAGTTTTCAAAACGTGGTATCATAATCTAAACACAATAGGATGGACGCCGAACAAACCCCGTAGGCAGCGTTGAAAACCGCGATTACCGGTGCAGAACAAACCCCGTAGGCGCGGTTTGAAACCGCGCCTACCGGTAGGGAATTCTGGCATAATCTAAACACAATAGGATGAACGCAGAACAACCCCGCAGGCAATGTTGAAAACCGCGCTTACCGGTGCAGAACAAACCCCGTAGGCGCGGTTTGAAACCGCGCCTACCGGTAGGGAATTCTGGCATTTGCATCCATCCTGCACAACACGAGTCCGGAGGAATTCACAAAAATAGCATGGACAGAACTGCTGATGTGCTGATAGAAGCACTCCCTTATATCCGCCGGTTTTATGACAGGCAAATCGTAATCAAATACGGCGGTGCGGCGATGGAGGAAGACGCGCTTATCCACTCTGTCATGGAAGACATCGTGCTGATGAAATATGTCGGCATGCGCCCGATTGTCGTCCACGGCGGCGGCCCCCGCATCAGCGCGTTGATGGATAAAATGGGGAAAAAGGCACAATTTGTGCAAGGATTACGCGTCACCGATGCCGAAACCGTGGAAATCGCCGAGATGGTGCTCGCCGGCTCAATTAACAAAGGCATCGTCGCCCGCATTAACCAACACGGCGGCAGAGCCATCGGCCTCTCTGGAAAAGACGCAAACCTCGTCGTCGCCGAAAAACAAGAAATGCACGTCACCAACGAAGAAGGACACCAGATTTCACTTGACCTGGGTTTCGTCGGCAAAATTATCGGTATCAACACCGAGCCCATTATTACCTTAGACAAAGCCGGATACATCCCCGTCATCGCGCCGAACGGCGTTGGCGTTGATGGGCAAACCTATAACATTAACGCGGATACCATGGCCGGCGAAATCGCAGCGGCACTCCAAGCTGAAAAACTCATCATGCTGACAGACACGCGCGGTATCCTGCGCGACATCGGCGATGACGCATCGCTAATGCCCACCATCCATCTCAAGGAACTTGACACCTTAATTGAGGCAGGGCTCATCGCCGGTGGGATGCTTCCGAAAGTCGAAGCCTGCGCAACAGCACTCATCGGCGGCGTGTATAAGACACACATTATTGACGGCAGGATTCCGCACTCGCTCTTGCTTGAAGTCTTCACCGAAGGCGGTGTCGGCACCGAAATTGTTAGATAAGACGAACATATCAGGTAGGCGCGGTTTGTAACCGCGCCTACTGGGAAATTAGGACTACACACATGACAAATCCAAAGAAAATCGCTGCAATCATCACTACCTATTTCCCGCACTCGCACGCCGACGTGATTGCCACCAAATACATGAAAGGCTTTCCCACCGATGCAGGCCACCAGATGCCGCGCGTGGAATTGGCTTCCTTCTACTCGGATCAGGTAGATTCGCGAGACATTGGCATCGAGTTGGCAGCTGCGCACAACGTCCCTATCTACCCCAGCATTCGGCAGGCGTTGACGCTCGGCGGAGACAAACTCGCCGTAGATGGCGTGCTACTCATCGGTGAACACGGCGACTATCCGCACAACGAACTTGGACAGCACATGTATCCACGCTGCTATATGTTTGAGCAGATTTGCGGCGTATTCGCGGCAAGCCGACGCGCAGTGCCTGTTTTCTGTGACAAACACCTCGCCTACAATTGGGACGATGCCAACTGGATGTATCAACGCGCGAAAACGCTGAACGTCCCGTTCATGGCAGGCTCTTCGCTGCCCCTCTGTTGGCGGAAACCGTTCCTTGAACATCCAATGGATACACCCCTGGAAACCGCCATCGCCATCGGCTACGGCGGGATAGAATCCTACGGTTTTCACGCTCTTGAGACAGTGCAGTGCATGAGCGAACGCCGACAAGGCGGGGAATCCGGCGTTGTCGCGGTGCAATGCCTAGAAGGAGATGCTGTCTGGAAGACAGCACATCCCGCACTCGCGCTCGCGGAAACGGCATGCGCGCAGATTGAAGCCAGCCCGGATAGCACCATGCAAGACGGTTGTCCTAACCCCGCGGCGTTTCTGCTCTGGCACCGCGACGGTTTCCAGTCAGCCGTGCTGATGCTCAACGGTTACAGCACCGAGTTCGCCTATGCAGGACAAACGGCGAATAAAACAGAAGCCACCGAATTTTACCTGCAAAAGGGGCCGCCGCACGCGCATTTCAGCTACCTGAGTCTCAACATTGAGGAGATGTTCGTGACAGGAAAACCGCAATATCCGGTAGAACGCACGCTGCTCACCACAGGCGTTTTGGACGCAGTCATGCACTCACGGCACCAGGGACATACCCGCCTTGAAACGCCGCACCTGGCAAACATCGCGTATCGTTCCTACGAAAAACCGCTCATTCGTCCGACAGCACCGCGTCCGGAAGGAGCGACGTTAATCTCCGAATAGGCGCGATTTTCAATTGTGCATCTCCGCAAACACCTGCGCGAGTTTCTCCTGAGTCACGCTCGGGTCTTCAATAATAATCCGCGCACCACCGATAATGTCAACGAACCCTAATTCGCGCACATAACGCGGGACGACATGCACATGCAGATGCGGAATGCTCGCACCCGATGCCTCGCCCATGTTATAACCAACGTTATAGCCGCGCGGTTGATATACCCGCTCCAACACCCTAACGCTCATGCACTGCAATTCATGAAGAGCGATAACTTCCTCTGTGTTCAATTCGCGCACATCAAGCACATGCCGATTCGGGAAGATTAAGAGATGGCCGGGGCTATACGGATAGAGGTTGAGCGAAAGCGTCCAGAGTTCAGTGCTATGAACCTCAAGCCGTTCAACCCTCTCATCCTTTTCCACAATTGCACAGAGGATGCAGGGAACATCAGGGCGGTTTTCTCCTCTAGCGTAGCCCATTTTGTTCGGAACAAACAAGTTTTGTCGCATAACCAGGTCCTTCCGCAAAAAAGATTTTGATTTTCTCTACCAATATGATATACTATTTGTTGTGGATTTGCAAGGAGCCGTCATGCAGAACCCAAAACTAGACATCACCGCAGCCTTTACTACCTGGGCATTACCCGAAGGCGCGATAGCCCGATTGGGACGCGGGACTGTCCGAGATATGGCATTCTCTCCAGATGGACAATATCTGGCCGTCGGCACCTCCATAGGACTTTGGCTTTACGAATCACAGACGCTTTCCCCCATCGCCTTGTGGGATACAAGACGCGGAATGACTGAAAATGTCAGGTTCTCACCCGATGGCCGATGGATTATCACGCAGACCTGGGCCGAAGACGTGAAGATATGGGACACTAACAGCGGTGCCTGCATTGCTATTATGGAAGAGCAGGAACATCTATCCCAGCCCATCTTTTCGCCTGATGGACAGCGCGTCCTAGCAGCCACGAACGTAAACGTCTGGAACAAAAACCAAGAATTGTGGCCGGGAGAAGTGTATGTCTGGTGCGCACAAACCGGTAAACGAATCAACCAAACCGAAATCCACCGTGCCCAAGAAGTCGGGTGGATTAACGCATTCTCGCCAGATTTCACGCTATTGGCATCGTCCTATTACGACATAGAACGTCATAGACAGACTTCTATTGTCGTATGGAATATAGAGAACGGCGAACAGATTGCCTGCATGACAGAATGCCCCCAACAGGTGCAAAGCCTCTGCTTCTCACCGTGTGGAAAATTCCTCGCCGTTGGAGGTGAGAAAGGCACACTCCATGTATGGTAGTGGGAAAACGAGCAACTTGAGCGGACAGCGGCATACGGACAAGCGCGCGTCTGCCTCCATTACCTACCAAACGGAGAACTGCTTGCGGCCGCCATCTCCGAGGACACCGTTGAAGTGTGGGATGTCACGGCATCTCAGAAATTGGATACCTTTGCATATCATGGGGAGAGAGGATTCGCCTGTTTCTCTGAAAACGGCACACAGATAGCCGTCGCGCGTTCTAGCGAAATCAAGGTGTGGCGGAAAGGTAACGCCAATGCACACCCGCTCTCAACCCGTCACGAACATCTTTCTACCGTCGATTCGCTCGTCTTCGCCGCAGATGGAAAAACCTTAGCCGCCGGTATGTGGCGGGATAACATCCTCTTATGGGATGTTGCCAGTCGCCAAGCACACCGTCCAAACTCGGAGAAACTTCCCCGAAGGAGACAAACGGTTCATGCAACCACCAGCGGGAAAATCCTCACCACCTATAAAGATGGAGACACACTCATAACCCGGGAAGTCGGTAGCAGCGAACCCATCGCTGAATTTGATGCACCAGATACGGTTCTCCTGCGCCACCACAACGCATTATCACCTACGGGACAACGGCTGGCAAGTCTTGATAATGAGGGCAATTTCCATCTGTGGGAGAAGAACGCGGAAGGAACAGAAAAGCACACCTTGCTCAGCGGTAACCCAAGAACTCCCGACAAGTGGGCATGGAGTCCACACGGGCTCGCCTTTAGTCCTGATGAAAAGCGACTCGTGACTATCGCCCGCGACAGGACTGTTCAACTATGGGATGTCGATACTGGGGCAGAAATCGCCGAGTTACCCTTAAACGCACCGCCGAAGCGGGGCACCTATCGTGGGCATGATATGGGGATAGCTTTTTCACCGCGCGGTGACGTAATTGCCGGCGCACAGTGGGGAGAAATCGCCTTGTGGGATGCCACAGATGGGAAAACTCTCAGAATACTCGCCCAACCCGAAGGGAATCAGCGGCCAATCACCCTCTCTTTTTCTCCTTGCGGCAAATACTTGGTTTCCGGTTCGTGGTGGCAGCGGGGGTTAAAACAGATGCCTATCCGCTTGTGGGATATTGCAAGTGGTGAGAATCTCCACACCTTCTATGGACACACTACCGATGTCCAGTGCATCGCCTTTTCACCTGATGGCAGGCTCATGGCCACCGGCGGCCATGATGGCATCATCTTGCTCTGGGATGTGAGCACTTATCTGCAATAGGAGTCATACATGAACAGCGATGTTACCACCTGGGCACTACCCGAAGGCGCGATGGCCCGATTGGGACGCGGCGACGTGTTCGCCTTGGCTTTCTCTCCTGACAAAACACATCTCGCTGTCGGAAGCAGTATCGGGCTCTGGTTGTACGACATGTCAACACAGGAACCTATCGCGCTCTGGAATACAGAACGCGGGCTCATCTGCGACGTAGCCTTCTCACTCAACAGAAAATGGCTCTCCACTCACAATTTGGACGGTGTTGTCAAAGTGTGGGATATTCAGCGGGGCGAATGCGTAACACGCCTAGAACTAGAGGACAGGATTTCAAATATCGTTTTTTCGCCGGAT
>PYJE01000113.1 GCA_003635305.1 Candidatus Poribacteria bacterium | reverse complement strand
AATAAATTATGTATCCCACAACACTAGGAGCGGATGTCAGGCCGTCCCACCACCAGGGACAGCCTTCCCCCTCCTCACTCCCCCAACAACCGCAACTTATTCGCATAAACCTGCCGATAGTAAGCCGCACGCTTCAACGCCGATGCCGCCGCCTCGTCTAGCAAAACAACAGTGCACGGATGCATCTGCAACACGGATGCCGGCACCTCTGCCGTAATCGGCCCCTCCACCGCCGACGCAATCGCCGACGCTTTCGATGCACCGTTCGCTAACAGCAGGCACTGCCTCGCCTCCATTATCGTGCCGACACCCATCGTTATCGCTAACGTCGGCACGGCATCGATGTCCCCACCGAAATGTGGCGCGTTCGCCTCCAAGGTGCTTCGCGTTAACGTCTTAATCCGAGTGCGAGAACCGAGTGAAGAACTGGGCTCGTTGAAACCGATGTGCCCTTCTCTACCGATGCCGAGTATCTGGATATCGATGCCGCCAGCGCGCGCAATCGCGGCTTCATAACGTTCACAGAACGCACCGTGGTCTGCCGCAGTATTCTGGGGAAGATAGCGGTTCTCCACCGGAATGTTGACATGCCGGAAAAATTGCGTCTCCATGAAGGTATGATAACTTGATGGATGTGTCTTCGGTATGCCCACATATTCGTCAAGGTTAAAGGTTGTCACGGCGGAGAAATCGAGCCCCTCTTCCTTGTGCATTCGGACGAGTGCTTCGTAAAGTCCGATGGGAGTGCTACCGGTGGCGAGTCCCATGACGAGTTCGGGTTTTTTGAGGAGCGCGCGCTTCACGATATCGGCGGCGATGGAGACGAGGTGTTGATACGTCGGTTGAATGATAATTTCCATGTTTGTTAATGTGTTTCCGGTAGGCGCGCTTTGAAAACGCGCCTACAGGTTGGGAATTGTATCACACTGTGCCGGCGATAATATTCTCCATATCCTCACTAATTTGATAGACGGTGCCCTCCGGGTTTTCCTTATCGACCGGCAGTTCAGCGGTGAGGTAGTCGTCGTAGCCTATGTCCGAGAGTGCCGTCATGACAGCGTTCCAATCGATGGTGCAGTCTTCAATGAGGTAAGTGAACCGGCGTTTATCGGCCTCGAACCCTTTCACATGCACTTTGGCAATGCGAGAGCCAAGCGAACGAATCCAGTGTTGCGGAAAGCCGTAGAGCACGATGTTGCCGACATCAAAATACGCCGTGACAGCCGGGCTCTCAAATGCGTCAATATAGGTGGCGAATTCAAAGGGACTGAGCAGGAATTTATTCCAGACGTTTTCTATCGCGATGGTGAGTCCCTTCTCGGTGGCATGGGGAATCAGCTTGCCGATTTCCGTACGCGAACGGTGGTATGCTAATTCATAAGGCGTGGCTTCGTTGACAACGGCAGGGACGAGCAGCACGGTATCTGCGCCGATAGCTGTCGCCGTATCCATGGAATCAAGCATGCCGGCGCGTGAGGCGGCGCGCACCGCTTCGTCAGAATCGGAGAGCGGGTGAGACCAGTGCTTGGCGTTCATGACGCTGAACAACTCTATCCCGTGTTGTGCCGCGAGCTGTTTCGTCTGGAGCCGGTCTGCCTCGTTTTCGAGCGTCCCGATTTCGACACCGTCAAACCCAGCGGCTTTTGCGAGTTTGAACCGGGCTTCGGTTGAATTGCCCGGCAGTGAACCGATACAAATTCCTTTTTTCATAGTTTCCTCACCACGTACCGGTAGGCGCGCTTTGAAAGCGCGCCTACCGAGCGTATTCTGATTGCAACAACTTCAAACACATCACCTCCAACGCCAACGTCGCATTTGTGTTGGTGTTGTCGATGAGAGACTTCGTCTGGAAGATGGTCTGGATGGCCTGCTGGAGGCGCAAGCGGGAATAACGCGGCACCAACGCGCGCAACTCCTCTAGCGAATGGATGTGCGTAATCAACTCCGTCGGCGCACCTTGATGCAAAAAAAGCAGGTCGCGATACCACATCACTAACTCAGCCAGCCGGTCTGGTTCGTTCTTGAATTCCTCCGCGAACCGAAAGGCAGACAACACCTCAGTCGCCTTCAAAATTTCCGGCACCTCCTGCGAGAGCGCGTCACCCTTTTCTAACTGCGTCAGTGCTTTGCCAATGGCACCGCCTGTCGAGATTGCGATAGCTGTCGCTTTCTCCGGGTCTGCCGAAAACCGTTGGGTTAAAACTTCGGCCAATTCTTCGGGTTGCATCGCGTAGAATTGGAGAATTTGGCATCGGGAGCGCGTCGTCGGAAGCAACGCCTCAATGTTGGAAGTGAGGAGAATCAAAACCGAAGATGCCGGTGGCTCCTCTAACGTCTTGAGAAGGCAGTTTTCTGCTTCGGCGTTCATCCGTTCCGCGTCCGTTAAGATGTAAACTTTCCGGCTCGCCTCCAACGGTTCGTAGATAATCTGTTTTTGCAGCTCGCGGATTTGCCCGATTTTCATGATGCTGCCCTCGGGGCGGATGAAACGCAGGTCTGGATGGTTGCCAGATGCTACTTTGCGGCAGGCGAGGCATTTTCCGCATGCTATCGGCGGCTCCGCCTCTTCCTGGCAGAAGATGAGTCGCGTGAAGTAGGTGGCTACCGTCTCTTTGCCGACACCCGGCGGTCCGACGAAGAGATACGCCCCGGCGATCCGGCCGGATGCAACGGTGCGTTGGAGTTGTTCGACAATGTGTTCGTGTCCAATGATGTCTTGCATTTTCGATGAATCCTACGAACCAGCCCCCGTAGGCGCGGTTTCAAACCGCGCCTACCGGAGACAAGCCCATCTTTTTTCCGTAGCGCGGGGGCCTGTCCCCCGCGAGCCGTCCTTACAATGCGAGCACGGCGAAGGACAGGCCGAGCGTCTGTAGTTTGCGCTCGCCTGATCGCAAACGGCTTACAATGCGAGCCCGGCGAGGGACAGGCCCTCGCCCTACAAGGAGGGGAGCCTATCCTTTTCCCGTAGCGCGGGGGCCTGTCCCCCGCGAGCCTTTCTTACAATAAGCGAGCCTTTTTTCGATATTCAGCGAATCCTACGAACCAGCCCCCGTAGGCGCGGTTTGAAACCGCGCCTACCGGAGACAAGCCTATCCTTTTCCCGCAGCGCGAGGGCCTGTCCCCCGCGAACCCCCCTTACAATGCGAGCACGGCGAAGGACAGGCCGAGCGTCTGTAGTTTGATCGCCTGATCGCAAACGGCTTACAATGCGAGCACAGCGACGGATAGGCCCTCGCCCTACAGGGAGGGGAGCCTATCCTTTTTCCGTAGCGCGGGGGCCTGTCCCCCGCGAGCCTTTCTTACAATAAGCCAGCCTTTTTTCGATATTCAGCTAAAAGCGCGGCATGGACAACGTCCGGGCATTGCGTCGCATCAATCAATTTCACGCGGTGCGGTTCTGCCGCCGCAATAGCACGATATCCCTCGCGCACCTTGCGATGCGATACCAACGCCTCCTTGTCTAACCGATTGCGGTGCAGCTGCCGCTGCCGTTGCAACCCGACTTCTGGCGGCAGATCCAACACAAACGTCAGAGCTGGCGTGATACCACACGTCGCCGCGCGATTGAGTTGGTTGATGAACGCGATGTCTATCCCGCCGCGATACCCTTGATACGCAACAGTTGCGTCAATAAACCGGTCGCAGATTACCGTCCGATTCGCTTCAAGCGCGGGACGAATGATTTCGGCGACGTGCTGCGCGCGCGCAGCGGCGATGAGGAGCAGCTCAGTCGTCGCCGTTATCCCATCCGCGGTGAGAAAAATCTCGCGGATGCGTTCGGAGATAGGGGGGCCGCCGGGTTCGCGAGTGACGATAACGTCAGGGCCGAGAGCGGCAGCCAAGCGGCGCGCTTGCGTTGTTTTGCCCGCGCCTTCCACGCCTTCAAATGTGATGAAAAATCCCTGCTGTGCCATTTGTCATATTTTAGCATTTTGTGGTTTTGATGTCAAGATGAAAATTTTTGTTGCCTAGTGCAGGATTTGCAGGGTTAACGAGATTAACAGGATTATGAGGTTCCTCGCGGTTAGGAAGTCCAAACTCCCTAATCCTGTTAATCTTACAAATCCTGCTTCAGACAATTAAAAGTTGTCCTTACTGCAGAAAATTGCACAGGTTTGCAAAAAACATTTGACAAATTCAAGTTTTATATGGTAATATATTGAAAATCCCAATTCCGAACGGCTATAGGAGAATTATGAAACGACCTCAGGCCAGAATTTGGCAATTCAACACTCCAGCTCTTGATGAGAGTTTCGCATTAGCGGCGGAACTCGGCGTATCGCTCCTCGTCGCGCAACTTTTAATCAACCGCGGCCTGAAAACGGCAGCCGAAGCACACACCTATCTCTATCCGAAGTTCGGGCATCTACACGATGCTTTTGAAATGGCGGATATGGCGAAGGCAATTGAACGGATAAATCGCGCGATAAAACGCGGCGAAAACATCTGTGTCTACGGCGACTACGACACCGACGGCACCACGGCAACCGCGCTACTGCTCAATGCGTTCCGGCACATCGATGTGCCTGTCGAATACTACATTCCAAATCGGTTTGATGACGGCTACGGACTCAGCGAAAAAAC
>PYJE01000112.1:7613-48479 GCA_003635305.1 Candidatus Poribacteria bacterium | reverse complement strand
GCGAGAGTTCGGATGCCATGAGTCCGATGACGATGGCGCGGTAAAAACTGTCTGATGGGCTGTTCATCCGTTTGAGAGAGCGAAACCCGTAACGGAGGAATGCAAGGTTGAGCCATAACCATGCGATGAAGCCGACAATGCCTAATTCTGCCAGCACCTGCAGATATTCGCTGTGCGCGCCGAGTTGGAACTGTGCTGTGTATGTCCCGACAAGCGCGACATCTTCTTCGTAAAGCATGGCGAAGGCACCGTAACCTTTTCCTAAAACAGGATTTTCAAGGAACATTGTCATCGCCTGTGCCCATCGGAGGAGCCGCGCCCGGTTGGAGGCATAACTGATGTCCACGGTGGTGGCAATCCGCTCCATGACGATGCCGTAAACGCCCGGCAAGTTAAGGCATACTAATAAAATCAGGCCGGCGGCACCGATGAAGAGAATCTTTTTACGCGTCACGCCACTTGCCCGCGCTGCTGGCTTGTTCCGATTACCGACTTGCAACAACATAAACACGACAGCGATGAGAACCGAAAGCCAAACGCCGCGCGAAAAGCACATCATGAGCCCAAGCCCGAAGCAGGCAAACCACCCTATCCATAGCACCTTGTCGTAAGGCGTGGTATCGAAAAGCAGGCGGCTCAGGCAGATGAGAAAAAAGATGGCGGTGAAAGAACCGTAAACGGAGTAGTTAGTAAACGGCGCATGCCGATACGCGCTCGTCCACTGCCATTCGTCAATGTGGTAGATAAGCACGAAGAGCGTCCAAATGACAGCGATGGCAGCGGTAGGGAAGGTGGCGATAAAAAGCCGCCTCAACTGTCTCCCACCGACGAACAAGCACCTTTCATCGTAGCGTGAAGCTCTATCCCTCAACACGCTTCCCGCGTCGTCGGCCGTGGGCCTGTTCCGCAACAGCCCGATGCCCCGAGGCCTGAACACTGCATACACCACCAAACTGAACATTATGTAGACAGTCGCGCGCGTCGCGCCTTTGAGAGTGCCGAAGAGAACTGGCGTATTGACTGCAGATAGGAACGTGATAAAGATATAGCAGCAGAGCGGTGCGAGGAATGGAAACGTCTCTTTTACAGCGGTGTGCGCGTTAGAGGCACGCTTTCCTTGCGAGAACGCGACGCTCTTTTTCACCCAATAAACCGCGACGAGCATGCCTAACAGCGGCTCCGTCGGTGTCTGAATTTCAAAGCGGCCTGGCAGGATGTAACGGAACGAGAACGGGAGCGCGATTAACAGCACATAGACAGCGAGCTCCATGTCAATAAAAACAAAGGCTCCTATCACGGCAAGCATGCAGAGAAGTGGGAGGGGTGTGCCAGCGTAGTGCCCAATAATTACGCCGAGCCCGAGACAAAGGAGGATGGGGAGAATGTGCTTAGCATGTTTCAAGGTTAACTTTCCGCGAACAACCCATTGGCTAAATTGCGCGTTCTGCCGCAGCGCGCCGTTTTAATGTGAAAGTCGCCGCCACGGAAGCGAACGGTGGCGCGGCTCCGTTCGTTTCTCCGTTTCCGCTTCTGCTTCAGGTGATGAACACGGCCGCCGTGGAAGAGCAGCGGGCGGCAGATAATATGACAATTCCGCCGCGCCGGGACGAAGCGCGCCGCGAAATCTGCGCCGCCTTGTAACTGGCTCAATGCTTGGGATATGTTAACACTGCCGCGCTTGAGTTCTATCGGAACGACGACAAGATTTTGCGCCGCATCAACATAAAAGAGAATATAGTCACATTTCTGCCCGGCGACTCCATGCGCGGGGAACGCCACATCTACGTCGACTACAACTCGCGGAGAAGGCGCACCTGTCATATCTACACGGCATCCAGCTCGGCTCCGCAGCGGAGTCAGGTTTTCTGAACCTATCGCCTTCCTAATGTGTTCAAGCATTTCACTTCTTTCCATCAATTCCCTGAACTGTCTCCGTATTCAACCGCAATTCCTCAAGGCGGTTGTGGAGTTCCGCTGAACGGTTATAGAGGCTTTCTGCGATGTCCGCGTATTCCTGTGGCTCTACGCCATCCATCCGGTCGTACGCAATCTCTTCGATTTTTCCGTTTTTCTGGAAGTGCCAGCATCCAACCTGCTCTTTGTGAAGAAAAACCGGCGGCGCATTGGTTTCTCCAACCTGCTTCTCCAACTCGCCTTCAAGGATGAGATTACCTATCTGTTCAAGGAGCCAATCGCTGTGCGTTGTCACGATGACTCTCACACCGGCACGGACTAAGCGCGCTAGGGTAATCGCTATATCGGTTTGGGCACCGGGATGCAGGTGTGCTTCTGGTTCCTCAATAATGAGCGTATCACCCGGTTTGATGCCGCTGCGGAGTAACAGCACTAACGGCGCGAGCTCAGATACCATGGACGAGGCCTGTCCGATCTGCATATCCGCTTTTGTCCCTTGTGGCCGGTAGCGGAAATCGGGATACCCACTCGCGGATGGCTTCAAGCGTATCTCGCCAGAAAGCACATCAGATTCCAATGTTTCTGCAAGGTGTCTCATATCACCATCAGCGTTCGCGTCTTCCTCGTAGCGGATGATTTTCTCCATCAACTCGGCTATGACACTTGAAAAGGTAGGAACCTCTGGATAACACTCTAAACCGTCCCGGGTAGCGCGCTTTACAAGCGAACTTGCCATAACTCGATGACTCTGCATGATGCCGCTCCGCACAGCGGGGAGATAATACCGCCTACCCACTGGCTCTGTCCACCGTTCGATCTTCGCGAAACCGGCATCCATCAACTCAACTCGCCCCACCGAGGTGAGAGTCATCCGGTCAGGGACACCCCAGTCGAAAATAACATCGGAATCGGAAACAGCCATTCTGATGTTCCAAAGCGTTTGATGTTCCTCCCTCACTTTCAGAGAAACCATCAGTTCATTAGCAATCCGTTCCTCATTCAACCGGACTAAGGTTGAGACGGACTTTACATCAAAACAGTTTTTCAACTCTGCTAGGAGCGTGCCCCGGAATTCGTCCCCGAACGTCTCCGAATGCTTAACAATATTTTGTAAAAGGGCGCGCGTGTCACTCGGCAGCTCTGACAATTTGAACGGGCCCTCTGCAGTGATTAACTTTTTCAACAGACGCTCCATTTTTTCCTTTTCAGGACTTGAAGCAGCCGAAAAAAGCCGGTACCGTAACTCCTTTATCAATGCCGCGAAAAACACAAAACTAGAAAAACTTTTGAACACACCCTGCAACGCATACACCAACGTCGAAAAATAGGACTTGCCGGTGTTGCTCGGCCCGACGAATACTGTCAACGGACGTAAGTCAACAGTGCCTTCGGCAATCGGTCCGAAATTCTTCACCGATATTTCGACGTTCGGATGCTGCTGAATGTCGCTGATTTTGCTCGTCATTTCTCTCCCCTCTTACCCAAACCCCATCAGAGGATATCCAATCTTGGTTGCGCGCCGCTGTTAGGAAATGTGACGCGCTCATAAATCTCACGTAGCGGCAACTCGCAATTGATGGAAAGAAGCCGCAGCACATCGTCAAGAGAACGAAATTCGCTCGGTAGCCACTGTGTGCCTTGCCGCAGATAACGTTCTACATGCACCTCTTTTTGCGCGACGAGAACGTATTCCCGCAGCGATGCGAGTTGCCGAAAGCGCGCAAATTTCTCACCCCTGTCATAAGCCTCCGTCGAAGGCGACAGCACCTCTACAATAAGCGTTGGATTGAGAAGCGTGTCAAATACGTCATCCTCAAAGCGCGGTTCACCACATACGACAACAACATCCGGATAAGTGAATAGCGTTGTCTGTCTCACACGCACCCGCATATCAATCGGGTAGACTTCACAAGTTCTGCCTTTCAACCGGGAACGGAGTTCCCCCGCGATGTTCGCCGTGATAAGAATGTGTGCTCGGCTCGCACCCGCCATCGCGAAGATATCCCCATCGCGGTATTCGTTTCTCGTCGTGCCCTCGCGCTCCAAGTCCAGATATTCTTCAGGCGTGATGTAAGCATAAGCAGCAGCGGTTGCCATAATCGCCTCCAATACTCATCGGTGCTTTCAAAACCACATTCTAACCCCAAGTCCAATAGCAGTCCCATCTAATACGACATTCAGAGGCAGTTCCCCAGTCGTTTCTACTGTCTTGAGCACGCGCTTTAATTCTAAATAGAGTGCTAAATTATCTTCCCACCGAAGCAGTTCAGCACCGACGCTAACGTAACCTGTCAACCCCGAAGAACTCCCATCGAAAGAGATGCCCTGTTGTTCAACCAGGGGTATCGCGCTGCCGCCGAAACTCGCGCCTAAAAATCCGATGCCGCCGCCGAAATAAATCGGCAAAAACGCTGACAGCAGCACAGGCCGGTAGATGAGTTGATACGAGATAGGCACCAGCGTCGTTGTCAGCGTCGCTGATGTAGGCGGCGGAATGTCAAGATCCAGCTGCCAATAGCCGATTTCCAACCGCGAATCTAACGCATCCGTGTGCTCAAAAACGACAGATACCATCGGCATCAAAACCGCAGGAACCTGGGATACCCCAACGCTTTGCAGGACATCGGTTAAACCGCCGAGCGCCGGTTTATAGGAAAAGAGGGAGGCTTGCACAGACGAAGACCGGACGTGCTGCGTGAAAAACGTCCGTAAGATAGGTGACTGCCGGACTGCAGCAGTATCGGTGGGTGCCGCAAGTAACGAGCCGGAAAAGACTAGCAGTAGCAAGCACCCGGCGAATATAAAGCGCATGATTGCGTTCTCCTGAATAATGAAACGAAACGCACGGACGGATAGAGATATCCACCCTGACAGGATGAGGCATGGCGAGGGACAGACGCAGGAAAGTTCCCTCGCCATACAGTAGAGGCGGGTGTTCTGAGGCATTGTAGTGCGGGGGCCTGTCCCCCGCACGCGCTCGCGATACCCAACTCTCACGAGGGATAGGTTTTCCCTCGCCATCCACGCACGGCTACATCATCGCGCCCATCGGGAGCAGGATGACTTCCACACGCCGATTCATCGCTCTGCCTGCAGACGTGTTCTGCGGTGCAACCGGATCGTTGTGCGCTCTGCCGACTGCATCAATGCGGCTAGCATCAATACCTTTCGATTTCAGGTATTTCGCGGCGGAATTCGCACGCGCCTGGGATAAATCCCAGTTGCTGCGATACGTGCCCCGCAGCACCGGCGCGCCATCAGCATGCCCCTCAACGATGATCTTCGCATCTGATTCAGACATCAGCTGCTCAACAATCTCATCAAGCATCGCTTTTGCCTTGCTGGAAAGCCCCGTCTGCCCACTGGCGAAGTGGACGGTGGTGAGCACTATCGGCTTGGCGGCGACTTCCATCTCCACCTCCTCAACCTGCTCTTCCAACGCCATCACCTTCGCGTTGAGCATTTTGAGCTCGTCAGCCTGCGCTTTATTCGCTTTGGCTTCCGCGTGAAGCTGCTTCTGCAGTTCAGCATCGCCATCTTTAGCGGCCTTCATAGCTTTTTCGGCCTGCATTTCGGCTGTCTCTGTCAGATCGGCGCGAAGCTTCGCGTCCAATTCCTTCGCGTTTTGCATGGCGGCGGCGATGGTATCGGCATCCCCCTGCTGGGCGGCGGCAATTGACTCATCCTTCGCCTCGGAAATTGCCTCCATCAATGCAGTCTTCTGCCCATCGACTTTGGTGTCTAACATCGTCATCTTGTTGGACATCTCGGCCTTGGTTGCCTCCACCTGTGAGACATGCTCGTTCTTCCACATTTCAAACTCCCCCTGGTCCAACTTGCCGCAGCCGGTAATGGCCAGTGCGACGACACCGAAGAAAGCTATCAGCGTGAAAGCGGTTCTAGTTTTCATGGATTCCTCCTGTTTTGCCCCGGATTCCAAATCGGGACGAAAAATTGACTTTTCTATATGCAAAATTATCTATGCGCATCCCGCTGCGTAGGAACGAATGATGAACGTTATCCTCTGTCGCCGCGCATCGGAAAAGGCGGCACGTCAAAAGATAAACACTCCTCCTACAAACTCGCGGACAATGATAAGCGATTTTGCTATATATTATACCACGTTTTGCTAAAATTTGTCAAACTTTTTTTCAAAACGAAATTGTCTTGATTTTTAGAGAGGGATAGGGTAAAATAAAAATATGATAGATATCCGCTACTGAAAACACTGAAAACGAGGACTGCATGGGACAGATAAGCATTATTTTACTCGCCGGAATGCTCTTCCTTTTAAATTTTGAACAGCCGGAGACAGACATCGCGCTCGGTACCGCGCAACGGCTGCTCTGGACGCTGGCGCTCACGGTGGCACCCGCCTTTCTCGCATACTGCGTCACCGTGTTTGCCAACCGCGTCCTACCCGCAGACACCGAAGATAACCTCCCCAAACTCCACACTCTCAAACGCTTCGTGATTGGGTTTGAATGCCTGAGCTTAGTGGCGTACTTGGGCAACCTCTATCTGCTGAATCTGCCCGGGCTCATCGAACGATATATTACCGTCTTCCCAACGCGGACATTGCAGTATGCAGTGGCACTCGTTCCGCTTGTCATCGGGTTAGTCTCGATTCGATTCGCTTTCTATCAGGTGAATCGGAATGAACAAGTGGATTACAGGGAACTGCTCAGTCTTCAGCTTAAACTGCTGCTCTTCCCGATAGTCCCGATGTTTATCTATTTCTTCACCCGCGATGTGCTTTTAGAACTTCCCTATCGGGCGAAGTATTTCCTCGTGACGTATGAATGGATTTTAATCGGTGTGCTGCTGTTGCCCGCACTGGCGTTTGTCTATCTGTTCGCACCCTATTTCGTGCAATTTCTGTGGCGCACGCAACCACTGCCAGAAGGCGAACTGAAACGGAAACTGGAAACGTTGACACAACGCAGCGGCGTGAACTACAAGGAGATAGTCGTCTGGCAAACGGGCTCGCTCTCCATCGCAAACGCCGCTGTCGCTGGCACCGCGCTGTGGAACCGCCGCATCTTTTTGACTGACGCGCTCCTCTACTATTTTTCCGATGACGAAATCGAAACGGTTGTCGCCCACGAACTCGGACATCTCCGCTATCGGCACATTCCAACCTATCTCCTCTTTTCTGTCATCTATATGTTGAGTTCCGGGCTTTTTTACCGGTTCGTTGAGGCACCGCTCGCACCGTATCTAGACGATGTACCGATGCTCATCACCTTATGCTGGCTGGTATTTTTCATCCTCTATTTCGTCTTTATCTTTCGGTATCTCTCTCGACGATTTGAACATCAGGCAGATCTGTACGCAGTAGAACTTACCGGGAAGGCAGAGGCGTTCAAAGAAGCGTTGCTGAAACTGGCCGTGCTGAACGCGCTACCGGCATCAATCCGACGGTTCTTTGAACTCTTCAACACGCACCCATCCATCTTCCGGCGCATCGATTTCGTCGACAGAGTCATAGCCGGGAGTGCCTCCATCCTTCGCTATAAGCGTTATCTATTAGAGGCGAAACTTTTGGTTGTGCTGCTGCCGATATTTGGCGCGCTGGTGTTTTGGCTGGTTTAATTTCCGAGCCATAGGACTTATGCAGCACGAACCCCGTAGGCGCGCTTTCAAATCGCGTAATCTCACACAGGCGCAGGTGAAAACCGCAACTACCCGTGGAACCTCGCATTGGCAATCATCTTTCCGATGGGCCAGATTTCTATAACTGCCCGACGCTCGTGGAAACCATGGAAATCCACTCTGACAATTTTTCTTGACATCGCAGCGAAAATAAGGTATCATGTTTGTAATCACTCTAAAAAGGAGACTTACTATGAAAATCAAATGGGTGTGCCTACTCATGCTCATCGGCATGGCAGGCATGTTACAACTGGCAGACGCGGCGGATACGTATGAAGTTGATGCTGCGCATTCGATGATTATCTTCCGCGCCAAACACATGGGCGTGAGCAACAACTACGGAAGATTCAACCAATTTTCGGGAATGCTCACCGTTGATGAGGCAGACGCGGCGAATAGCGCGATAGAACTCGAAGTCAAAGCGGAGAGTGTGGATACCGGCAATGAAAAGCGGGACCAGCACCTCAGAAGCCCCGACTTTTTCAACGCGAAACAATTCCCCGTGATTACCTTCAAAAGCACGAAAGTCGAGAAGGTAGACGAGGATACCCTGAAGGTAACGGGCGACTTCGAGCTCCACGGCGTGAAGAAATCCGTGACAGTTGAGGTGGAAATGACCGGAAAAGGCAAGAACCAACAGGGAACTGCTCTCATCGGTTTTGAAACCATCTTCACCATTAAGCGAAGCGAATTCGGCATGAACTACGGCATCGGTGCCGTCAGTGACGAAGTTCGCATTACCGTGAGTGTTGAGGGAATGAAAAAATAACACTGACGCGACTGAACCCGGTGGGCGCGGCCTCACATCGCGCCCACCGGCGGTTCTCAACCCTTTTTCGCATTAGAGGACAGCGAGCAATGCTATCTCTCAAGGCCATCTTCTTCGGACTGATTTTGCCAGCCATCGTCTGTGGAAGCAATTTCGCAGCTGCGTCCTTGTTGCCGCAATCCATCAGCACAAAGTCCCGGGCGCGCCTCGCCGCATTCGCTTTGGCCAGTGGATATATCATCGGGTATCTTGGCATAGAAGGCAGACTGCAGCTGCCACCGCGGGAAGGGACGCAGTGGCTTTTCTACCTTGCCATCGCCGCATTCGTTATGGAAGGAGTGCTGTTTTTACCGGCCCAGCTCCGTCTGTTCGCGCGTCTCGCGCTTGCTGTCGTTATCCCACGCCTCATTCTCAACGCGAAGTTTAAGTATACATGGGGCACTCTTGAAGAACTGATTTGGTGGGCATGCCTCGCCGCGGCGATTTTCTTTTTCTTTACATCGGTGGAGAAAGGCACGACGCTCTTACCGACTGGTGCAGCGCAACCGTTTGTCTTTTTCGGCATAGCCGGTGGAAGCGCGCTCATCCTCGCACTTTCGGGAAGCATGCGACTCGCACAACACGCCGCCGTTTTAGTCGCAATCCTCGCCGCCATTTGGATAGCGATGCTTCTCTTACCGCGATTTTTCGGCACCGCTGCCGCCTTGCCCGATTCTTTTATGCCAGCTGTCGCATACCTACTCGTCGGGTTGTGGTTAAACGGCTATTTCTATGCGGAAGTCCCAGCGGCGAGCGCGGTTCTGTTAGCCGTTGCACCGGCGATGGCGTGGGTAGGCAGAGGAAAATCTGCCCCCATCCAGATAGCATGCATCGCACTGCCAGTCATCGTCGCAATGGGCACCGCGGTTGCATTCTCAGGACTTTTTGGGAGTAACAGCGGGTATTGAATCAGAGACAGGCCGTTCTCTGGTTATGGAATTGAATTATTTAACAACAGGGAGGGAACCAATGAAACCTAAAAACTATGCAACGCCAATCGCCATCGCGCTCCTGCTATGCGCACTCACCGTGCTCAACGGATGCGTCCGGAGAGAAGCGACGCGAAAGGCAGACTGGGAAACGCACTTTACCGACATCCACTTCGTCAACGCAAAACTGGGATGGATTGTCGGTTTGGAAGGACTCATCATCCACACAAAAGACGGCGGAAAAACGTGGCAGCAACAGGAAACCGACATCACCGGCGATTTCAAGGCAGTCTACTTTACCAACGCGCAGTATGGATGGGCCGTCGGCGACGAAGGCCTCATCGCTACGACAGATGATGGTGGCAGACACTGGACGCTGCAGCGGAGCGGCACGTATGCCATGCTCCGAGATGTCTTCTTCGCCAATTCTAAAGAAGGTTGGATTGTCGGTGAAGATGCCGATGTCCTTTATACCGAAAACGGCGGAAAACAGTGGTACCGATACGAATACGTCAGCGAATTCCCCCTCAACGGCATCTGGTTCGTTAACGATTCGCGAGGCTGGGTTGTCGGCGAATATGACCGGATTTTTTATACCGAAACTGCAGGCAAAGCATGGCGCGAACAGAGCAACCGCTTTGATGGCGAACGCGACCGGCTGATAAACGATAACAAGAAAATCTTCTTCATTAGCGACAATGAAGGTTGGATTGCCGGGAGCGACGGTTCGATTTTCCACACGACTACCGGCGGCGCAACCTGGGAACGGCAAGACAGCCGAATACCACTCATCAACGGACATGTCCGCGATACCGTCAACAGCATCCACTTCACCGATGAGAATTACGGCATCGGCGTTGCGGATGTCGGGTTTATCACGCGCACCGAAGATGGCGGCGATAATTGGCAGCTAATTGATAGCGGCACTGAAAATAATCTCACCGCAGTGCAGTGGACTTCCCGCAAAGAAGCATGGGCAGTCGGTTGGTATGGCACGATTTTGCACACCGAAGATGCAGGCGCGACATGGACGATGAGTAGTGGCACAACAGCGAATGACCTGCAGAATGTCCAATTTACCGATGCGAACCGTGCAATTGCTGTCGGTAAGCGGGGCACAATGGCGATGAGTAACGACGGCGGACAAACGTGGAACGAACTTGATACCGATATCTGGGACGGCATCTGGAACATCTATTTTGCCACCGATAAACACGGGTGGGCCGTCGGCGAACGCGGGCTCATCGTGCATACCAACGATGGCGGCGCGAACTGGGAACGTCAGTCTGGCGGCGGCGGCTATACCCTCCGTTCTGTCCATTTTATTAGCCCGCAAAAAGGATGGATTGTCGGAGACCTCAGCACGATTCTGCACACCGCAGATAGCGGCGAAACGTGGGTGCAACAATCCCCCGGCGAATTCCACATGCTCAAAGGTGTCTACTTTCTTAACGAGAAGCGAGGCTGGGCAATCGGATGGCCCGGCATCTGCCTCACTACGCGCGACGGTGGACTCACTTGGCGGCATCAAACCACCGGCACCTACAACGAGCTCTACGCTGTCTATTTTGCCGATGAAAACACCGGTTGGATTGTCGGGCAATTCGGCGAGATTCTGTTCACCAAAAACGGTGGGGAGAAGTGGAACTTCCAACGAAGTGGCACGCAAGAAAACCTAAATAAACTCTATTTTGCCGATACGCAGCACGGCCTGATTGTCGGTGATAACGGCGTGATGCTCACCACGACGAATGGCGGCGCGAAGTGGGAACTGCAAGAGAGCGGCACCGACAACGATCTCTACGGATTGGCACTCTCTCCGCAGGGAGTTGTCGCGGTAGGCAAGGGCGGCATTGCGATGCGGTATTCTGTAGAAGAGGCAGAACTCCCGGCGAAACTGCCGCCTGTCGCAGAGGAAGTGGCGGAAGCAGCGGCGGAAGAGGAACCGCTCACCCCGGTCGTCTATCATTGGGATATCATCCGTCAAGCCACGTGGCAGACGAATTTCTCCGATACGCATTTCGTCGATGCACAGAACGGTTGGGCAGTCGGTTCAAGCGGTGTCATCGCGCATACCACCGATGGCGGAAAAACGTGGCTGCCGCAGCATAGCGGCATCAATGAAAATCTGCGCCATGTCGAATTCATTGACGAGAAACACGGCTGGATTTTCGGTCCCGGTATTTTGCTCCGCACAGAAAACGCCGGGGAGACGTGGCAAGTTATCCGAAAGACGGTGCAAAACCTGCGCGGCATCAGCACGGTGCAATTCCTCAATCCACAAGAAGGCTGGCTCGGTGCGGACATCGGGCAAACCTTGCACACCACCGATGGCGGCAAGACATGGAAACTCCAGAAAACCGGCACGACGATGCAACCCATCTCGGATATCCACTTCATCAACAGTCAGGAAGGCTGGGCAGTCACGCCGCAACGGCGAGATGGCGGCTTTATCCTCCACACCGTCGATGGCGGCGACTATTGGAAAATTCAGGCGAAGACGAACCATGTCGGTGCCGCTGTCCATTTCGCGGATGCGATGAACGGCTGGGTAGTTTTGGGGGATGGCAATTCGCTGTTGACAACCGATGGCGGTGAGACGTGGAAGTTGCGCACGGCGAAACCGGGCGCGCGCGGTATCCGACGCGTGACGTTCCGTTCACATACAAATGCATGGGCATTCGGCGCGGGCGGCACCGCCTACATCACCGAAAATCAAGGTGAAAGTTGGAGGGCAATCCCTGTCTCCATCCCCAGCGAAATGCTCGCGATGGGACAACCCGAAGACACCCCCGATAACGTATCGCGAGAGTCTGTCCCTCGCGATGCCAATGGTGCCTTCGGTGATGTAGCGCGAGGGCCTGTCCCTCGCGATGCTGCAGACGAGGAACCAGAAGGCCCCACCCTTCAATACGACGAAGCACCGGCAGATGCAATCCAAAGGCAACTCCGTTCCCAAACGCAACGTCCCGGACGCTTCGCGCCGGAAGGGGAACTTCCACCTGACAAGGCGCAAGCGGAAGTCTCTCCTACCGAAAATCGAGACATGGGAGCCCCTCCTCCTGAACCGCAAAGGCGGCGACGCGGCGGACAGGACATTGCCAGCGTCTATTTCTTAGACGCTGAACACGCGTGGGCAGTCGGTAGTGCAGGGAAGATTTACCACACCGCAGATAGCGGGCAGACCTGGGAACGTCAACTCGGCGAAGCGCAGGTGGATAACTTCCGTGATGTCCTCTTCTACGATGAACAGCACGGTTGGATCGCCGGTGATAGCGGCGTGCTTCTGGAAACGCAAGATGGCGGCGAAAACTGGAAATCGCTGCGGAGCCAAACGCGCCAACGCCTCGTCGGGGTGCACTTTACCAGCCTCGAACCGAAGTGGGGATGGGCAATGCAACGCGATGGAACGGTGCTGTATACCACTGATGGACAGGCGTGGACAGCGGGTGATACACCGGAAAGACCGCCGTTTATAGAGGGGGATCCGCCTCGCAGTTTTGCGATGAACGCCATTGACTTCGGCAAATTCTCCGAAGGATGGGCGGCCGGCAGCGATGGGCAAATCATCCATAATAAAGATGGAGGCCCGACGTGGACACCGCAACGCACCACTACAGGCAAAGACCTGATGCATATTGACATGAAGTTCGCTCCCCTCGGTTGGGCGGTGGGACATAGCGGCATCATCCAACGCACCATCAACGGCGGCGAATATTGGCGATTCCACGAAACGCAGACTGGCTATGATCTGAACGCGGTTTCCTTTATTGCCAAGCGCAAGGGATGGGCGGTAGGACTACACGGCATCGTCCTGAAAACCACCGATGGTGGGTTTACGTGGACAGCGAAATCAAGCGGGACTACCAAAACGCTGCACGGCATTTTGGCACTTTCCGAAAACGAGCTCTATGTCGTCGGCGAAAAGGGGCTAATTCTCCATTCAACCGATAGCGGTGAGACGTGGGAGCAGGAGCATACCGATATTGACAATGCCCTCTACGTCATCACGCGTGCGAAAGACGGGAGCGCGCTGTGGGTAGTAGGGCAGTGGGGTATCGTCCTCCGCCGGAAGTTAGAAAAACAAGCGCGCGTGACAATGCGTTAGGGGAATAACGTCTTGGTTCCGTAGGGCGAGGGCCTGTCCCTCGCCAAGCATCAACTTTCGCTAATTCGTAGGGCGAGGGCCTGTCCCTCGCCATGCCACCTGCATCCCACGCACCCGTAGGGCGAGGGCCTGTCCCTCGCCAAGCATCAACTTTCGCTAATCCGTATGGCGAGGGCCTGTCCCTCGCCAAGCCACCTGCATCCCGCGCACCTGTAGGGCGAGGGCCTGTCCCTCGCCACACTCAACCTAATGAGGAGAACATGAATCTCCTAAAAGTGAATTTTGGCTTGACTTTTCTCCTTAGTTATGCTATAATTTTTAGTATAATGACAGTGGCGGCACCAACCGAATGCATGTGGCGCATAATGGGCTTGATGTCTCATCCGCCAGAGGCATGCCCTTATTTCCCTTAGCGCGACGATAAAATAACGTAACTGCTTACGGTTCGCTTATTTCAGGAACTTTCCCAAGCGAAACCTAATAGTAAGGACAACACACGAAATGAAAAAGATAAGAACCATCGATGCCCCCAAACATCCGAACGTCAAAATCGCCGTGCGGAATTTCGGTCCGATTGTGGAAGGCACCGTTGACTTGCGTCCACTGACAGTGTTTGTCGGTCCGAGTAACACTGGGAAAACCTATTTCGCCACGCTGCTTTATACGTTGCACCGGAGTTTTGTTGGTTTTCCACCTATTCCTTTCCCACAGATTGAGGTTTTCTCTCCTTGGCAATCTCGCGTTAGGCGGGGAGCATTATTAGATTCCAACCATTTTTTGCGAGGCAATAGTCGCGACGAGAAGCTTTACGCCGTATTTGAAAAACTAAAAACGGCGGAGAAGCCGTTAAAGTTCTCACATCTACCACAGGAACTCCGCGCGGAGATTGAATCAAATTTCAACATTCCCCAAAGATTCAGGGAGGAATTTGAAACCTGCTTCGATCTTGAGTCTGTTTCGCAGATGAGACACTCAGTCAAAGGGCATCGCCATGACACTGCCATCAAAGTGGAAGTAAGCGAGGAAGATTTACTTCACTGGAACTTTAACATGCAGATTGCCGAATCAGATGTCACTGTCCATGGAGCCATCAACGGAGATGCCCCCCTTCGCTCTGAGTATGCGCCGGGGTTGGACAAGACTCCACACTTTGAATCGCGTAGTTACCGTCACGATAGTCCTATCAGACGCAATCCTCTCGGTAGTCCTATCATAGATTCAGGAGAGCCGTTTTACCTACCCGCTAATCGCAGTGGAATCCTACAAGGTCAAGCAGTCATCGCAAGTTCGCTTGTGGCACGTTCCACTCGCGCGGGGTTTGAACGCTTACCTGAAGTTCCAACATTTTCAACCGGGGTTGCAGACTTCCTGCAAAACCTCATACTCTATAGTCCACATAAAGAACCGGCTAATGACATGGTTGCTATTGCCGAGGCTTTGGAAAATGATGTGCTTGCAGGGGAGGTAATCATGAAACCTTCACCGAGTGGATATCCGCAATTCCTCTATCGTCCACGAGGAATGGAAGAGGAGATTCGCCTGAGCAACGCCTCCTCTATGGTATCCGAACTCGCGCCGCTGGTCCTATTTATCCGCGGTATCATCAGCCCCGGCGATACGCTCATCATTGAGGAACCGGAATCGCATTTGCATCCCGGTGCGCAGCCCGAAGTAGCGGTAGCACTCGCGCGCCTCGTGAAAGCCGGGGTGCGCGTGGTAGTCACAACGCACAGCGGCGGCTTCCTTGAAGAAATCGGAAACCTCATTCGTGAGGGAGAGTTGGATGAAAAGTTAGGCAAACCTTACGGCGAATCACCGGTAACGCTTGAAAAAGAAGAGGTCGGTGTCTGGCGTTTTCAACCCGATGGAATCGTCACGGAGATTGAATACAATCGCGTTGATGGCGTAGATCCGGAGGAATACATTGACGTAGCGTCAGACCTCTACAATCGTTCGGCACGCCTCCAAAACTGGCTTGTTCAAACGGAGGATAATCAGTCGCATGAATGAGCGTAAAGCGCTTGAGGACATCAGCGCGCAATTTAACAAAGAGAGTCTTGTCACTTCGTGTGGCGGAGAGGGTTGCAAGGTTGACATGGATGGCTTGCCAAGAGAGCTAGTTGTCGTCAATCTGGAAACGGAGTTTGATTCGCGCAAAAAGACTGAGAAACGGTGCGACCGGCTACTCTTCTTTAGGGATCAGAGTTTCCTCTTTGTGGCAACCATTGAACTCAAGAGCGGCAAAGCTCCCGAATCGGACGTAATTGAAAAGACAGAAAATAGTCTGAATTTCGCCCGCCAAATTGTTTCGACCTTGCCACGGTCAAAACCCATCTACGTTCCAATTCTTTTCCATGGCAGAGGTATTAAGTGGACAAACCCGAGGAAGAAAAAACAAGGCCTCAAAGTGTCCTTTGGTGGAGGGTTGACGGTTCAGACAGACCGGTGCGGTAGGGAGCGGAATCTCGCGGGCATTCTTTTCCAAAAAAAGAGACGGTAACCCCACGAATCCTGTCAGTCCGCTATTCTGAAAACTGCCGCACAGCGCGTTTTTTTTCTTGAAATCTTCCCCAAATTATGCTAAAATTCCAGCAACCTATAATCGGAAAATTCATAAAATCATGAAATCAAAATCCAGTAAATCCTTATTCATCTCCATCGCTCTGCATGCCATCGTTGGCGTAATCGGGTTCTTCTTCTGGTTTAGCACCAATCCTATGCGGGATGTCACCGGCATCAACGCGGTGCTTATCTCGGAAGAGAAGCCGAAGGTGCGACGCATCACGCCGCCGAAACGTCCGCAAGTCCAACAGCCGACGACGCGGACGGTGAGTGAACCACGCCTAAAAATCCTCACGAGCAACGCGCCTCCTAGCCACCGAGGCGTAGTTTCTGCCGCAGAACCGGCACCGTTCCAGCCGTTCGGAGAACTCAACGTCGGCGATACCGTCGGACCGGCGACGACTACCGTTGAATTTGAGGGCGCGCCGCGCGTCCAGAAGAGTATCGAACGGCCCTTTGTCAAGAAACCGAAAACGGAGACGCGCCCCAAAAGTCGGTTGGTGAAGTTCATTGAGGCACAGGAGGGAGCGCAACGCATCGTCTACTGCATCGATCTCTCCACCAGCATGCAGAACCTCCCCGAAGCGAAACTGCGAAAAATCGTTAACCTCATGCGCGATTCGTTAACCTTCCTTGAGGCACATGATAGTTTTAACATCATGGCATTTAGCGCGGAACTTGTCGTTTATCAGGGCAACTTTGTCCCAGTGACAGAGGATACGGTGAGTGCAGGGGCGGCATATTTGGCGGACATCAGAGCACAGCTGCGCGCAAAAGGCACCGACCAGGATATGTTAACGGCGTTGACAGCAATCGCCGGGACCGCGCCGACCATCGTCGTCCTTTTTAGCGACGGCATTCCAACGACGCTTGAGAGCCCAGACCTGGGGTTAGTTGGGCGACACGCAACTGGCAATGGCCGGATTTTCGCCATGAGCATCGGGATGGCACCGAATTTCCCGGGCGCGGTGATGTTGAAGCAGCTCGCCAACGTTAGCGAAGGAGAGCTCTGGCTGGTGGATAGGTAATGCAAACTGGATAACGTTTTCCTCCCGCAGCGCGAGGGCCTGTCCCTCGCAAGCGTTGATTCATGAACAAACCGCAGCATGGCGGAGGACAGGCCCCCGCCCTACGTTCCAAGGGTGGTACCGCACGGCTCAATGAGATGACTCAGAAAACTATGAACAACCCCAATCCAAACTCAAAACAGCGCGGCACCCAAACCAGCGCGTTCGGAATGCCGAAAAAAGTCGCGCACGATTCCAGCGCGTTTTACAATAGCCAACTTTACGCAGGACAGCAACTGACAGAACCCGACACCTGGATAGAAAACCCGATTCCGGCAGAAACGCTAAACCGCCTCTATTGCAAAACCAGCGAGCAGATGACCGAAATTCCCGACGGAAGCGTCCATCTGATGGTAACCTCGCCTCCCTATAACGCGAAGAAGGAATACGACGACGATTTATCGCTGGCGGAGTATCGGGAGCTGCTTAGGGCCGTCTTCGCCGAGACGTATCGGACATTGGTGACAGGCGGCAGAGCCTGCATTAATATCGCGAATTTAGGAAGGAAACCCTACATTCCGTTGCACAACTATATCATCGAAGATATGCTGGAGATTGGCTACTATATGCGCGGGGAGCTCATCTGGGACAAAGGTTCAAGCGCGGGCTCATCAACGGCATGGGGGAGTTGGATGTCAGCGGCGAATCCGGTGCTGCGGGATATCCACGAATACATCCTCGTCTTTTCTAAGGATACGTTCTCGCGGAAACGCAACGGCAAACCGAACTCCATCCGCAAAGAGGATTTTTTGGAATGGACGAAAAGTGTCTGGACTTTCTCTGCAGCCTCGGCGAGAAGCATCGGGCATCCCGCGCCGTTTCCGGAAGAGTTGCCGCACCGCCTGATTCAGTTGTATACGTTTGAAGGCGATGTCGTGTTGGATCCGTTTTGTGGCAGTGGGACAACCTGCTTGAGCGCGTTGAAAGCCGGGCGGCACTATATCGGTTATGACGTTGAGGAAAAGTATATCGCGCTCGCTAACGAAAGGATTGAGGAGTATTCGTCGCAAACGCGTCTGTTTGAAGCGGGTTAGGAAGAACTCAAACAGACTCGCACTAAACGAACCCAGTAGGCGCGCGTTGTCATCGCGCTTTTCGGATAGGCGCGGTTGCAAACCGCGCCTACCAGATTGAACCTTGAGGTGATTCGCATGTCGCAACCCGCACTAGCCCGCGCAGAAGAGATTGCCGAACCAGAATGAAAAGGGCGCGGCAGGCGGATAAATCGGCCTCTCCGAAAAAAACGAAAATCTTGACATCCTGAGCAAAATCCGTTAAAATAGTGTTCATAATTGAGGGAGACGAACAATGGAGGAAAGAAAAATGAAACGAATTACGGACAAACACCGAGGCAGACCGGGGCATAGCGGGGGACAGGAAACCCGCGCGCCACGGGACAAGCGAAGGAAAGGCTATCGCCTCTTATTCTGCCTACTCGCCATCGGTTTCTTTGCATCTGTTGGCGCAGCGCAAGTGGAAGAAATGGCCATCGGCAACACGTTCGGCGTTGGCGCGCGGGAGATGGGCATGGGCGGCGCATCCCTCGGACTCGCCGACGATTACACCGCGCTTTATTGGAACCCCGCAGGCTTAGCCCAAATCCGTCAGTTTGAGCTCTTCACCAGCTTCTCGCATAACACCGCAACCGCGGATACAACGTTTGCAGGCGCGGAGACAACTGGCACGAGCCGCTCGCAGGTGAGACCGAATGCCATCGGGATGGTTTATCCGTTCCCGCGTAGAGAAGGCGGACTCGCCATTGCCTTCGGATACAACCGCGCGCAAAACTTTGATACCCAAACCGCTATTCAGGGCATCGACCCGGGCTCAGGGACAGAGTTCAGCGGGCTCGCCGTTGATGAAACCAACGTCAACACCGGCGGCATCGGAATTTGGAGCTTCGGTGCAAGCATGTCGCTCACCAAGCGCATCCTCATCGGCGGCTCAATCGATTTCTGGCAAGGACATAGCCTCAACGAACTTGACACCACCGCCACCGACATCGTCAACATCGACAGCGAACTGGCGCGCTTCAGATATGATGACGAAACCGACCGGGAATATTCAGGCATCGGCGGAAGGATAGGTTTGCTCGCACACCTGACAGACGCTATCAGTCTCGGCATCACCCTCGTCTCGCCGATTGAACTCAGTGTCAACGAACATTGGTATCAAGGCACCGTCGCCTATTATGACGATGGAGAGCAGATATCGGATTCGGAGAGCGGCGCGCAGGCGTTTGATATTGAGAGGCCGTTTGAAATCGGAACAGGCATCGCCATCAAACTGCTGGACAAACGCCTCACCTTCGCAGGCGATGTCCAACTCACCGACTGGACGCAAACCCGCTATGATCCGGTGCCTGCAGACAACATCTCGCAGAACAATTTTGAGAAATTCTACGCTACCACGCTTCAAGCGCGGCTCGGCGCAGAATATCGCATCCCGGTGATTGATACGCACGTCCGGCTCGGCTATTTTCGCGATACCCTTCCGTTCACGGAAACTGACGTTGAGAACGAGCGCGATTTCTTGACGATGGGTGTCGGCAAGGTTTTTGAGAATATGCTGAAGGTGGATTTGGCGTATATGTTAGGCAATTGGCAGCGCAGCAATAATGCGTTAACAACCGAACGCGTCACACATCGAGTTTTTGTATCGGCGGCGTATCGGTTCTAACAACTCCCGCGACGCGCAAAAAAAACCGTCCACAGCCCGTTGGCAGTGGACGGTTTTCGGTTCGGTTGAGAGATTGCGCGGGCCTGTCCCGCGCGTTACGGAAATTGGCGGCGGTTTCGCTTAAACCAACTGGATATAAGCCATCTGCGCGCCATCGCCTTTGCGAAGTTCGCCGCGGATAATCCGCGTGTATCCACCGCTCCGGTCTTGATACCGCGGCCCGATTTCGTCAAACAGTTTCTGTAGGATATCGTGTTTGTCGATTGCGCCGCTCTCCCCGCGACGTGGTGTATAGTGCAAGTCGCGGCCGTAAAGCATTTTTGCCGCTTGGCGGCGTGCGTGCAGATCTCCCCGTTTCGCAAGGGTGATCAGTTTTTCCGCGACGCGCCGCAACTCCTTGCATTTCGGCAAGGTAGTGCGGATTTGTTCATGCTCGAAAAGCGCGGTTGCCTGGTTCCGGAAGAGTGCCTTGCGATGGCTGCTCGTCCGTCCAAGTTTCCGCCCCTGTTTTCTATGACGCATCTTCTTCCTCCGTGTGCGTATCGTCGGCCGGCGGCGCATCTTCAGCCGTATCCTCTCCTTCGGCTTCTTCGGCCGGTTCCGTTCGCGCCTCCTCGTTCGTTTCAGGTGTTTCCTCTTCCACCTCGGCTTCCTCTGCCTCCAGCTCATCGGCAACCGGCATGCCCAAATAGAGTCCCATGCTGTCAAGCTGATCGGTGATTTCCTTAAGGGAGGTTTTGCCGAAATTCTTATATTCCAGCATCTCCTTCTCCTCTTTGGAAACTAACTCGCGGATAGTTTGGATGCCGGCGGTTTTCAGGCAGTTCGCGGCACGGACAGAAAGATCGAGTTCCGAAACCGGTTTGGAGAGGTATCTGTCTTGCCGCTGCCGCCGTTCGTCGATTTCCAACGGTTTCTCTACATAGGACTCGTCAATGTCCATAAACCGGCTGAGCTGGTCTGTCAAGATTTCAGCGGCGCGCGTTACTGCCTCTTTCGGTGTGATGCTCGCATCTGTCCAGACTTCCAAGTTGAGTTTGTCAAAGTTCGTCATATCGCCAACGCGGGTTTCCTCTACCCAGAAATTGACTTTTTCGACCGGCGAGAACTTCGCGTCAACGGGAATCAACCCAATGGTGTGTCTGGCAGGTCTGTGTTCTTCAGCGAGTGAGTAGCCGCGCCCGGTTCGGACATGAATCTCCATATCCAAACCATCGCATTTGTCAAGCGTGGCAACATGCAGGTCTGGATTGATAATCTCAACGAACGCGTTCGGCTTGATATCCGCGGCAGTTAACTGGCCGGAACCAACGGCGTTCAGCCACAGCGTCATCGGTTCGTCTGTCTCTATCCGAAACCGAATCTCCTTGAGATTGAGGAGAATCTGGACGACATCTTCCTTGACACCCGGAATAGTCGAATATTCATGCTGCACCTGGTCGATCTGGACAGCCGTGATGGCGGCTCCTTTAATTGAAGAAAGGAGGACGCGGCGGAGCGAGTTGCCGAGGGTCGTTCCATAGCCGCGCTCAAAAGGTTCAGCCGTATACTTGGCATAATTCGGCCGTAAGGACGCGGTGTCCGTTATCAGCCGTTCCGGTATCGATAGCTCGGACCTTATCATCAATTTCCTCCTATAGAAGTGGGGGCGTTGTGTGGCCCGAAGGGAGTTTGCGATTGCGCGAATCGGGCGCGCCAGGGCTCCCTTTGAACCACACAAAAGAATTATCTGGAGTAAAGCTCAATGATGAGCTGTGTTTCAAGCTCCATTGCAATCTGCTCCACCACGGGGGCACCTTGCACGCGGCCTTCCGCCTTATCGGTGTCAATATCCAGCCATTCGGGGGCACCGCGCTGCTTCGCGTAATCCAACGCCTCCTGAATGACGGCAAGGTGCCGGCTCCGCTCACGCGGCGTAATCACATCCCCAACCTGCACCGTATAGGAGGGAATATTCACCCGCCTGCCGTTGATCAGGAAGTGGTTGTGCTTCACGAGTTGACGTGCCTGGTTGCGGGAGGTTGCAAACCCAAGCCGATAGACAACATTATCCAAGCGGCGTTCCAGAAGGCTAATCAAATTCTCGCCCGTGATACCGGTTTGACGCGAGGCTTTGAAGTAATAGTTGCGGAACTGCTTCTCGAACACACCGTAAGTGCGCTTCGCTTTCTGCTTCGCCCGCAATTGCCGCCGAAAATCACCCCGAACGCGACTCGGGGGCTTTTGGCCGTGCTCCCCCGGCGGGTAACTGCGACGCTCAAAAGCGCACTTCGGCCCGTTGCAACGGTGCCCCTTCAGAAAGAGCTTCTCACCCTCCCGCCGACATAATTTACAGACTGAATCTAAATATCTACTCATTGCTCCCTCGCTATCAACAAGGTTAGGACTTCCACAGAACGAACGGCGAATGATGGCATTTGCGTCCGTCCCGAAACTTAAACGCGCCGTCTCTTCGGGGGACGACAGCCGTTGTGTGGGATAGGTGTCACGTCCTTCATCGCCGTAATCTGCAACCCCGATTGCGCGAGCGCGCGGATAGAGGACTCACGGCCAGAACCCGGCCCTTTGACTCGCACTTCAACGCGCTTCATACCGTGGTCCATCGCTCGACGCGCGCAAGACTCCGCAGTCTGCTGCGCCGCAAACGGCGTAGACTTCCGCGAACCCGTGAACGTCATCCCCGCATTCGCCCAAGCGACGGTGTTCCCGTTTAAATCCGTAATCGTGATAATCGTGTTATTGAAGGTAGCCTGGATATGGGCGATACCCTCAGGCACGTTCTTGCGTTCTCTTCTTCTTCCACGCAAAACCGTTTCTCCTTTAATACCAATCGTGTCTGTAGCGAAACCAGAGCATCTGAATCCTACAAACCTGTCCATCCTCCAAACGCTCTTGTCCCGTTTGGAATCAGGCGACTCCAAACCACAGAAATGAATTCGGTACCAGATATGCCGCGTGGCCCAAATGGACATGCAATCGAGCCACACAGCCGCGCAAAATTAGCCGCCCTTGCGTGCCGCCTCTTTCGCCTTCCTGCCGACGGAAATCGTGCGCGCCTTGCCTTTACGCGTCCGAGCGTTCGTATTGGTGCGCTGGCCGCGAACCGGCAACTGCCGGCGGTGACGCAAACCACGATAACTGTTCACATCCATCAGCCGCTTAATGTTCTGATCTACCTCGCGGCGCAAGTCACCCTCAACCTTGTAATCCCGGGTGATCTTCGTCCGAATCTGGTTCACCTCGTTCTCCGCAAGGCTATCCACCTTCGTCGCCGGATCGATCTCCAAATCGTTGACAATCTGCGATGCAGTATAACGGCCAATGCCGTAAATCGCCGTAAGTGCGATATCTACCCGTTTGTTCCGCGGCAGATCTACGCCTGCAATCCTTGCCATGGTTTTCCTCCTCCTCGCGCAGCGGGATTAACCCTGCCGCTGTTTGTGCTTCGGGTTAGCAGGACAAATCACGCGGATAACCCCTTTGCGCTTAATAACCTTACATCGGTTACACATCTTCTTAACAGATGGTCTGACTTTCATGTCTCTTCTCCATTTATCGCCGCCGGTTCCGGAGCTTCCGATCCTTGAGGAACCCTTCGTAGTGGCGCGTCGTCAAATAGGATTCAATCTGCGACATCGTATCCAACACCACACCGACAACAATCAAAACGGAGGCACCTTCCACCATGTTGCCGATACCCAAACGGCTCGTGATGATAATCGGAATCACGGCGATAGCCGCGAGGAATAGCGCGCCCGGAAGCGTGATGCGCGTCAGCGTCGTGTTGATGTAATCCGCCGTCTGCCTGCCCGGACGAATGCCGGGAATAAAGCCCCCATATTTCTGCAAATCCTCCGCCATCTGAACCGGGTTGATTTGCACCGCCGTGTAGAAATAGGTGAACCCAACAATCAGCAGCGCGTAAACAATCAGATATAACGGCGAGCCAGGACTAAAAAGCGCGCTCGCACCGACTACCCATCCCCAATCACGCGGCAAAAAGTTGAGGACAGTCGTCGGAAACTGAATTAACGTCACGGCGAAAATAATCGGAATCATGCCCGCGGCGTTCACACGGAGTGGGAGATGCGTCGTCTGTCCACCGAACACTCTCCTGCCACGAATCTGCCGTCCATATTGCACCGGAATCCTGCGGACAGAGAGCGTGATAAAGACAGTCCCCATCACTGCGACAATGACAAGTCCTGTCAGGAGCACAAGCTGTGGAATCCCGAAACTCGGATTGGAGAACAGATTGTTGAAGACAGTCGTGATGCCCCCCGGCAATCCGGCGATGATACCGACGGTAATAATCAGCGAGATGCCGTTGCCGATGCCGCGCTCCGTAATCTGTTCGCCGAGCCACATCACAAAAGAGGTGCCAGCCGTCAAGGTGAGGACTACCAAAAAGTGCCACCAGAGGTCTGGGTTCGTCACCACCTGTTCTGCCTGTCCAGTGATTTGCCCCGGATTCCGCAAAACGATGCTAATCGTTATCCCCTGAATGAGACTCAGGATGACTGTGCCGTAGCGGGTGTACTGCGTAATCTTCTTCCTGCCATCGGGCTCCTTAGAGAGTTTCTCCAAGGACGGCACGATGACAGCGAGGAGCTGCATGATGATTGAGGCACTGATATACGGCTGGATGCCGAGCGCGAAAATCGTCATTTGGCTGAAAGCACCGCCGGAGAACAAGTCAATGAAGCCGATGACGTTTCCGCCGCGTTCCATAAGCTGCCGGAAAAATGCTTCCAACGCCTGGTCATCAATACCGGGGAGTGTGATGTGGGCACCGAGGCGATACACAATCAAAAACAACGCCGTAAAAATGATGCGCTGCCGCAATTCCGGGATTTTGAGAGCGTTTTGAAATGCCTTAATCACTTAAATCACCTCAGCCGTGCCGCCTTGTGACTCGATCTTCTCAATAGCCGTTTTTGAGAAGCGATGGGCTTGGACGTTCAGCCGTTTTTCGAGCTCACCCTCTCCCAGTATCTTTATTAGCGCGTTTTTTCGTTTGACGATGCCCTTCTGCCGCAGCGTGGCAGGATTCACAACGTCTTCCGCCTCAAATCGGTTAAGGGTTTCAACGTTGACGACATCGTATGCCAATCGTTTGTGGGCGGTTCTTCGCGGCCCGCGCTTGGGGAGCCGCCGCACTAGCGGCATCTGTCCCCCTTCAAACCATGCCGGGATAGAACCACCGGAACGGGATTTTTGCCCCTTATGCCCGCGGCCGCAGGTGCCGCCCCGGCCGGATGCATTGCCTCGGCCGACTCGCTTTCGGGCACGCCTCGCTCCGGGCGCGGGCTTGAGTTCATTCAATTTCATCAAGATTCACTCCATAGACGTAAAACGCCTGTGTCTGAATAAATTACGGTTAGAGGGCTTCTGAATCTGTGCGTGAATCGCCCCGCGCTGGCCGAGGGGCATCACGTAACCGCCGAAACATCGCCGTGCAGAGACAGGCTACTTTTTGTGCAGCAATTCCTCCACGGTCTTGCCACGGAGCCGTGCCACTTCGTTCACATCTTTGAGGTTTTTCAACCCCAGCATGGTGGCTTCGGCGATGTTTTTCACGTTCCGCGAGGAAAGACACTTCGTCAGCGCGTCTCGGACACCTGCAAATTCCAAGATAGCGCGCGTAGCGTGTCCGGCGATAATGCCGGTGCCGGGGCTAGCCGGTTTCAGCAAAACTTTGGCGGATTTGAATTCGCTGATGATTTCGTGTGGGAGCGTGCCTTCAACGAGCGGCACCCGAATCAGGTTTTTCCGCGCATCGGCGAGGCTTTTCTGAATAGCCCCTGCCACCTCACTCGCGCTGCCAAACCCGATACCGACGATGCCATCACGATTGCCGACAACCGAAAGCGTGTTAAAACTCGGGGTCCGTCGCCCTTTGCCGACACGCATAACGCGGTTGATTGCGATGGCGCGCTCCTCAAATTCAAATTCATCAGGGTTAATTTTATCTCTCAGCAAAAAATTCTCCTTGCCACTGCGCGTTGCGCAACTGTGGGGCGGCTAGAACTTGAGTCCACCCTCTTTGGCGGCTTCGGCGAGTGCCTTCACGCGCCCATGGTAGAGATGGCCGCCCCGGTCAAAGACAACTACGTCAATATTGTGCTGCTTGGCTTTCTGCGCGATGAGCGCGCCTACCTGCCGCGCCGCCGCCACATTGCCGCCGCCACCACTACCACCGAGCGTCGTCTTCAACTCCGGCGACAAACTGGAGGCTTCTACTAGCGTCTCACCGAGTTCATCGTTAATAATCTGCGCATAGATATGTTTCAGGCTCCGAAACACAGAGAGCCTCGGTCGTTGGCCGCTGCCGCTGACCTTCCGGCGGATGCGTCTTCGGCGCCTGGCATGACTTGCGCGCTTCTTTTTCGTCGCTTCCATATTACGTCGCAGCCTTCCCTTCTTTATCCCGAACGCGTTCGCCATCGTAGCGAATGCCTTTACACGGTTTGTAGATTTCAGGCTTCTTAATCTGGCGGATAGAAGCCGCTACCTGTCCGACGAGTTGCTTATCAATGCCACTCACCAGAATCGGCGTGTGCGTCTGCCCATCCACCGTCTCTGTAGCCTCAACACTGAGCGTTATCCCCGCAGGCGGCGAATAAGACACGGAATGCGAATACCCGACATCCAGCACCAAAACTTTCTGCCGGTTGACTTCAGCCCGATAACCCGTGCCGACTACCCGGAGCTTCTTCTCAAAGCCCTCGGAAACCCCTGTCACCATATTGGCGATAAGGCTTCGGGCCAATCCATGCAGTGCCCTGTGTTGTTTCTGATCACTCGTCCTTTGGACGGTTATGACGTTTTCCTCAAGCGTCACATCGATTCCGAGCGGCAGCCTCCAATCAAGGTGCCCTTTCGGCCCTTCAACGTGCACGTCGTTTTTGTTTAAAACTACCTGCACTTTATTCGGAATCGGAATCGGTTTTTGTCCAATGCGTGACATGCGTTTTCTCCCAATTCAATCCGCTAGCCGAATTCTCGTTCGCTCGCGGAACCCAGCACGCGACTCGTCCTACCAGACATAGCAGAGGACTTCACCGCCGATCTTGGCACTTCGGCACTGCGGTGACGTTTTCAACCCCTGTGACGTTGATAAGATAGCCACGCCGAGGTCACCGTAAACCCGCGGCAAATTATCGGACTTGACGTAGACACGCCGGCCCGGTTTGCTAATCCGCTTGAGGTTCGTGATAACCTTCTCCTTTTTCGTGTTACCGTATTTCAAGTAGATTCTTAAAATCCCCTGTTTGCCATCATCAATTAAACGGTAATTGTTGACAAACCCTTCTTCAGACAAGATGCGGGCAATTTCCGCCTTGACTTTGGAGGAAGGGATTTCAACGCGTTCATGTCCCGCCATGTTGGCATTGCGGATACGGGTTAACATATCTGCAATCGGATCGGTCATCGACATGAAAGATTCTCCTTATTTCGTGGATACACGCGCAGCCCGATAGGTAGTGTCGCATCGGTAGCGGCTGCGCTGTCGCGCGTTTCTACCAACTCGCCTTTCGGACACCGGGGATTTTGCCGGCGCGGGCGTTCAGGCGGAAACAGATACGACACATCTCAAACTTCCGCAGGTAACCGCGGGCCCTGCCGCAACTCTTGCAGCGGCTGTAGGCGCGCGTGCTAAACCGCGGTGTTCTCTGCTGCCTGGCAATCCAAGATTTGCTTGCCAATTCAGATTCTCCTTTTCAGTTAGCGTCGGAACGGCATGCCTAGTAACCTTAGCAACTCGCGCCCCTCTTCGTCGGTAGCAGCGGTGGTAACAACGGTTACATTCAAGCCGCGGATATCATTCACCCGGTCATAGTCAATTTCCGGGAAGATGAGTTGTTCCGTAAGGCCCAGGGAGTAGTTCCCCCGGCCATCAAAAGCGTCCGGCGAGACACCGCGGAAGTCCCGAATCTGCGGCAGAACAACGTTCACCAGCCGGTTGAAAAACTCATACATCCGCTGCTGTCTTAAGGTAACTTTGCAGCCGATTGCCATGCCTGTTCTGACTTTAAAGGCAGAGACAGACTTTTTGGCATGCGTGATGATGGCGCGCTGTCCGGCAATCAGCGTCAATTCTTCGACAGCATCTTCCAATGCCTTCGGGTTCTGAATTGCCTCGCCGACACCGATGTTCAGCGCGATTTTGTCCAGTTTCGGAATCTGCATCACGTTTGCGTAGCCAAAATGCTTTTGCAATGCCGGGACGACTTCCGTCTGATAAAATGCTTTAAATGGGCTCATCAGCCTTTATCCTCTACGTTTCCATTATCGGGTTGAAGCGGTGCATCTCCGCCGAGATGCGTCCGATGCCGCGCCGCCGAAAGCCCCTAACTTTCAACCTTCTTGAGGTTAGAAACATGAATGGTGCCTTCGCGTTCCACAACGCCACCCTGCCCCATCTGGCTGGGACGGAGATGCCGTTTAATCATGTGGATGCCCTCAACGATGGCCCGGTTTTTCTCTGGAAACACTTCCAAAACCACGCCGCGCTCGCCTCTATTTTTGCCGCTGAGGACGAGCACCATATCATCTTTTTTGATATGCAGTTTTCTCTGTGCCACAATTGTCCTCCTAAATCACTTCGGGCGCGAGCGAGACGATTCGGGTGAACGCTTTCTCTCTCAACTCGCGCGCGACGGGCCCGAAAATGCGAGTGCCGCGCGGCTGATTCTGCGGGTCGATGAGCACCGCCGCGTTCTGATCGAATTTGATGTAGGAACCGTCGGCACGGCGATATTCTTTGGCGGTGCGCACGACAACAGCCCGGACGACTTCGCCCGCCTTCACCTGCGTATTCGGTGTTGCTTCCTTGATGCTCGCCACGATAACGTCACCGACACGTGCATAACGCCGACGTGTGCCGCCGAGCACGCTAATGCACATCAGTTTCCGCGCACCGGTGTTATCCGCGCAGGTTAATCGAGTGTGTGATTGAACCATCTCCGTATTTTTCGTCACAGCACCTCACCGGTGACAGAACGAAAACCCTTTCTTCGCAATTAGTCGTTTGCGGGTTGCACTGCGCTTACTACCGCCTGAACCCGCCACCGTTTCTGCCGACTCAGCGGGCGCGTTTCAATAACCTGCACCACATCACCGACGTTACAACTATTCCGCTCATCGTGAGCCAGAATCTTCTTCGTCTTCCGCACCACCTTTTTGTAAAGGGGATGTTGATAACGCCGAACCAGAGCCACTGCAACCGTCTTATCCATCTTGTTGCTAGTGACACGGCCCGTGCGCATCTTGCGATGTCTACGCCTTTCCTCGTTCAACACTATCCTCCCTGCCCCTCAAGCCCCGAAGCACGTGCCCGCAGGACAGTTTGAACCCGCGCGATATCCTTTCGGATTTTACCGATGCGCGTTGTGTCCTCAAGCTGTCCCAAGATACTGCGGAATCGCTGGTTAAACAGATTCTCCTTGAGAGACTGCAGCTCCGACTGCAATTCCTCAGTCGTCTTGTTTCGTAGTTCAGCCGCTTTCATCTCTTCCTCCAAAACGAACAAGCCCGGCGGCCCGTTCGGACAACGCAAACCTCGCCTACGCATCGCGCGCAACGAACTTAGTCTTGATTGGCAATTTGTGGGCGGCACGTTTCATCGCCCCTTTTGCATCTTCAAGCGAAACGCCGCTCAATTCATACAGAATTCTGCCCGGTTTGACGACAGCCACCCAGTACTCGGGTGGGCCCTTCTTACCGCTGCCCATGCGCGTTTCAGCAGGTTTCTTGCTGACCGGCTTGTGCGGGAAAATTTTAATCCAAACTTTACCACCACGCCGAACATACCGGGTAATCGCAATCCGTGCAGATTCGATCTGGTTGCTCGTTATCCAGCCAGCTTCCATCGCTTGCAAGCCGTACTCGCCGAAGCTAATGCTTGAACCCCGCAGGGGTTTGCCACGGCGTTTGCCGCGGTGCACGTTTCGGTGCATCACGCGTTTCGGCATTAACATGTTGAATCACTCCTTTTCGCTCACAACTGGGCGGCTAACTGCGCCCACCCTGGCCGTGTCCCTGTCCTTGCCCTTGGCCCCTGCCGCGGCGTGAACGTCTGCGTCCGCCGCCGCCTCTTCCGCGGCCACGTTCGCCTTGCTGTCGGGAACGCGATTCCCGCCGGGAACGCGGTGGCTGAGAGGAGCGCGGGGAGGGGCGGCGTGCGCCGGTGTCCTCACGCTGGCCTGCACGACGCGTCGGAATCTCGCCTTTCAGCTTGTCCGGCACCCCGATAATCTCGCCTTTGAAAATCCACGTCTTGACACCGAGTTTGCCGTAAGTGGTATTCGCCTCGGCAAAGCCGTAGTCCACATTCGCGCGGAGGGTGTGCAGTGGCACGCGTCCCTCAATGCTTGATTCGGAACGGGCGATTTCGTTGCCATCCAACCGCCCACTCACCATGATTTTAACGCCCAAGGCACCTTCCTGCATCGAAACCTGAATGTTCCGGCGCATTACCTGTTTAAACCGGGCGCGGCGTTCCAGTTGTGTCGCCACTGCTTCGGAGACAAGTTGGGCATCCAAATCCGGTTGTTTAATCTCAGAGACGTTAATCCGGACCGGGCGCCCGATGTGTTTCTCCAACAGGGCCTGTAGTTTCTCAGCCTCAACACCGCGGCGGCCGATGACAATGCCGGGGCGGGCTGTATGGATGTTGATGCTACACCGGTCTGCGACACGTTCAACTTCGACGCGTGAAATGCCTGCACGCGCCAATTCCTTTTTGACGAACTCCTGAATCTGAAAATCTTCATGGAGCCATCGCGCATAGTCGCGTTCGCTATACCACTTTGAATCCCACGTCTCAATGATTCCTAAGCGTAATCCACGCGGGTGAGTTTTTTGTCCCACGCAAACCTCCTGTCAGACTGCGTCCCGTTTGCGGCTGTCACTGTTAGAGGCAGGGGAGTCTTGGCTCAGCCGGTAGCGATGGCTGCGCACCGTGTTACTCACCATCATCCTCACTCTCCTCATCCACAACGACGGTGATATGGCTATGCCGTTTCAAAATCCGGTTCGCCATCCCCCGTGCCCGGGGACGTATCCATTTCCGCGTCACACCCTCATCAACGCGAATCTCCTTGACATACAAATCGGATATATCCACGCTCGGGTCTTTGTACTGCGCATTCGCAGAAGCCGATTGAATCAGCTGGTAAATCACAGGCGACGCGGCCTTATGCGTAAACCGCAACTGGCTTAACGCATCCTCAACGTATTGATTGCGGACAAGAGCGGCAACGAGGCGGGCCTTCCGCGGTGCAACCGCCGCATTCCGAATCCTAGCTCTGGCTTCCATCAGTATTCTCCCAACAAAAGCGATTGTTGATACACACTCAGCCTCCCACAAACAAAGACGACTGAGCATCGACGAATGTTACCTTCTTGAACCACCCGCGTGAGAACGGAAGGTCCGCGTCGGCGAGAACTCCCCGAGCTTATGCCCTACCATGTTCTCCGTAATATACACCGGAAAAAACTTCTTCCCGTTGTAAATCGCGAGCGTATGTCCTACCAACTCCGGTGTCACCGTGGAACGGCGCGACCAGGTGCGAATAACCCGCTTCGTGCCGGATTGCTCCATCACCGCGATTTTCCTCGCCAGTTTGGCATCGATGTAAGGGCCCTTCTTGATAGAACGCGGCATAGCGTCCCTCCTCTACTTCTTCCGCTTTCCAACGATGTAGCGGCTCGATTTCTTCTTCGGGTTTCGCGTCTTATACCCTTTCGTGGGAACACCCCACGGCGTAACCGGATGCCGGCCGCCGGAGCTCTTCCCTTCACCACCACCATGCGGATGATCGATCGGGTTCATCGCGACACCTCTCACCTTCGGACGTTTGCCCAACCATCGCGAACGTCCCGCCTTACCGATGACAATCTTGCTGACATTGCCAACCTGCCCCAGTGTAGCCATCGCTTGCACCGGAATCAGCCGAATCTCACCCGACGGTAAGCGGACACGGGCATATTTCCCCTCACGATCGACGAGCTGCGCAGCACCACCGGCACTGCGGACTAACTGCCCACCTTTCCCAGGGCGCATTTCAATGTTATGGATAGATGAACCCAGCGGAATCTTTTCAAGCGGCAAGGCGTTCCCTACCCGGATTTCCGCATCCGCACCTGAATTCAACATGTCGCCCACTTGAACGCCGACCGGGGCGATAATATAACGCTTCTCGCCATCAACATAGTGGAGCAGCGCGATATGCGCAGACCGGTTCGGATCATACTCAATAGAGGCGACTTTGGCAGGCACGCCAAATTTGTCGCGCTTGAAATCGATAACCCGATAGCGGCGTTTGTGTCCCCCGCCGCGCCGTCTCACCGTCATCCGACCGCTTGCATTGCGCCCAGCGGTTTTCTTGCTGCCTTTGACGAGAGATTTTTCCGGTTTGCTCCGCGTAATCTCCTCAAAGGTATAGCCGGTCATAAATCGGCGGCTTGGGGTTACCGGTGAATATGTCTTAGGCACTCTCAATTCCTCCTCAGTTCGGTAGGTGCGGTTTGCAACCGCGCCCGCGCGCCTACCCGAAACAAGTCTTAACCTTGTCACCGTAGGTTGCGAGTGCATCCCGCAACACGCTACGATGTGGCGTGAATCCTATATCGATTCAAACGCCTGGATCGTCGCGCCTTCCCTCAGCGTGATAATCGCCTTCTTCCAATGCGGTCTGCGGCCACGCTTGTAGCGGTGCATCTTCCCTTTCGGTTTCCCGCGCACCTGCATCGTATGAACACTGACGATATCCCCTTTGAGGTCGAACAGCTCCTCGGCGGCACGGCGGATTTGGACTTTCGTCGCATTGCGATTGACGACGAAGGCGTACTTGTTCTCTTCGCGGAGGACGGTGCTTTTCTCCGTAATCTGCGGGTGTAAGATCACCTGATATACGTCGTTCATCTTTTATCCTCCCTCAACATCCGGGGCGACAAACTTCGCCTGAAGCTGCTCCGCCGCCTTCTCCGTGATTACCAACGTGTCGTGCCACATCACCTGGTAAATGTTCAGCATATCCCAGGTGCAGCAGTTGACTTGCGGAATATTCCGCACGGAGAGGTAGATATTGGGGCTATGTTCGTTCAGCACCACAAGCACCTTCCCTTCCGCGTTCACTGCCTTAAGGAGGCTGAGCATGTCCTTCGTGCGAGGCTTTTCTAACGTGAAATCTTCGACGAGAATGCACTGCTCATTTTGGAACCGGTCTGCGAGCGCGCTGTGGAGCCCCAAACGGCGCACCTGTTTCGGGGTGTGCTGCCGATAACTCCGCGGTTTCGGACCGAAGGCGACACCGCCATGCACCCGAATCGGCGATTTCGCATGCCCAACGCGGGCCCTGCCTGTTCCCTTCTGGCGGTATAATTTCCTGCCGCTGCCTTTCACTTCGCTGCGCGTTTTCGTGGATGCCGTGCCGCGCCGCTGATTCGCGAGATACGCGACAACGCATTGGTGGATAACAGGCCCGTTCACCTCAGCGTGTGTAAACGCCTCGGAGAGCTCCTTCTCATGAAGCACAGCACCTGTGCGAGCGTGAACCGCTAGCGTTGACATCACTTCTTCTCCTTATGCTTCCGGTGCCGATTTGGAAGCCTTCCAGATGAGCAGGAGCCCATTCGGCGGGCCCGGAACCGCTCCCTTCACCACAAGCAAATTCCGTTCGGCATCCGCTTGGATAACCGGTAAATTTTGGACGGTATGCCGTTTCGCACCATAGCGGCCCGCCATCCGTTTGCCTTTGAAAACCCGTGATGGAGTCGCGCTCGCACCTATAGAACCAGGACGACGCAAGTCCTGCTCACCACCGTGGCTCTTCTTGCCGCCCGCGAAACCCCACCGTTTGACAACACCGGTGAAGCCGTGCCCTTTCGAGGTGCCGCTCACGTCAACGAGCTCGCCTTCCGAAAAGAGACCGGCATCAACAACACTGCCCACGGTTACCTCGGCGAGACTTTTCACACGGAACTCGCGGAGCACCCAAGTCGGTTCAACTTGCGCCTTCGCAAAATGTCCCTGCCGCGGCCGGTTCGTCCGGCTCGCTTTCCGCTCGCCGAACCCCAACTGGACAGCCTCATACCCATCTCTCTCTTGCGTTTTCAATTGGACGATCGGACAGGGGCCCGCTTCAATGACGGTAACAGGCACCACTTTCCCGGATTCCTCGAAAACCTGGGTCATGCCGACTTTTCGTCCGATGATTCCGTTCACCATTTTCCTTCTCCTCTGCACATCCAGCCAAGCGCGAACGCTTACAACAAGATGATTTTCACATCCACCCCAGCGGGCAGGTCCAAGCGCATCAAAGCATCCACGGTCTTCGGTGTCGTTTCGAGGATATCCAACAACCGCTTGTGAATCCGCATCTCAAATTGTTCCCGCGACTTCTTGTCTTTGAAAGTCGAACGCTGGACAGTATAGATATGCTTCTTCGTCGGCAACGGAATCGGTCCGGAGACAGCTGCGCCTGTGCGTTTGGCGGTATCCGCTATCTGTTTTGACGACAGGTCCAACAGCCGGTAGTCAAAAGCTTTGAGCCGAATGCGAATCTTTTGGTTGTCCATGTTTGCATCCTTTACAGATAACCCCAAAGCGGCGTTGCGGGGCCGCTCTGGGGCCAGACAGCAGCATTATTCAAGGATTTTGGAGACAACACCGGCACCGATGGTATGCCCACCTTCGCGGATAGCGAATCGGAGTTGTTCCTCCATCGCAATCGGTTTGGAGAGCTCTACCGTAATCTGCGCATTGTCGCCCGGCATAATCATCTCAATGCCTTCCGGCAAATCCATTTTCCCAGTAACGTCTGTCGTCCGGAAGTAGAACTGCGGCCGGTATCCGCTAAAGAAGGGGTTCCAGCGTCCGCCTTCTTCCTTCGTGAGGATATAGGCTTCCGCTTCAAACCTCGTATGCGGTGTGACTGTTCCTGGAATCGAGAGGACTTGTCCGCGCTCCACTTCATCCCGGTCGATGCCACGAATCAGCGCGCCGATGTTGTCACCCGCTTGCCCCTGGTCAAGGAGTTTGCGGAACATCTCTACACCGGTGACGACGGTGTCCTGCGTCTCTCGGAGTCCGACAATTTCGACAGTATCGCCGGTGTGAATGACACCGCGCTCAACGCGTCCAGTGACAACCGTGCCACGTCCACTGATGGTGAAGATATCTTCAATCGGCATCAGGAACGGCCTGTCAGTATCGCGGACAGGTTCCGGGATGTATTCGTCAACGGCTTCCATCAGTTCGCGGATAGGTTTACACGCGTCGCTATCCGGGCTGCCAGCGGCTTCCATTGCTTCCAGCGCGGAGCCTGCGATGATAGGGACATCGTCGCCGGGGAATTCGTATTCCGTGAGGAGTTCGCGGACTTCCAATTCCACGAGCTCCAGCAGCTCGTCGTCATCCACCATGTCTGCCTTATTGAGGAAGACAACGAGAGAGGGAACGTTGACCTGGCGTGCGAGGAGCACGTGTTCGCGCGTCTGCGGCATCGGTCCGTCTGCAGCAGAGACGACGAGGATTGCGCCGTCCATCTGCGCGGCACCAGTAATCATGTTTTTGATGTAGTCCGCGTGTCCGGGGCAGTCCACGTGCGCGTAGTGCCGATTCTCGGTTTCGTATTCAACGTGTGCCGTGTTGATTGTAATGCCACGCTCTTTCTCCTCGGGTGCCTTGTCAATTTCGTCATACGTCATGACGTAGTCTTTGCTGGCGAGATTGGAAAGCACCATAGTAATCGCCGCCGTGAGCGTCGTCTTACCGTGGTCGACGTGGCCGATTGTGCCAATATTGACGTGTGGCTTAGTCCTTTCAAAAGTTTCCTTAGCCATTCTTTTTATCCTTTGCTAGTTGAACTCGGCGTTCGCGAGGAAGCTTCCTCGCGCTACGGGTTCATGCCCATTTTACGCCTACTTACCAATTAAGTCTTCCATCATACTCGGCGGCACCTCGCTGTAGTGCGAGAATTCCATCGAGTAGTTCGCCCGTCCCTGTGTCAGAGAGCGCAGCGTCTTGACATAGCCGAACATTTCTGACAGCGGCACGTCAACGAGAATATGCTGGATACGCGATTTTATCTGTCGCCCGGCATCGTGCTGAACCGTTTCACGAATCTGCGCACGTCGGGAATTCAGATCGCCGATGACTTTCCCAAGGTATTCGTCCGGGACGATGACTTCAACGTCCATCATCGGTTCCAGGAGCGTCGGGTTCGCGCGCCTCATCGCATCTTTAAATGCCATAGAAGCAGCGATGCCGAACGCTATTTCCGAGGAATCCACCGGATGGTGTGAACCGTCTACCAGCCGCACCGATACGTCCACGACAGGGTAGCCTGCCAACACGCCGGTATTCATCGCATTCTCAATGCCTTTCTGCACCGCAGGGATGTATTCCTGAGGGACGACACCGCTTTTCGTTTCGTCGGTGAACACAAAGCCGCCGCCTTTCTCAAGCGGTTCAACCTCAATCACGACGTGTCCAAATTGTCCCCTGCCACCGGATTGCCGCACGAAGCGTCCTACCGATTTGACAGGTTCAAGGAGCGTCTCCCGATATGCCACTTCCGGATTCCCGACGTTCGCCGAGACGTTGAATTCGCGAACCAGCCGGTCTACGATAATCTCAAGGTGCAGCTCACCCATGCCAGAGAGCAGCGTCTGTCCCGTGTCTGCATCCTGATGCACTTTAAACGTCGGATCCTCCTCCGCTAGTTTTGATAGCGCGAGGTTGAGTTTGTCAATATCCGATTGCGTGCGCGGTTCAATGGCAATAGCCATGACAGGCATAGGGAAATCCATCGTCTCCAGCGTGATGTGCTGCTTCACATCGCAGAGCGTCTCGCCTGTCGCAATATCCTTTAATCCGATGACAGCGGCGATGTCGCCTGCGTAGACAACTTGATGCTCCTCGCGCTTGTTGGCGTGCATCTGCATCAAGCGGCCGATGCGTTCGTGCCTGCCGCGTTTGCTGTTGTAGACGGTATCGCCTTTCTTCAGCACACCGGAGTAGACACGGACGTAGGTGAGTTTGCCGACGTGCGAGTCTGTCATGATTTTGAATGCCAGCGCGCAGAACGGTTCCTTGTCGCTTGCCTGCCGAATCTCCTCCGCCTCTGTCCGCGGGTTCACACCCACAATCGGCGGCACATCTGTCGGGGCCGGCAAATAGGAGACAATGCCATCCAACAACGGCTGGACACCCTTGTTCTTCAAAGCGGTTCCGCACAAGACCGGCACGGTTTTGCCGTGCAGCACAGCCTTTCTCAAGCCGGATTTAATCTCGGCTGGCGACAATTCAATGCCGTCAAGATACCTTTCTAAGAGTTCGTCATCCGATTCGGCAACAGCGTCAAGCATCCGTTCACGATACTCGTTCGCCATCGCTTCCATCTCGGTGGGGATGTCTGTCTCATGGATGACAGAGCCATCCCCGGTTGTGGTATCCCACAACTGCGCCTTCATGGCGATGAGATCGACGATGCCGCTAAACCCTTCAGCGGAGCCGATAGGGAGTTGCACCGGAATCGCCATCGCGCCGAGGCGTTCTTCCATCATTTCTACGGTGCGGAAGAAGTCTGCGCCGGTTCTGTCCATCTTATTGACGAACGCGATGCGCGGGATGTCGTATTTATCCGCCTGTCGCCAGACTGTCTCGGATTGCGGTTCAACACCGCCGACAGCACAGAAGACAGCGACGGCACCGTCAAGGACGCGCAGTGAGCGTTCTACCTCAACGGTAAAATCGATGTGCCCCGGTGTGTCAATGATGTTGATGTGGTGCTTTTTCCAGTGGCAGGTAGTAGCGGCGGCGGTAATCGTAATGCCGCGCTCCTGCTCCTGCACCATCCAGTCCATCGCCGTCGTGCCATCGTCAACATCACCGATACGGTAGACGCGGCCGGTGTAGTATAAAATCCGTTCGGTCACCGTCGTTTTGCCGGCATCAATATGCGCCATGATGCCGATGTTTCGCACGTGCGGCAGCTCCAAGCGTTGTTGGGGGTTGTCCTTCTTATCAGCCATTTTTGTCCTTCTCGGCGGCGTTTCACGCGCCTACCATCGGTAATGTGCGAAGGCGCGGTTCGCCTCAGCCATTCGATGTTGTTCCTGTTTTCGGCGGATTGCGCCGCCTTCGTTGCGCGCCGCATCCATCAACTCGCCAGCGAGGCGCTCAGCCATCCGTTTCTCACCACGCCCACGCGCCGATTGGATAAGCCAACTGAACGCCAGACGCGTCTTCCGCTCCGCTTTTACGTCAATCGGCACCTGATAGGTTTGGCTACCGACACGCCGCGGACGAATCTCCAAAACCGGCTTGACGTTATTAATCGCTTGGCGAAACACCGCGAAGCCATCTTCCTTCATGCGTGACTCGATAATCTCAAAACTCTCATAGAGGATACGTTGCGCAGTGCTTTTCTTCCCATCCAGCATGAGGCTGTTGATAAATTTTGACACGACTTTGCTGTTATGAACAGCATCCGCGTTCACATCGCGTTTGGCGACGTTGCCACGTCTCGGCATGGGGGTTCCTCCGATTCTTGTTAAGCCGGTTTTCTCGCACCGTACTTCGAGCGGCCCTGCCGCCGGTTCTCTACACCAGCGGTGTCCAATTTACCACGAACGATGTGGTAACGGACATTGGATAGGTCCTTCACGGCCCCACCACGCACCAACACGACAGAGTGCTCTTGCAAATTGTGGTCGATCCCGGGAATATAGCAGGTTGCCTCATACCCGGAGGTAAACCGCACACGGGCCACCTTGCGCAAAGCCGAATTCGGCTTGTTTGGCGTAATCGTCTTCACCTGCAAACAGATGCCACGACGCTGCGGACACTGCTGCAACACCGGTGACTTCGTCTTCTTCCGGGAACGCTTGCGCGGTTTTTTGATTAACTGGTTAATTGTCGGCATTTTTAACTGTCCTTTAGGTTCAGCGCGGACGAAAACCGCGCTTAAGCAAACCGCTCTCCATGAAAAAAGCCCCTCGCGGGGCCATGCAAAACGAGGCACCAGGCAGCGCAACGCGCGCTACCTCAACCTCAGATTGCAAATTCTGAACAAATTAACGTGAGAGGGAGAATCAACGTTAGAATGTTTCCGAATAATTTGCCCCTTTTCTTGTCCAAAAGACTAAAAAAGACCCGGTGAGGGTTTCCAAAAGTATAATTATACCACAAAAAATCCCGTTTGTCAAATTTTTTTTGCTTTTTTTGTAAAAAAAGTTGGAATTTTACGATTTTTTTTACTTTTTTTGCAATTTTCCGCGCAAAATGACATCGCGGACATTCATATTTTCGTCAAGAATGACGATATCCGCCGCGTTACCGCGCGCAATGGTGCCTATCCGACCGGCGATGCCGAAATTCCGCGCAGGCGTTAACGTTGCCATCGTCAGCGCGGCCTCAAGCGAATAACCCCAGTTGATGACGTTCCGGAGGCCTTCCATCAGCGTAATGTTCGCGCCAGCGAGCCGTTCTGTTGGCTCGCCGACATCAAGATACATCGCGCCATCTTTCACGTATTTTGCCGTCTCCAACCGATACGCTTCCAACTCTGGCACATACACCGCCTGCGCTTGCCACTCGTCGGTAGGCACACCGGCGAGCTCCGTGCAGTCCGTAATCAACCCGACTCCGTCAATCCCCTTTCGTCGGATGAGCGCGTCACCCCAAAAGGGAGAAACGTGCCGTTCATCAACGATTAACTCCGCATGAATGCCTTCATGCGCTAACACTGCTTCAGCGGCACCCAGTTCGCGGTGGTGCATGCCGCTCATACCGTTAAAGGTATGCGTGGCGCGCGTGATGCCCGCGTCAATCGCCGCCATCGCCACCGGATACGTGGCATCCGTGTGCCCCATCGCAATGACGATGTCGTTATAGGCATCTTTCCGGAATTCGGCGAGGTGTTTGATAAACCGAAAGTCTTCGTCCCTCTCCGGCGCAATCGAGATAACCTTCAGCGTTCCATCGGAGGCCGCCCACATAGAGTGGAACTCTTCAAAGTTCGGTGGTGTGATAAACCGCGCGTCCTGCGCGCCATTCTTCGCGAGACTGCCGAATTTCCCCTCCACATAAGAGCCTAAAACGCGTGCACCGTCTTCAATCGGATAATCAGCAACGCGCGCTATCGCTGCTAGCGAGGCGTTGATTACCTCCATGCTACCGGAGGAGATACCCAAGACAAGCGTGGTGACACCTGCCGCCGCATGCGCGCGGGCAATTCGCTGAACGTCTTCAACCTCTCCCGTCATCGTATCGCACCCACCGCCGCCGTGAACGAGGCCGTCAATGAGGCCCGGAATGACGATGCACCCAGTCGCGTCAATAACGTTAGACGCGTTTTGCGGCGCGCCGTTCGTCGTCACCTCTGAGATAATGTCACCCTGAATGATGACAGTGCCGCGCCCGACAGATTTCGGGGTATAGATGTCGCCGTTGGCGATAGTCAGCGTTTCCATTAGGGTTCAGCCGGTTCTCCGTTCTAAAAAGAGGAAACTATACGCATACGGATTTTTCTTATCTGGTTCGCAATCGACGCGCTTCGCCTCGCGCCACTCTGTCACATCAAACGCGGGGAAGTAGACGTTCCCCTCAAACGTTGCATGCACTCGAGTCAGGTAGAGTCGATGCGCGTGCGGCAAAAATGCTTGATAAATCGGCGCGCCGCCGCAAATCATGAGCTCTTCTGCATCGGCAGCAATTGCCAACACATCGTCTACCGAATGCGCGACGAGACAGCCGGACGGCACCTCATACTTCACGTTGCGCGTTAAAATAATGTTAAGCCGCTTGCCGAGAGGCCGCTTCAGCGTCTCAAACGTCTTTCTTCCCATGACTACCGGTTTGCCCACCGTCATGTCCCGAAAGTGCCGCCGGTCTGCCGGGAGCCGCCACGGAATCTCCGGTCCGTTACCGATAAGGCGGTTTTCGTCCATTGCAGCGATGAGTGAGATGAGCACGGTTTTTTCCCTAAGCGTAACACGGCGAGGGACAGGCCCTCGCCCTACAGTGCGCGGAACATTTTGAGCACGGCGAAGGACAGGCCCTCGCCCTACGGTGACGCAGAACATTTTGAACACGGCGAAGGACAGGCCCTCGCCCTAACTAGTGACGCA